>CACZSQ010000020.1 GCA_902783885.1 uncultured Bacteroidales bacterium
AGCACGAAACCGATGGCAAAGCCAATGGTGCTGAGGTTGGAGTGCTGGCCGCTGGAGGCTTCGGGTATCAGTTCCTCGACCACGACATAGAACATGGCTCCTGCGGAAAAGGCGAGCATGTAGGGCATGACAGGCATCAACAGCGAGGCCAGCAGTAAGACGGCAAGTGCTCCGACGGGCTCAACGATGCCACTCAGACTGCCTATCAGGAACGAACGCCACCTGCTGTTTCCCTCTGCCCGCATAGGCATAGAGATGATGGCTCCTTCGGGAACGTTCTGAATGGCGATGCCCAACGAGACAGCCACCGCCGATGCTATGGACAGTCCTGCCGCGCCCTGCTCTGCTCCTGCAAAGACAATGCCGACGGCCATTCCTTCAGGCAGGTTGTGGATTGTTACAGCCAGTGCGAGCATCGCCGTGCGTGACAGTCGGGAACGGGGGCCTTCCGGGGTGTCTGAACCCACATGAAGGTGTGGGGTCAGTTCGTCGAGTGTCAGCAGGAAACCAATACCAAGCACGAACCCGACGGCTGCAGGCACGACACTCCATTTGCCGCTGTCAGCCTCCATCTCCATCGCTGGTATCAGCAGCGACCATACCGATGCCGCCACCATCACGCCCGATGCAAAACCCAGCAGCGACTTCTGTACACGGGCCGACATTTCATCCTTCATCAGAAAGACGAATGCGGAGCCAAGCATCGTTCCCAGCAGCGGAATCAGCAGTCCTATGATTAACGTTGTGGTCATCTTATTGTTATTTTTATCGTCAGTTGCTTTATCTTAGCGCAACTTTCATCGCCTGCCGAGCCTTGCTCCTCCCTAAAGCTATGAGTTTCTCCGATTTGTCATAGTCGAAACTACCATACTTGTCCATCTGGATATCAATGAGCACATCGGGATTCACGAGTTGGGCCATCAGCTTGGAATTCTGACGGATCATCAGCGAGCTGGTGCGGGAGAGCAGGGTGATATAGTTGAATTCGATATTGTCGGGAATGAGTTTGTTTAAGATGATGCTTCCCAGCGAGCGGTCGGCCATGCGCTTCTCCCGTGCCATCTGCTGTAGCTTGCTCTGTGCCTCATAGTCGTGACCGCTGACATCAGAGCCCACAAGGATGTCGCCCTCATGACGCTCCACACGGTTCAACGGCAAAGGGTTGATGACACCGCCGTCGATGAGCACGCGTCCGTTTTTGCGTACAGGGTCGAAGAATGATGGCAGCGAGATGGACGCGCGGATGGCTTCATAGAGACTCCCCTCGCGGAACACCACCTCCTCCCCATGCTCCCAGTCGGTAGAGACTGCGCAATAAGGGATAGGCAAGTCCTCAATACGGACATCGGGCACTACCTCCTTCATGGCGTCGATGATGCGTTCGCCCTTCACGATATGGTTCCAACTGAGAGAAAAATCAATGAGGTCGCGCATCTTCTTGCGGTCAATGGTTTTCATCCACTCTCGGTAGTCCGTCAAACGCCCGGCAGCATAGAAGCCACCGATGAGCGCTCCCATCGAGCAACCTGCTATGGAAGTGATACGGTAGCCCTGTGCCTCCAGCTCCTCTATCACACCGATGTGTGCCAGACCGCGAGCTCCTCCGCTCGACAAAACTAGTGCAACGTCCTTCATACCCTATTTACCGCATAGTCTATTTTTTACTCGCTGTAGTTGTGGTCCACCACAATGACTACCTGCATGTTGAGCGAGGTGATACCTGCCGAGAGGACGATGACAGCGATGATTTCCTGACTTCTGTTCATACTTATCTGTTGTGAATGAATAGTCATTCTCATTGGCACTGCCATTTAATAAGAATACTGTCATTGTGCTTTGTCTTTTACGATTTGCTTTTCAATAGCAAAAGTACGCAAATAATTGCAAACGGCAATGACTCTCATTATTAAAAATACTGCAAACAGAGAAAAAATGCGTATTGTAACTAAATTGTAATCGTGCTTTGTAGCTTGTTTAAATTGTTTTCACGTATCTTTGCGTTGTAATTAACAAGTTAGACGAAGAAGTATGTCGATTGAATTGTTTTTCCGGTTGCTCGGCTCAGTGGCATTACTCATTTATGGTATGAAGACCATGAGTGATGCCTTGCAGAAACTGGCAGGACCGAGTTTGCGACACATATTGGCCCGCATGACGGGAAACCGGCTGATGGGGATGCTGACGGGCACGATGGTGACCTGCGCTGTGCAGTCGTCTTCAGCCACGACAGTCATGACCGTCTCGTTCGTGTCGGCTGGGCTGCTCAAGTACTCCTATTCGCTCGGCACGCTCTACAACGATATCGTAGCGGACTGTGAGAAAATCGGCGACTTCGTCATGAATATCGTAGAAGCCCGTTTGGGGAGGCGGCTTGTCAACTATAAGGGTTTACAGCTGAACCTTGACAAGAAGACAGTCACCATCGAAGGTGATTCCGTGAACCTGACTCCGACGGAGTTCGCACTCCTCCACCTGCTGCTGGTCAATCGAGGCAAAGTGCTCTCACGCCAGCAGCTGATGGATACAATATGGGCAGGAGTCATCGTCACGGAACACACCGTGAATGTCAACATCACCCGCCTGCGCAAGAAACTGGGCTCCTATGCCCAGAACATCGTCAGCCGCACTGGCTTCGGATACGTCTTTGAGGAATAGGCGCAGGGCGGGGGAGGGGTTGACTACTTCAGGTACTCCTCGAAGAATGCCGCCAACTTATCCCAGGGGATGAGGTTCTTAGGCTGACCCTTGCCGGCCTTTTCCTCGTAGCCGCCGTCATAGAGGTCGCAATGTGAAGCATCGGGGATGATGAGCAGCTCTTTGTTCTCGGGGTTGGGGTTAGGCTGGCCAACAAACTTGTAGCCCTCGGCCTGACCATCCACCATATAGTGATAGGCAGCTTCGCCGAAGTAGCGGGAATGAGCTTTCTCACCATGCATCACGAGGACGGCAGAGCGGATTTCATTGATATAGTAGAGGAAACGGCTGTTGGCATAGGCCTGCGTACCGATTGTACGCCATCCGTCGTTGGAGTTGCCGCTGCGCTCGTGGTAGCCGCGCTCTGTCTTGTAGTAGTCAAAGTAATCTTTGACAAACTGTGGAGCATCTTCGGGCAGAGGATCTATGACACCGCCAGCCATGGCCATGGGGTCGGCGAGGCGTTGTCTGGAGAGTGCCTCGCGGGCGTCATGACGAGCCTCCTCCTTGTCCTCGCTGTCGAAATAGCCATTGCCGCTCACGCGCGTCATGTCATACATCGTAGAGGCCACGGTAGCCTTGATGCGAGTGTCGGCAGCGGCAGCATTGAGCGCTATGCCACCCCAGCCGCAGATGCCGATGATGC
>CACZSQ010000021.1 GCA_902783885.1 uncultured Bacteroidales bacterium
GGAAATTTTACAGATAAATCTATCCCGTATATATTAAATGCCGTGCTATCTTGCACATTTTCAATAAAATCAAGGTGGATTGTTTTGTCGATTGCTTTGAAACTTAGTTTTACAGGGATTTTAGTGCTATATGAGAAGTGTCGCTTCGCTGGCTGAAAAGGTATTCCTTGAACGGAAATCGCCTTGTATTCTTTGCCAGATTCCTTGTCTACGATATGTGTGTTGTCTGAAATGTTCGCCCATGAGCCACCTTCTGCATCATAAGTGAAAAACAGGAAAGTTGAATCTTTGGTGACTTCTACACTATCTATGTGAAACAGATAATTATCCGTCCTGTCAAAAACAGGTCGAATGTATTTCTGTGAATATATGCAACAGATAGAAAAGAAAGCACAAATAAGAACTATAAGCTTTTTCATTTCTTTTTTCTGCAAAGGTAATTACTTTATTTGTTTTTTGAGGCTAATCGAGAAACAAAATAGTATTTGGATTATATTTTCGGTTACTTTTTAACCAATTCCCTGTATTAATAGACAAAAATACTCCATATTATGGCAAATTCCAACGTACAACAAACAACTTTGGCGCGTTACTATGCGCCGTCTGAGATTCTGAACATCTATAAAGGTAAGCTAAATGCTGATTACTATGCAAGTAGACAAGGCCAATTGAGAATCTACATGCAAGGAGTATTCGTATTGGGTAAAGGACAAGTGTATCAGGGCTACTACTTCGACTGGCTGAAAGACACGTCAAGCAATAGCTATCTGAACATAAAAGTGCCTATCAGCTTGAGGACACAATTGAAAGCAAACAGCCTTATCAATGTGGCAGGTATTCTTGAATACAACGTGCAGAATGCCTATAGTTCCATTCAGCTTATCTTAGAAGTTACTTGGGCTGAAACAGTGCAAGTAAATGCCGTTTCACAGGAAGATATCAAAAGGAACGAATTGCTATTACAGAAGAATCGAAGTACTAGTAAGAATGTAGATACGGTTCTTGAAAGTATTCTTTATGAAGACAAGAAACCTGTGATAGGTGTTATTATTGCCGAAACAGCCATCACTGAGACAGATTTCAATAGGGGGCTAAATGCCGCAGCACGCGAGAAAATCCAATTCGACAGACAAAGGTGTAGCTTTGCTCGACCTACAGAGTTGATGAATGTGCTCAGACAGATGGATGCAAAGGGTTTTCATGCTATAGCTCTTGTACGAGGCGGTGGAGACGAGAAGGATTGGGGAGCATTGGACAATCTTGATGTGTTGCAAACCATCGTCCAAATGAAAACGCCTGTTATTTCTGCAGTTGGCCATCCAGACGAAAAAGCCTTTATCAAGAACTTGGTCGACAAGGTACTTGAAGTCCCATTTGCTTTAGGAAGCTACTTCAGTAATATGGTTAATGAGGTGATTGAACAACGTGCAAAATCCAAAGCAGCTCTTGTTGACGAAGTAAAAAAGCAGTATGAGCAAGAACTCACGCAAGCTCGAAAACAGAATGAGACCTTGACAGAACAGATGAAAGCTTTGACAAAAGCCCAGGAAGATGGACAAAAGTTACATGATGCACAGTTGACTAAAGCGAACGAAAAGAATACTGAGCTGCAGAAAAGCATAGACAGAATCAATGCTTCCATCACATCTTTGACATCCAAAAATGCAGATTATGCGCAACAGGTGGCGAAATATTCCACGCAAATTGAAGACATGGAAAAACAGCTCAGTAACAGGCCTAATTGGTTCATTGTCATTCTTTTCTCTGCCATCTCAGCAGCCGTCGCTATATGGTTTTTCTCCTAAACACATTTGTTTATATACTCTTTTCTTGAAATCACGGTTACCTTTTCTTTATTAACAGTATAAAAGAGTGAAACAACAAACATTATTATTAACAAAACAATCAAAAACAATTACAATTATGAAAAAGATTTCTTTGATGCTCATGGCCATCACATTCGCCATCACCGCAAACGCACAGTACTACGTGGGTTCCTCTTCTTCATCAGCCAATTATAACGGCAGTAGAACGACAACACATCGTAACCAGTATGGAATTACAACTGGTTCCTCGCTATCGTCAACTGACCATTATGGGAACACGAACACATCTCATAAAGATTACTACGGAATCACCATGGGCACTTCCACTACATCAACTGACTGTTTTGGAAACACAACCACAACACATCGTAATCGCTACGGCATCACTACAGGAGTGGCCAAATCTTCCACAGATTACTATGGCAACACGACCACCACATATACTGATGCTTATGGAAGAACTATCGGATCCTCGACCTCTTCCAATGACTATTTGGGAAATATCAAAACCACCTATCGTAACTCGTATGGAGTAGCTACAGGCTCTTCCACATCATCCTACGATGGTTATGGGGGCTATAACTCACAACATTACAGCACTGACCCTGATACAGAAATATGGGTATGGTGATTAGTTATAGCCAAACTACCGTAGCGTCACGGTGATAAAAGAAGGTGGGTAAGACTACTTTATCATTTTTGGGGAAAATTATCGTCATATCGTCATAAAGGATGTTTATTATACTCATAATCTATCAGTTAAACGTATGACGACAATGGATATTTATCGTCATATTATGACGATAATGCCGACAAATCAAGTATGTTTTGCCGACCAGTCAGGTATGTGTTACTGAGTACCCAAGCGGGTGTGGGAGGTTTTGCCACCGGTGGCAAAACCATTTTCCATTGGTGGAAAAACATTTTTCCACCAATGGAAAAACCGATAAGACGCAACTGTGGGACGTAAAGCGCGTATGGCAAATATCCTCATCGTATGGAAAAAAACTCACCGGCAAAGCGTGTGTGCGCTCAGGCGAAGACCCAGAAAGGTGAGGGCGCCGTTAAGTAGCAGGAGTTCGTAGCCAAAGTGATAGTTCCAGAAGGTGGAGGCAGCGAGGGAGAGGAGGCCGCAGAGGATGGGGGCAGCGAGGCAGATGACAGGTATGGCACGGGATGCCGGCTGGGAGCGGGAGGGCATAAACAGCCCGAAGGCAAAGAGTCCGAGCAGCGGGCCATAGGTGTAGGAGGCGATGACATAGACGGCATCGATGACGCTGGTGCTGTTCAGGACGCGGAAGACAAGGATAACGGCCAGGACAAAGAGGCTCATCATGAGATGCACACGGCGGCGCAAGCGCTCGTCGTCGGGACGTTGGAAGAGATCAACGCAGGTGCTGGTGGTCAAGGCTGTGAGTGCACTGTCTGCACTCGACAGGGCTGCAGCAGCAATGCCTAACGTGAAGAAGATGCGGGCTCCCTGACCGAGATAACCATCGGCACAAAGCATCGGCATCACCTCATCTGAGGAGGCGGGCATCGCGATGCCGTGGTTGGTCATGAACAGATACATCAGCACTCCGAGACCGAGGAACAGGAGATTCACAGGAAGATAGAGCAATCCGTTGACAATCATGTTCTTCTGCGACTCACGCAACGTGCGGCAGCTGAGGTTCTTCTGCATCATATCCTGATCCAGCCCCGTCATCACCACCACGATGAAAGCTCCGCTGAGGAACTGCTTCCAAAAGTACTGTCGGCTTGCAGGGTAAGAGAACTCGAAGATCCGGCTCATGGAGCTGTCACGAATCTGCTGCACAGCAGTGGCTATCCCCCACCCTTCAGTCGTCAACAGGGCGCTGATGATGAGCACGAGAGCTGTCAAGAGCACCAGGGTTTGCAGGCAATCCGTCCACACAATCGTGCCGATGCCTCCACGTCGCGTATAGAGCCAGATGAGCAGCAGGATGACCGCAGCCGTCAGCCAGAACGGGAATCCTAACCCATCGAACAGGAGGCGCTGCAGAATCAGACACACCAGATATAGCCGGACAGCAGCCCCCAGCGTCTTGGACAGCAGAAAGAAGACAGAACCCGTCCTGTAGGCAGACAGACCGAAGCGCTTATATAAATAGGTGTATATGGAGGTGAGCCCCAGCCGGTAATAGACGGGCAACAAGACGAAAGCCACCAGCGCATAGCCCGGAATAAAACCCAGACACATCTGCAGGTAGGTCATGTCCGCCGCCTTCACCATCCCGGGCACACTCACGAAGGTGACGCCGCTGAGGGATGCGCCTAACATGCCGAAGGCGACAGCCCACCAAGGTGAACGTCGCCCTCCGCAATAAAAGTTCTCGTTGTCTGCTCGGCGTGTAGTCAGGCATGAGACTACTGCCAGCAGCACGATGTAGGCTATGATGACAGCTAACGTGAGCACGGCACGCCGTTTACTCTAACACCGACAGTCCTTCAGCGTCTTCCTCGACATCCTTGACGTCGGCCTCGGGAGCGTAGCTGGAGTAGAAGGTCTCATCGTCCTCCGAAGGCTGTACATCCTCGTCAACCTCCTCGTCCTCGTCGTCGCGCTCTTCGCGTTCGTCGTCATCGTCCTCGTCATCGGGACGCACACGGTTGCCGTCCTCGTCGTACTGTCCTTCAACCAGCATCCGCAGTTTCGTGACCGGATCCTTTTTCTTCACGAAGATAGCCTCAATCCACGTGCCTTTCTCCACTTCCAGCACCTCGAAGCCGTCGGCCAGCTTCTTGTCTTTTGTGCCGCCGGCCATGTGCAGGCGCGATGCCGGCAGTGTGGTGGTTGTCACCTCGAAGGCGCTCTCGATGATGTCCTTGATGGCCAAGGGAATGCTGTCCCATCCGCCGCCGAAGTTGCGACTGATGAGCTCCAGGAGCGTGGCTGCTGTGATATGTTTCACGTTCTCGTAGCTCAGGTCGGTCAGACGGCTGATGTTACGCTTACGAATAGCCACGATGCCCTTCTTCAGGTCGGAGCGGGGGAAGGTGGTCCAGTCGCCGCGCGTATATTTGGCATTCTCGCGTTCGTCGCCATTGTCGAAGTGAACGACCTCATAGGCCAGACGAATGATGTTCAGGAGTTTCTCCTCGAAAGGCGGGAAACCCTCATCCTTCAGTTCCTCCTCCCAGAGCTCGGCGATTTCGTTCTCACCTACTGTCCAGATATTCGTTGCGTTGATATCCAGGATGGACTCCAATTGCTCTTCTTGATTCTGTTTACTCATCTATTTATTTAACATTGTTACTGTTTTCAATATTACTCACTTTCCCTCTGTGAACTGCTTGATGCGCTGTTCCTCGGAGCGGCGGCAGATCAGCAGGGTGTTATCTTTCTCGGCCACGATAAAGCCATCGAGGCCCTGCACCACCACGCGTTTCTCCTGTGTGGCATGAATGATGCAGTTCTGGGTCTCGTAGAGATCTATCTGCTGCCCTATACACACGTTATCGTGTCCATCCTTGCGGCTCTGCTCATGCAGCGAGCCCCATGTGCCGAGGTCGCTCCAGCCGAACGATGCCGGCAGCACGAAAATCTCCTCGGCTTTTTCCATGACAGCATAGTCGATGGAGATGGAAGGACACTTGGGGAACTCCTCGTTGATGACGGCCTGCTCGCGCTCTGTACCATAAATGCTCATGAGGGGTTCAAAGACCTGGGCAATCTCGGGAGCGTAGATGCGCAGCGCGTTGACAATGGTAGCCACACGGAATACAAAGATGCCGCTGTTCCAGAAATAGTTCTTGCGGCGGATGTATTTCTCGGCCACCTCCAGCTGGGGTTTCTCGTGGAAGGCATCCACGCGATAGATCTCCTTGTTGCGTGCACTGGCAACAGTCATGTCGGCCTGAATGTAGCCATAGCCTGTCTCCGGGCGTGTGGGCTGCATACCGAGAGTCACGATGCTGTCGGTCTCCTGTGTGAAGCTCAGCGCAGAGGTGATGACGCGCTGGAACTCCATGACATTCATCACGATATGGTCAGAAGGCGACACGCAGATGTTGGCCTGCGGGTTCTCAGCCTTGATGCGCCAGCTGACATAGGCGATGCACGGTGCAGTGTTACGCCGACAGGGCTCCTGCAAGATATGACTCATGGGCATATCGGGTAGTTGCTCATGCACGATGTCGGCATAGCTGGCACTGGTCACTACCCACACATTCTCGGGCGGGCAGACGCCGGCAAAGCGGTCGAATGTCAACTGCAGGAGCGTACGTCCACAACCCAGCACGTCAATAAACTGCTTGGGGCGCTCTGGTGTGCTCATGGGCCAGAAACGGCTACCGATGCCGCCGGCCATGATAACTAAATGATTGTTCTTATCCATAGCATTCTCAATCTTTTAATCCTTAAATCCTAAAATCCTTAATTTATAAGATCTCTAAGTCCTTCAATTTACGACCACCTTGCGTCCGTCGGGCGCAATATAAAGTCCCCTCTTCGTGGGCTTTCCCTGTAGGCGGCGACCGCTCAGGTCGGTCCAGGCGCCAGCGGTGGCCGAGCGTTGGCCGTTCCGGTCATCGCTCACGCTCTCGATGGCATCGCCATAGTCGTTGCCGAAATAGAGCGTCACGGTCTGGTCGAGATTGTTCTTGATTCCGTGAATGTCCTTGTTCATGAAACCGCCCTTCGTAAACACCGTTGCCGCCGGCGTGGAATAAGCGGTCAGCGAGTCGTTGACATGCGTCACGCCGCCATCGGTGTAGCTATAGGGATAGAGGTTTCCTTTCCATGTCAATATGATATCATCCCAATCAGCATCCTCACGTGAGGTGCCGATGTATCTGTTATTGGCCGCAATGATGGTCATGCGCTGGTGATTAGCATCGGTGTTCACATTGTTACTATTCCAGCTACTTGCATTGTAATCAACGTGTGTCACCTGTAAACCCGCTTTGGTCGTTCTGATGAGGCTGCCGTCCCAGCCCACATTCTGGCGGTTCTCCAGGATGTAGTACTCATTGGGGTTGGCATCGTTGACAATCTTGTAACCTTTTCCGTCTGCTGCTATGGGGGCTATCTTCAGCCAGCCGGGTTCCGTCAGCGTTTCCAGCGGACGCCACCCCATGAAATCGCGTTCATAAGCCGTATAGGAACAGGGACAATAGCCGTTGGAGGCATAGCACCCATAGTCCATCAACGACCAAACATCCATGCCGAAAGCCTGATAGCTCGTATCATAGAAATCGGGCAATCCCAAGGCATGGCTCATCTCATGACACATCACACCGATGCCATCGGGACTAGTGTATTCCCTTTTATTAATATCTACATTCAGCCTCTTTTCACTCGTACAGCCGCTGCAGACGAAATTCACCTTTGTCTTGCCATCGCTCAAGGTGACAGTGCCGATAGGGGTTTCATTCGGCCAGATATGGCTACCCCTTTGGCCTGTCGTGTTGGCACCACAGCCGGCAAAGATGATAAACACCATATCCACATGTCCCTTGTTCTTGTTGTCGAAGTCGCTCCAATTGATGTTGTATATATTCGTGGCTCGCAGCACGGCATCCTTCGTGAATTGGACAGTATTGTTGGCGTAATAGTTCTCCTTTTTAGGAAGTGTCACAGGCCCGATGATGGTGAACTCGGGTTGAAACTGCCCTTCGCTCTGGTCAACAAAGTAATCGCGCACAGCGCCATAAGAGCCATGGCCTTTGTAGAGATTCCCGTCGCGCGTGCCGTTGCAGAAAAGGTCATAGTAATGATTCACTTCCTCTGGCGTGGAACCGCCTGTGAAGATGGAATCGGTGAACTGCACCAGAATGACTGGAATCTTCGGCGAGCCCGTAGCCGGCAGGGGCGCAGTGGCCTGCGAGCCAACCTTGCGCACGTTCATCAAACGGCGTGCGGCACGTTTGCGCACCTCCTCCGTTGTCACTGTACTGTATTGGTATGTCTCACCGTCATCGGAGAGCTCTATCACGCGGCCATCCACAGTGCTCATCCACGAATAGTGCTCATCGCCATGCAAGACAGCCATCACTTCTGTGCCATCGCTCATCGTCACACGGCGTATAGTGCGGTCAGCGGGTACTGCCCGCGCACTCAGACTGGTGAGAACCATTGCGAACAAGAGAAGCGTCTTTTTCATTATCATTTTCATATCAGACTATTAGTGCGCAAAGATACGTATAATACGGTGCCCAGCCAAAGAAAAAACCGAGAAATTACCCTTCGCCCTTTCATATTTGATATTTTTTGCTCCTCAATGAACACGATTTCACCACTTTTCCCTACCTTTGACATCATGTTTAACTTCTCTATTTTCATTTTTCATTATTAACCCTTCATTCCTAACACTCCCCTTTAGGGGGCTTGGGGGCTTTCATTCTTCATTAAATATAATCCCATGCTCGTCTATCCCAACGCAAAAATCAATTTAGGGCTGCACGTCACCGCACGCCGACCCGACGGCTACCACGATATAGAAACCGTCTTCTACCCCATCCCCCTGATGGACGCCTTAGAAGTGAAAGAAACCGTTGCCCCCGGGCGCTTCCGTCAGACAGGCGCCGCGCTCGACTGCTCTGCAGAGGACAATCTCGTCATGCGCGTCCTGCGGATGGTAGAGGCCAGCCACCCACTCCCACCCCTTGACATACACCTGTTCAAGCATATCCCGTCGGGCGCCGGCCTCGGCGGCGGCAGCAGCGATGCCGCTTTCATGCTACGTCTGCTCAACGAGAAGTTCCAGCTGGGCATGAGCGCCGACATGATGCGCGAGCAGGTGAGCCGCCTCGGCGCCGACTGCGCCTTTTTCATCGAGAACAGCCCCATGCTGGCCACAGGACGCGGCGACCAGCTCACGCCCATCAACATTGAGCTTATCGGGTGGACGCTCCTGCTCGTGAAGCCGCCCATCTTCGTCTCCACACGCGAGGCCTATGCAGGCATCACACCGCGACAACCCGAGCAGCCGCTCACCGACATTCTCGCCCTGCCCGTGGAGCAGTGGCAGGGGCGCCTGCGCAACGACTTCGAGGACACGGTCTTCGCCGCGCACCCCGAAATTGCGGCCATCCGCGACCGTCTGCTCGACCTCGGCGCCACCTATGCCGCCATGAGCGGCAGCGGCTCCACCGTCTTCGGGCTCTTCGCCGACCCCATCGACCACGCTGAAGAGAAATTCGCCGACTGCTTCGTCCGCCAGCGCCAGTTGTAGTGGTTAGCTATTTGCAGTTGGCCGTTTCCTCTCATACAATATGAATGAAAAGTCATTAAAGGAGTATATCGAAGCGAACGTTATCCCGCTTTACGACAGCTTCGACCGCGGCCACGACCGCAGCCACGTGGAGATGGTCATCGAGCAGAGCCTGCAGCTGGCCCGACAGCAAGACGTTCGCGAAGACATGGCCTACGTCATCGCCGCCTACCACGACACGGGACTCTGTGAAGGACGCGAGCGCCATCACGAGGTGTCAGCCCGCATACTCCGTGCCGACAGCCGTCTGCGCCAATGGTTCACAGAGAGTGAGATTGCCACGATGGCCGATGCCGCCGAGGACCACCGGGCTTCCTCCGGCCACGAGCCACGCACCATCTATGGCCGCATCGTGGCCGAAGCAGACCGCTTCATAGACCCTGAGACCATCATTCGCCGTACGGTCCTCTACGGTATCGAGCACTACCCCGCCCTAAGCCGCGAGGAGCACTACCGCCGGATGGTTGCTCACCTGCATGAAAAATACGGTCCCAGCGGATACCTACGCCTCTGGTTCCCCGACTCTCCGAACGCTTCCCGTCTGGAGCGTCTCCGTCAAATGATGTCGGATGCCGAACTCCTACGTTCTCTCTTCAACCGTTTCTACGAAAACGAATAAGAATCACGCCACCCTCATCCGCAGGCATGACCCGTCAAAATCTTCTATGGGCAGCCCCGATGAGGTCGCGGACATGGGCTATCTTGTGGCGATGCAGGTAGTCAGCGATGCCATCGATGACCTTCATGGTGACAGCGGGGTCGATGAAATTGGCCGTGCCTATTTCCACCGCGGTAGCGCCGGCAAGCATGAACTCAATGGCATCGGTGGCGTTCATGATGCCGCCAAGCCCCACGATGGGGATTTTCACAGCGTCAAAGACCTGCCAAACCATGCGCAGGGCCACGGGCTTCACAGCCGGTCCCGAGAGACCGCCGGTGCCGATGCTGAGGACAGGGCGGCGACGCTCCGCATCAATGGCCATGCCCATCAACGTGTTGATGAGTGACACGGCATCCGCGCCCTCTGCCTCCACCGCACGGGCTATGTCGGCAATGGAGGTAACATTGGGGGAAAGCTTGACGATGAGCGTCTTGGGGTATGCGGCGCGGACCGCACGGACGACAGAGGCTGCGCCCTCGGGCGTTACGCCGAAAGCCATACCGCCTTGCTTGACATTGGGACAGGATATATTGAGTTCAATGGCAGGAATATCATCGAGGGCTGCGATGCGACGTGCACACTCGGCATAGTTCTCGGGCGAGTTGCCGCTGACGTTCACGAGTACCGCTGTGCCAATCTTGCGCACCTCTGGATAGATATGCTCGCAGAAATAATCTACGCCTTTGTTCTGGAGCCCCACACAATTCAACATACCCTGTGCGGTCTCTGCCATACGAGGATAAGGATTACCCTGACGGGGTTCCAGGGTCGTCCCCTTCACGATGATACCGCCCAGACGATTGAGATCTACGAAATCAGCAAACTCCAGACCGTAGCCGAAGGTTCCGGAAGCGGTCATCACGGGATTCTGAAGGGCGAGGGTGCCGAGCGCCACTCTCATATCAACCTTTTCCATTACCATTTCAGTTTTTCGATGTTAAACACAGGCCCCTCCTTGCAGACACAGACGTTGCCGTCGGTCGTGTCCTCTACACAACAGAGACACGCCCCGAGGCCACAAGCCATCAGATTCTCCAACGAGGCCTCGCAAGGGATACCCTTCTCACGTGCCAAGCGTGCCACAGCCATCATCATTGGCTTGGGGCCGCAAGTGCAGATGCGTGTGAAATCGGCTTCCTGCCACAGGCTGTGCTGAGTGACAAAGCCACGCTCGCCCATGCTGCCGTCTTCTGTGGTTACATAGACATCGCCCATCCGTCGGAACAGTTCGAGCTGCAGAAGGTCGGAAGCCGAACGCGCACCAAGCAGGAATACAGGCCTGCAACCACGGACTTCCAGTTCCTGACCCATATACAATAGGGGAGCCGTACCGACACCACCCCCGACAAGGAGCACACGCTCCGAGGGAGATGCGGGCATCGTGAAACCGTTCCCAAGCGGCAGCACTACATTCACGACGGCACCTTCTTTTAATTGTGCCAGCGCGCGCGTGCCTGCGCCTACAGCGTGAACGAGCAGCCACAGTTCATTGGCGGCACGATCCACCAGGTTAATGCTTATCGGGCGGCGCAGAAAGGTCGAAGGAGAACCATCTACGCGCACCTCCACGAACTGCCCTGGCAGCATCTCAGGCAATGGCTGTTCAGGGTCAGTGAGCTGCATCAGCACATACCCCGGTCGCGGAGCTGTTATGCGCCTCGCCACCAGATCAAGAATATATTTTTTCATTACGTTCATCGGATTATTTAGGTTACAAAAAAAGGGGAACCTCATGCCCTCACGGGTGGAAGTCCCCTTTTTGGCCGCTGAGAAAATAAGGAGTAGAAAAGAGAGTTTATGCGGCCAGCTTTCTTGGGTAAAAGTGAAATATGAATATAAGGATGTATTTATGTCACTTTGAAAATACTGTTCAGTCACGTTTGCCAGAGAAGGTGTCGAAAGTTCCGTCATCGTAGAAGACCCTGATTTCGGTGATGCGGCGTTGTGGTTTGTCAACATATTTCACCGTCTCACGAATGATGTAGGGTCCAGGGATTTCGCCATCCTTAGGCAGGGACTGGAGAGGAGCGGCTGGGCTGTCAACAGCAGCTTGCGGTATGTTGCTGCTTGTGGAACGAACGCCTTCGTTCTGGCTGCCATCTCCTGATGGTGTAGCGGCTGAGTCGGTAGCATCTGCAACATGCATCTCACCTTCACCAAACATCAGCCATGTTATGCTGATCTCAGGAAACCGACGATGAATCGCCTGCACCATATTATTAGTAGGTGACGTGTGCCCGTTGAAGATGCTGGAAAGTGAAGAAGGAGAAATACCGAGTGCAGAAGCGAAGTCGCGTTGCGTCATATTCACGCTCTGCATAATCTGATAAATACGTCCTTTCATCTGACACTTATTCTTTCTATGGGACACCCTACAAGGGTAGCATATCGGTTTTGACGTTGCAAAGTAATAGATTTATTTTTTAACTTCCAAATTTTAAGAAAGAAAATTGTGAATATTTTTATTTTCGAATGATTCGGAATGCTGATGTTTCGAAATCAAAACCACCAAAACCGTCGATTCGCATTTCAAAACCCAAATGCAAGGTTTGTATTTCCAAATAGCTTAAAGTAGGAAACAAGTTTTCAAACCCGTAAACACTGGTTTTTAGAACAATACAAACCAACAAAACCAACGATTCAAAACCCGAGAGGTGAATATTCAAAAATATTTACACACTTAGACGCACTAAAGTGAATACAACAAATTGCATAATATTGAAAATTAAATAATTATTTTGGTTTTAATCTACAGAATATTCATCCGTTTGTATATTCAAAACGAAAGATTCGATATTCTGAATGTTAAATTCACGGAAAATAAATTCGCATTCTTAAACATGAATCACCTCGTGTCGGCCTTGTTTGATTCAGTTATCCGATTCAGCTTTTGAAACACGTTTTATTTTAAGAATGCAAAGAAATGTAAAGCAGAACCTCGCCCACTCAAAAATAGCTTCTTCGAAGCAAAGTTGAGCCGACGGAAAGAAGCAACTTTTCGCGCGATTCTCAGGGCACCAAAAAAAGGGGTAAATCGTTTGAATCAAACGAAATACCCCTTAAAAATTCTGTTTCCAGATTGAAGGAAAATAGCTACAAAATCAGTGAAGAATCGTATAAACGAGCTCCTTCAGGAGGTCCCCATCGGTAGTTTTTTGTCCTCCTACCCCCTTTGAAGCGGCGTCAGTTTTGCGTATTTCACCAATAATCGTGTACACTTTCATAGCGGTGTACTGTCGCATGGCTGTCGTGAGGTTCCTGCGAACCTGCCAGACTGATTGTTCAAGCCAGGCAGCGATCCCCTCCTCTGTCTTCAACGGAGCATAATATGCCAGCATCAGATCTGAGAAAAACTTGAAGATGGTGGCAAGCGTCGGCTGGAGTGCAAAGTTCTTGGGATTGCTGTCAAAGTATTTCACAATGCGATTTGCCTTCAACACATCTTTGGCCGCCAAGGCTGCCACGAGCTCAAAGGAATTGTACTCCTTGCTGATGCCGATATGTTCTTCGATGAGCTGCGCGTCGATGCGCAGCCCCTCCCCTTTGCGTCCACTCGCGCTGAGGGCCAGCACGAGCTTGTCCAGTTCGCTGGCAAGGCGGCTGAGATCAGCGCCTACGTGCTCGCAGAGGATCTGATTTGCTTCTGGCGCAATCTCAAAGCCCTTACGACGCACATAATTGGTTACAAATGAGGGGAGTTCCCTATCATAAAGTTTGGGCGATTCAAAGACGATTCCAGCTTTCTGAATCCCCTTGGCGAGGCTCGTCCGCATGTCCAGAGTGCCGTTCTTGTGACAGATGACGAGCACGGTAGAGGCGAGCGGTTTCTCAGCATAGAAGGCAAGCACCTCCTTATGCGGAAGGTTCTGCGCTTCGCGCACCACCACCACCTGCCGCTCCGCCATCATCGGGTATCGCTTGGCTGCATTCACGACATCCTCGCCCGTCGTCTGAGGGCCATAGAGGATGGTGAGATTGAAGTCCCGCTCATCCTCTGTCAGTGCCTGCTCCACGATATAATCCGCCACACGGTCGATATAATAGGACTCCTCGCCCATCAGATAGTAGATGGGTTTGAAATCGCCACTGCGCACCTGGCGCACGATGTCCTCATAACCGATTCCGGTCTGCTTCTTAGCCATTACCAGTCGAACTTCAAGTGCTTGACAGTCTTGTCCACCTTCTTGATCTTCTCCAAAGCCAGGATGCCGATGAGGACGTGGTCATTGACATAATTAGAGGTGACCTTCCGGTCGCTCTCAGCCGTCTTCACGCCCTCCGGCGTCATGGGATTATCCGAGACGAGCAGCAAGGCCCCCGTGGGGATGTGGTTGGCAAAGCCGGTCGTGAAGAGCGTTGCCGTCTCCATATCTACCGCCATGGCGCGTGTCTTCAGGAGATAATCCTTGAAGGACTCGTCATGCTCCCAGATGCGCCGGTTGGTAGTATATACCGTACCTGTCCAGTAATCGTGACCTGTATCGCGGATGGAGGAGCTGACGGCACGCTGCAGCATGAAGGCCGGCAGCGCCGGCACCTCAGGCGGGTAATAGTCGTTGCTGGTACCCTCGCCACGTATGCCCGCAAGCGGCAGGATCAGGTCGCCCATGTGCACCTTGGCAGGGATGGCTCCGCACTTGCCCAGGAACAGGCAGGCGCGGGGCTTGATGGCGCTCAGGAGATCCATGATGATGGCAGCGTTGGGCGATCCCATGCCGAAGTTGATGATGGTGAGGCCGTCAGCAACCGCCACACGCATATTGGCGTCGTAGGCCGGTGGTTCTATGCCGAAGTGTTCACAGAACAGATCCACATAGTTATTGAAATTGGTCAGCAGCACCAGATCCGTGAAGTCTTCGAGCGGATGTTTGGTATAGCGCGGCAGCCAGTTCTCAACAATTTCCTGCTTTGTTTTCATGCTTCAGGACTTGTTTAATAGTTCTCTGCCTTAATCTGGAAGTAACTCTGGGGATGGTTGCAGGCGGGGCAGACTTCAGGAGCCTGCTTGCCAATGACGATATGGCCGCAGTTGGCGCACTGCCAGATGACATCGCCCTCACGCGAGAAGACGACAGCATCCTCAATATTCTTCAACAGCTTGCGGTAGCGCTCCTCGTGGTGTTTCTCGATGGCGCCCACGAGCTCAAACTTCTCGGCAATCTCATCGAAGCCTTCCTCGCGAGCCTCCTTGGCCATGCGGGCATACATATCTGTCCACTCGAAGTTCTCGCCGTTGGCCGCATCAGCCAGATTCGTCAAGGTGTCGCTGACGCTGCCGCCGTTCAAGTATTTATACCAGAGTTTTGCGTGCTCCTTTTCGTTGGCAGCTGTTTCCTCGAAGATGGAAGCGATCTGCACGTAGCCATCCTTTTTGGCCTTGGATGCAAAGTAAGTGTACTTGTTGCGAGCCATGCTTTCACCGGCAAAAGCCTCCATGAGGTTTTTCTCGGTTTTGGTTCCTTTCAGTTCTTTCATAGTTGTACTGGTTATAATTGGTTAAAGTGAATATCGTGGCAAAGATAGGGAAAAGGAACGAAAAAAAGAGAATTGAAAGGAGAAAAAAGTTCGCCGATTTTTCAGCGTCCTTTCGCTTTTAAGCCTAAGAACTTGATTATAAAGATTATAATTCGAGTGGAAGTTAAACAATTTGTATTACCTGTTAAGGTTTACATCTTATGCTTCCAAAGAGTCAAATGATGGACCGACTTCAGCTTATATACAACGTCTTTTCCAAAAAAAATCCCTCATTCCCTCAAACCATTTGGCTTTCAGCTCGTAAGGGCTGAGGGAATGAGGGAAAGAGGTGAGGGAGTGAGGAAATACACGACAGGTTACCCGCTTGCGAAGAGCTAGCTCTTACAGCGAGTTCCACCAGTGGAACACGCCATCACAGCCTTATGTTACGACCTTCACAGCCTTACGTTACGACCTTCACAGCCTTACGTTAAGACCTTCATGACCTGACGTGATTGCCTTCATGACCTGAAGTGATGAGCCTAATGGCCTTACATTATCCCTCATTCCCTCAGCTTTCACTCAGCCTTTATGACCTGACAACCAACAAGTTTGAGGGAATGAGGGATTTTCTCGCCAAAAACTCTATAGAGAAAACTTATTTCACAAGTATCTTCTTGCCACCGACGACATATATGCCCTTCGGCAATTTCTCATTCTTCATTTTTCCTTTTTCATTCGACAGGCGTCGTCCGCTGAGGTCATAGACCCCTCCTATTTCATTATTCATTATTAATTCTTCACTATTCATTTCCTGGATGCCGTCGGCCAGAACTTCTTCAATCATCCAGCGAGAACCGGCATCGGTGGCTCCACTTACACTGTTCCAATAGCCCAGGTTGCCGGAACCGCTGTTGTCGTTGATATACAGACTTGCGCCTGTGATGCTGCGCAGACTAAAACCGTCACCGTTGGCTGAGAGCGCCCAAAGAGCGGCTACAGTCCTTGTCGGATTATCAACAGACTGCATCGTAGGAGCTTCACCAGCAAAGAGGTATTTGCCTTCACCGCTCCCCTCGTTGGCTATATAGAAATAGGTATAGGGATTTCCGAAGAATGCCCACCGGTAGGCTGCTGTGCGCTCATTGGACGTTGAGGTCATATAGCGTCCTTTGGCATCCTTGTTGTCCTCGTCGGCACGTAGGTATTTTGTGCCACGGATGGTTGCGTAGTACCAGACAGCCTTGCTGAAGCTCGTGCTGACCTTGAATGGGAGATTGTACCTTACCGATACCTCAATTGTGTTTTCTCCAGTGTTCAAGGTTGTCGGTGTCATAGAATACTCGCAATAGTCGCGCTTGAAGGCTGCCGGAAGTTCCGTGATTACGGTTCCTTCTGATGACGGTTGAGGATCCGAGGTGAAGACGACACCGTTTTCATCCGAGATGACATACGTTAACGTCGCTTCAGGGTTATAATAGGCATCCAACATCTCGATGGCCTCAGTGGCATCAAACTCCGTATCGACAATGGTGACTGCATAGGTGTTTCCGCCGTTGCCGCCCTCGAAGTCCTTCCAGGTGTTCATGTAAACATTGGGCGTTGGGTCCATGTTCATCCAGTTGCCGAAACTGTCTTCAAGGAAGTAGGGATAGGACTCATAGCCTGTAGTGCCCCACGTGAGACTCGTGACAGCCTTCGAGAAGTCATCCTTACTCTCCAGCGATGGGTTGCCTGTCGTTCCTGCCTTTGCGGCGGTGGTGTGTACGACGAA
>CACZSQ010000022.1 GCA_902783885.1 uncultured Bacteroidales bacterium
CAGTTTTGCCCAACTGCTCTGCCAGCCATCGGCTGGTTTTTCCTTTTTCTACGAGGACTACCTTCAAACGGTTTAATGCCTCTATTTGTTCATTATTTGCCATAGAAAGTTCAGTATTTGAGCACAAATATACACAAAATAATTGATATCACCTAATTTAATGATGAAAAACGGTAGATTCTATTTGAAAAGGGCTTAAAAAGAAAATCTTTTTCGGCAATTCGTTGAAGATTGTAGAATCGAAAACCATTCAGTTTGAATTGCGTCATTCTGCCTTTTCCGTACCCTTGAATTTAGAAAAGTTTAACTGTCAAATGCGGGTCAAGCGGGTTCTTGCTCTGGCAAGCGGCTTGGCCGAGTCCGATTTAGAAACCTAACTCCTTCACCATTCCTCCCTAATTTGCTTTTAGTTCCTATTTGAACTTCCTCGTTCTTCCCCGTCTTGCCTTTATTTCAGGCTGAATTGCGTTAATCTTCCAAAAACCGTTGTTCTTTACAACCTTTTTGCGTAACTTTGCCGCAAGAAGGATGAAAAGCGATGATGATGGCAAACAGAAATGAACTTGGAATGGCATGAAACGATATAGTTATCATGAAGCAACAATGTAATCATGAAACGACAGAGTAAGTGTGTGGCAGTGCAAGGTAGAATTGCAGGCGACAGCTGTGTGCAAAAATACAGGCAATTGGTTATGATGGCTGTTGCTGTGGTGATTACAGTCCTGGCGGCTGTGGCCTGTGGCGACGGAAAACGTGATGCCATCGGGCAGACGCAGGTGCGCATAGAGACGTCGGAGGGCGACATCGTGGTACGGCTTTACGACGATACCCCGTTGCACCGCGACAACTTCGTCCGTCATGTGAAGGAAGGGGTCTACGATGGCATCTTGTTCAACCGCATTGTGCCGGACATGGTTATCCAAGCTGGCGACACGAGCTTGCGTGCGGATGCCAGAACGCCAAAATCATCGGCAGACAAGCAGCCCGCAGAGACCATTCCGGCTGAAATCGTCTATCCGCGTCATTTCCATAAGCAAGGAGCCTTGGCCGCTGCCCGCGAGCCGGACAGCATCAACCCGCAGCGTGCATCGAGCAGCTTGCAATGGTATATCGTGACGGGTAAGAAGCAGACGTCGGCGCAGCTGGCCGAACTGCAGGCGCTACTCTATGAGGCCAAGGTGGCCGCGCGCTTCGAACAGCTGCAACGCGACCACGCTGACGAGCTGGCGGCGCTGAAGACTACTGACCGTCAGGCGTATCAGGAGTTACTGAGCAGCTTGCAGATAGAGGCTGAGGAGGCACTTGCCAAGAATCCCCCAGCCCCCTTCACGGAAACTCAGAAGCAGACCTACGCCCGTGTGGGCGGAGCCCCTCATCTGGACGGGGATTATACGGTCTTCGGCGAGGTGGTGGAGGGGATGCCTATAGCCTTGCGCATCGGTCGTACACCAGTAGATGCAAAGGAGCATCCGCGCCGCCCTGTGCAGATTAAGCGCATCGTCATCGAGTAATAAACAGATGCAGAGCAACATGAAATCCCAATTCCTGATAGCGGCCCCCATGAGCGGCTCGGGCAAGACAACGGTTGCCCGAGGGCTGATGGCACTGTTGACAGCGAAGGGCCTCAAGGTGCAGCCCTTCAAATGCGGCCCCGACTATATTGACACGAAATTCCACGAGGCGGTGACCGGGCGACCGAGTGTGAACCTCGACACTTTCATGGCTTCACCGGAACACGTGAACACTCTGTTCCGGCGCTATGGCGCTGAGGCTGACGTGTGCATCGTGGAGGGGATGATGGGACTTTTCGACGGCTACGACCGCGACCGCGGCTCCTCGTATGAGATTGCCCGCGTGCTGGGAATCCCTGTAGTCCTGGTTGTTGATGCGAAGTCGGCAGCCTATTCGATGGCGGCATTGCTTTCTGGCTTCATCCATTTCTGTAAGGATGTGCGCGTAGCAGGCGTGATATTTAATCAGGTGGGCTCCGAACGGCACTATCAGATGCTGCGTCAGGTTTGCGATGACTTGCAGCTGACATGTTTGGGCTACCTGCCCAAGAGCGCTGCCTTGGCCCAAGGGTCGCGCTATCTGGGGCTGGATTTCTCGGAGAAAGCGGAGACAGAGCAGCTGATGCAGCTTTTAGAGAAGAATATCGACGTTCAAGCGTTGCTGAATATAAGATGCAGGTCTTACGACGATAAGATGCAGGTCTTATGCCCTGAAGATGCAGGTCTTCGGGCGATAAGACCTAAGCCCGATGGCGTGACTCTCGTGGCCCGTAATGCAGAGTCTTTCTCGTTTCTCTATGAGGAGACGCTGGCAGGCTTTGGGCAGGCGCGATTCTTCAATCCCGAAACGGAGGTCCCCGACCTCTCAGACGTGGACCTGCTCTATCTGCCCGGCGGCTATCCGGAGAAGCACGCTGATGCCCTGGCGGCGAATGAGCCTTGTCGGAGTGCTATCAGGGAGTACGCTGAGCGGGGCGGGCGCATCGTGGCAGAGTGCGGAGGGATGATGTATCTCTGTGAGCAGATTCTCACCGACGAGGGCGCGTTCCCGATGTGCGGTGTGCTGCCTTATCAGATTACAGCCCGCCAAGCCGACCGTAAGCTCTCGCTGGGTTATCGGCGCTTCGTGCTCGACGACACGGAGTATCGCGGACATGAATTCCACTACTCCCAGTTCCTCGGTTCTGTCCCACCTTCTGTTTGTCAAGTCTATAATGCCAAGGGGGAGCCGGTGGGCACCCCTGTTCTCAGATACAAGAATGTCTTAGCCAGCTACACCCATCTAGCACCCGTTGCCAACACTTCCCAAGGAGGCGAGGCTCTCCCCCTTTCGGGAAATCGGGATGAGAGGCCTCTTCTCCGTCCACTCATGCTGGCGGGCACAGGCAGCGACGTAGGCAAAAGCATCGTTGCCACAGCATTATGCCGGATTTTCAGGCAAGACGGCTATCAGCCTGCCCCGTTCAAGGCACAGAACATGGCTTTAAACAGCTACGTCACACCCGACGGCTTGGAAATCGGGCGTGCACAGGCTGTGCAGGCAGAGGCTGCGGGCATACCCTGCCACACCGACATGAATCCGCTGCTGTTGAAGCCGCAGAGCGACCACACCTCGCAGGTGGTGCTGCACGGAAAACCTATCGGCAGCAGGGATGCGTATGATTTCTGGCGCTCGCCCTCAAAGGCTTCTGCACAGGCTTCAGCATCGCAATCCTTCGATTTCAGGCAGGAGGTGTGCGATGCCTTCGACCGTCTGGCAGCGCGCTTCAACCCTATCGTGATGGAAGGTGCTGGCAGCATCGCGGAGATCAACCTGAAGGACCGCGACCTGGTGAATATGTCGATGGCCCGCCATGCTCAGGCGGCAGTTGTTCTCGTGGGCGACATCGACCGCGGTGGAGTGTTTGCCAGCGTCTATGGCAGCATAGCCCTGCAATCACCTGAAGACCGCAAACGCATCAAGGGCATCATAATCAACAAGTTCCGTGGCGACATGCGCCTGTTCGACGAGGGGCGGAAGATGCTGGAGAAGATTTGTGGCGTGCCGGTGCTCGGAGTGATACCTTATTATAAGGATATATATATCGATGAAGAGGACAGCGTGGCGCTGGCAAGGAAGAAGCAGACGCTCGAAGGCTCTTTGGTGCAGGTGGCTGTCGTGTTGCTCGGGCATATCAGCAACTATACCGACTTCAATGTGTTGGAGCGCGATCCGCGTGTCAACTTGTTTTATACCTGCACACCGTCGGATATCCTGAAAGCTGACATCGTCATCCTTCCCGGCACAAAGTCAACGCTCGACGATTTGCTGGAACTGCGTCGCAATGGCTGTGCGCAAGCCATCCAACGCGCTCACCAGCTTGGAAAGATGATTGTCGGCATCTGCGGCGGCTATCAGATGCTGGGACAGATGGTGGAGGACCCTGAAGGTGTTGAGGGCAGCGTCACGCGCCTGCCCGGTCTCGGGCTCCTGCCCGTTAACACGACGATGGCCGCCGAGAAAGCTACCCGCCAGGTCACCTTTGAGTTCGGCGGTCAGACGTGCCAGGGCTACGAGATTCATCAGGGTGTCAGCACGATGTCCGACAGCGGTGCACTCGCCGAAACCATCGTGCAGGCTCCCCATTGTTTAGGCACCTATATTCACGGCATTCTCGACAACGCACCCGTCATCGATTATCTGTTGGGTGACACCGCCAGCCGCAAGGACACCTCAGGCGGGCAGAGCTTTGCCGACTTCAAGGAAGAGCAGTATGACAAGCTGGCTGCCCACGTGCGGCAGTATCTGGATATGGATAGGATTTATGATATATTGAAAGTTCAAGAAGTTCAAGGAGTTTAAGGAGTTCAAGGGGTTCAAAGTTAGCTTCGCTGACTTTCGTCACGACTCGGCAATTCAAGCAAGCTTGATTGCTCTTGCTGCTCCGAAAGTTCAAAGTTCAAAGTTCAAAGTTCAATGTTCAAAGTTCAATGTAAACGATTATGATAGAAGGACACGGCGACGACGCATATCACTACGAGGACATCAGGAGCGATTTCTCTTCGAACATCTGTGCTCACGGGAACCATCAGGCGCTCATGAACCACTTGGCAGGCCATCCCGAGCTCCTGAACCATTATCCCGAACCCGAGGCCTGGACGCTGGAACGGATGATTGCTGAGCACCACTGCATAGCGCCCCGGCAGGTTATTGTCACCAGTGGCGCTACAGAGGCTATTTATCTCGTGGCCAGAAGCTTCGGGTGCTCGCGGGCTGTCATCCCTGCGCCCACCTTCAGCGAATACGCCAATGCTTGTGAACAGGCGGGGCTCGCGGTAGTGACGACCTCGCTGCAGAGCAGGGAAGAGCAAGGCCGTGGCTCTCTCCTGTGGCTTTGCAACCCTAATAACCCGACAGGCGACGTCTATGACCAGCTCTATATAGACCGGATGATGGCTGAATACAATCTGGTTGTGCTTGATCAGAGCTACGAGAACTACACCGATGCACATGTCATGTCGCCGCGATGGGGAGTCCGAACACCGTATTCTGTGCAGATTCACTCCATGACGAAGACCTACGGCGTGCCAGGGCTGCGCCTCGGCTATATCACCGCCCATGAGACTCTGACGGAGCAGATGCGCCGGTTCCTGCATCCGTGGAGCGTGTCGGCCTTGGCTGTTGAGGCGGGCAAATACCTTTTGCAACACGATGAACTCATTTGTCGCCCTGATTTGCAAGAGGCGCAGCGCTTGCGTGAAGGTCTGCAGGGCATTGCCGGATTAAACGTAGGCAGCACTCAGACGAATTTCATGCTTTGCCAACTGAGCAATCACACAGCATCGGAACTGAAAGACTACCTGGCGCTGGAGCATCACATACTCATCCGCGATGCTTCGAACTTCAAGGGGCTGACGCCCGCTCATTTCCGTGTAGCCGCGCAGACGCCTGCAGAGAACGATGCGCTCATGGCTGCGATTCGTGAATTCCTCAAAGATAGGCAACTGAAAGGATAGGCAGAAAGAATGGAAGAATATTTTTCGTTTTTCATTATTCATGGTTCATTCACGGCTCTGCTGCTGGGCTGGTTGCTCGATCTCTTCTTGGGCGATCCGGCATGGCTTCCTCATCCTGTCGTGGGCTTCGGGAATCTGATTGCAGCTGGCGAGCACCGGCTGAATAAGGGAAACCATCGGCGGCTGAAAGGCGCTTTGATGGCCATATTCCTGATCTTCTTCGTTTTTGGTGCCACCGCATTCCTGCGTCACCTCTTTTGCTTCCTGCCTTCACCTTATGAAAAGGCGAGGATTCTCTTCGATGCGATACTCGTCTTTTACTGTCTTGCCGGAACGACGCTCATCCGCGAGGTGCGGCAGGTCTTCCTCGCCGTGGACCGTTCGCTGGAAGAGGGTAGGAGGCAGGTGGCGCGTATCGTGGGCCGCGACACATCGCAGCTCAGTGCTCAGGAGGTGCGCACAGCAGCGCTTGAGACGTTGGCTGAGAACCTGAGCGACGGTGTCATAGCGCCGCTCTTCTGGTTTGTGCTGCTTGGCACACCGGGAATGCTGGCTTACAAGATGGTCAACACGCTCGACTCCATGATAGGCTACAGGACTGAGCGCTACAAGGACTTCGGCTGTTGGGCAGCGCACATCGATGACGTGGCCAACTTTATCCCAGCACGACTCACGGCTTTGCTGATGATTGTGCCAAAGCTAATCACCATCAATCCTCATGGCGGCAGCGGATTGTTCACTTTCCACTTTTCACTTTTCACTTTCGTCTTCAAGAATGGCCGCAAACACGCCTCTCCCAACAGCGGCTATCCCGAAGCTGCCCTGGCTGGTATTCTCAACTGTCGTTTCGGCGGTCCCCACTACTACTTCGGACAGCTCTTTGACAAACCCTTCATTGGCACTAATGACCGCCCGCTCACCACAGAAGACATGAAAAAAGCCGTTCGGGTCAATCGAACGGCTGAGGTATTGATGATTCTATTCGTACTTCTTTCTAATTCTCTACTTATCTAAATCCCTTATTCTCTCACACTCTCACCTTAGAAGTATTTGGTGATTTTCGCGTTGTCGAAGTTGTTCATCTCGTTGATCATCCGAACAGCTGAGTCGATGATGGGGAAGGCGCAGAGCGCTCCCGTTCCTTCGCCCAACCGAAGTCCGAGGTGGAGCAACGGGCGGGCGCCCATGGCATTAAGCATCTTCTTGTGGCCGCTTTCATCACCGCAATGTGTGAAAACCATATAATCCCGTGCTGCAGGATAGAGCTGTAGCGCAGCCAGGGCGCAGGCCGTCATGATGAAGCCGTCAACCATGACCAGCAGGTGCTTCTCGGCAGCACGGAGCATAGCTCCTATGGCCGTAACCATCTCGAAACCGCCGAAGTAGCGGATTGCCTCATGAGCCTCATAGCCTTCCTGAATCCTATGGGCTTCAAAATTCTTCATGGCTTGAGCCAGTACTTCATATTTATGACGGATGCCAGGCGTGTCGAGTCCGGCGCCGGCACCGATACATTCTTGAAGAGGAAGATGACAGAAGAGGCTCATCCAGATGCTCGAAGGCGACGTGTTGGCGATGCCCATCTCGCCTATGCTCAGGACGCGACATCCTTCGGCAATACAGTCGTCAACCAGCTGGCAACCAGTTTGAATGGCACTGTCGAACTCTTCTTCGCTCATGGCAGGCTCATGGAGGAAGTTGCGCGTGCCGCGTGCAATCTTGCGGTCGAGGAACAGGATGTTTCCCGCGTTCTTCGGAGAGATGGCAGAGACAAGGTCATAGTCCACTCCCACGTCCACGACACGTAGCTTGAAGCCGTGCTGACGGCAGAACATATTCACGCCGCCTCCGCCCCGTGTGAAGTTGATCATCTGCTGCCAGGTCACTTCGCGCGGAGAGACGCTGACGCCCTCACGTTCAATACCATGGTCTCCCCCCAACAATAGATGACAGGGGTGAGTCAGCGAGGGCTCTAAGGTCTGCTGGATGAGGCAAACCTGCATCGCCAGTTCTTCCAATCTGCCTAACGAGCCCTTGGGCTTGTTGAGGTTGTCAATTTTCTCTTGAATAGCTGTCTCTAAGGAACGGTCAACAGGATGTATGTTAAAATGCTTCATTTTTATGTTTAACTCTCAACTCTCAACTCTCAACTTTTAACTCTCAACTCTCAACTCTTAACTCTTAACCCTCACCTCTATGCCGCTCACCATCAAGAGGACTACGTCAGCCTTTTGGGCGATGTACTGGTTCATCCACCCCTGAAGGTCTGTGAACTGGCGCTGGACCGCATTCTCAGATGTACCTCCGCAGCCGATCTCGTTCGTGACGAAAATATAGGTGGCATCGTGCTGGGTAAACGCATCGAATTCTTTTTTCGCATCCTCCAGTGAAAGGTTAACATTGGACTCCTTGGCGAAGAAGATATTTGTGAGCCAGAGGGTGACGCAGTCAATGACGACCACGCGGTCAGTGAGATCATGCCGGCTAAGAGCTATTTCCTCTTCGATGTTTGTCCATTGCGGGCCACGTCGCTGCTGATGGCGGCGGATGCGTTCGCGGAACTCCTCATCCCAGACATGTGCTGTTGCCAGATAAACAGGGTGAGGGGAGAGGCTGAGGGCGAGCTCTTCGGCCTTCTCGCTCTTGCCGGAGCGCTGCCCGCCGGTGATAAGAATGATACGCTTCACAGGTTGAACGTTGAGAGTGTTTCTTTTTAGGGATTATAAGTTGACGGTTACATGCTGTGCACAAATCACGAGCAATGCTGTTAATTCCACGAGCAGGCAAACGGCACCGCAACAGTCACCTGTATAGCCTCGCAGGCGATGCCATATATGCAGGTTGAGCAGGCAGGCTACCAAGGCGGAAATAAGGATGAGCGTCCATGGGCAGATGTCCGTAAGACAGACGAACGCTGTGATTGGCAATAGCCCTTGAGCGACAAGGCTGAGAACAGCCGGCCATCTCATCTTGCGATAAACGACTTTTGCCTTAGCTTCCTCCTCGCGGCGGGCATAAGGCATCACCATCGTGAGTGATGCTGCCAGCATCTTGGCAAACGGGTCGGCAACCATGATGGCAAGCGCAGCTGCGGACGGAGGCATCGAGAAGAGCGTAGCCGCAAGGATGAACTCGTAAAGGATCAATCCAAGTACCCCATAGGTTCCGATGTGCGAGTCCTTCATGATGGCGAGCACGCGGTTGCGGTCGGAACCTCCGCCGCCGAAGCCATCGATGAAATCAGCCAAGCCATCCTCGTGCAAGGCTCCCGTGAGGAGCAGTCTGACGACGATGGCCAGGAGAACAGCCACGGCGTAAGGCAGGAACATACTGCACGCCCACAGCGTGGAAGCCATGACACCTCCCGTCAGCCAGCCCGTCAGCGGCCAATGCTCCACCACCGCACGGTAGCACTCGCGGGGCGGCTCATGCATCCGCCAGAAAGGCAGGCGGGTGAAAAAGATCAGTGCTGCCCAGATGCGGTCGTACCAGTGAGTATGCTCAACACTTGCTTCCATCGTTTGGATTTTGGACGCAAAGGTACGAATATTTTTCGATACCGTCTGTTCATTCGCGGGAAATGTGTATCTTTGCGCCCGTAATCTATAAAAACAACTAACAGAAATGAAGAATTTAGCGTGGTTATTCGCGTTGGCCACATTGACGGTTGCCTGTGGAGGCAGGAAAGGCCGTATGTCAGATGCCACAGTGCAGACTGATGGAGACTCCGCCGTGAGCATAGAGGTGAAGTATGCAACAGCCTTCTCTGTGCGTGATTCAGCTGACGTGCGAATGGTTACGGTGGGAGATAACGACTATTTCGCGCTGGTGAAGTCAAGCGAAACTCAGGTTCCTGACGGTTATACGAAAGTGGTCGTTCCTGTCACTCGCACCATCTGTATGACGGCCTTGCAGTTGTCGAACTTCACCGTGCTCAATGCGCATGACGTCATCAAAGGTATCACGGGGACGAAGAACCTGTTCGACAGTGATATTCAGGAACGGGTGAAGGACGGCCGCACCGTGAAAATCGGCATGGAAGGTGAATTTGACACAGAAATGATACTGGCAGCCAACCCTGAAGTCATCTTTATCTCGCCTTTCAAGCGTGGCGGCTATGATGTCATCAAGGAGATGGGAATCACGCTGGTGCCACACCTCGGCTATAAAGAGTTAGACCCGTTGGGACAAGCCGAATGGGTGAAGTTTGTGGGGATGTTCATTGGCAAGGAACGTGAAGCCAATGAAATCTTCGAGGGTATCGAGAATCGGTATCTCGGGTTAAAGTCCAAAGTCGAGGCTTTAGAGGGGGCTCGCCCCATGGTGACCAGCGGCGAGATGCATTATGGCACATGGCGTGCGGTAGGAGGCAAGAACTATCTGGCGCAGATATTCCGTGATGCTGGTGCAGAATATGTTGTCAACGACGATGAGACGGCAGGCGAGAACATGGAATTTGAGCAGATGTACGCCCTTGCTGCCAATGCCGACTACTGGCGCATCCTGAACAGCTTCCCAGGGGAGTTCAGCTATGAAGCCTTGAAGGCATCGGAACCTCGCAACGAACTCTTCAAGGCCTTTCGTGAGCGAAAGGTGATATATTGCAATATGAGGCAGACGCCTTATTATGAGATTTCTCCAGTGGAGCCGGATGTCCTGCTGAAAGATTTCGTTGCAGTCTTTCATCCCGAGCTCGTGGAGGCTGATTATCAGCCTAAATACTATAAACTGCTGAAATGAAAAAGGCTTCGTTGTTCCTCTCACTCCTGATTGCCATCGTCGTCTTGCTGGTGGTGAATCTTCTCATCGGATCCGTCAGGATTCCTGTGGGTGATGTCTGTCGGATATTGTTGGGTGATGACAGCAATGACATCTGGACAAACATCATCCTCAACAGTCGTCTGCCCCAGGCGTTGACGGCCATCATGGCAGGAGCAGGCCTCGCAGTCAGCGGTTTGCAGATGCAGACCGTCTTCCGCAACCCGCTGGCAGGTCCCTCGGTGCTGGGTATCAGCAACGGTTCTGCTTTGGGCGTCGCCTTTGTGGTGCTGCTCTCGGGGCGTCTCGGAGGGGTAGCCCTCTCGCGGTTGGGCTATCTGGGTGATGCAGCCATGAGCGTAGCTGCCATTGTGGGAGCCTTGGCTGTCCTCTTGCTGATTCTATGGGTGTCGCAGAAGGTGGAGGGGAATGTCACCCTGTTGATTATCGGTGTGATGATCGGCTATCTCGCCAACGCCATCATCGGTGTGCTGAAATTCCTCTCTCCTGAGGAGGACGTGAAGTCCTTTGTTGTTTGGGGGTTAGGCTCGTTCTCGCGAGTGAGTGGTGATGAGATGGTGCTTTTCATCGTGCTGATGTGTATCCTGATTCCCTTGGCTTTCCTGTTGGTGAAGCCTATGAACCTGTTGCTGCTGGGCGACCACTATGCCGCTAATCTGGGACTGAATATCCGACGCAGCCGTATGCTCGTGATTGTGTCGTCCGGAGTGTTGGTGGCTATCGTTACTGCTTACTGCGGCCCGATCATGTTCATCGGGCTTGCTGTGCCCCATCTGGCGCGTGCCGTGTTCCGCACCAGCGACCATCGCGTTCTCATGCCCGCTACGGCTCTCTGCGGTTCAGCGCTGGCATTAATCTGTAACCTCATAGCTCGTATGCCGGGCTTCGAGGGAGCCCTTCCGGTCAACTCTGTCACAGCCCTCGTCGGCGCTCCCGTCATCGCCATGGTTCTGTTTGGCCGTCGTCGCGAAGAGTTAGCGGAGTGATGGTGTTACAGAATCTCCATGATTTCGCGTAAGGATGCCACGGTATGCGTGGGGATGTCCGTTGGGTCAAGATTCCATCGGTTAAACAGAATCGTGTCAAACCCTGCATCTCGGGCGCCGAGGATGTCGGTTTGGAGATTGTCGCCGATCATGAGGGTCGTCTCGCGCTGGGCACCACTCGTGCGCAGGGCGTAGTCGAAGAAGAGGGATGAGGGCTTGTTGGCCCCAGCGTCCTCGCTCAGGATGATGGTGGTGAAGTAGTCTTTCAGGCCGCAGGCAGACAGCTTCTTGTACTGCACCTCATGGAAGCCGTTGCTGCACATGTGCATCCGATAGCCGCGTTGCTTCAGGTATTCCATGAGCTCGTGCGCACCTTCTATTACTCCAGGTTTCGAAGAGCAGTACTCGAGGAACCGGTCGCTCATCTCAAGGCAGAACTGTTCGGTGACATTGAGCCCCTGTCCGATGCTTAAAGGCCGACGGAAACGTTCGACAATCAGGTACGGGCGCGTGATCTGCCCTTTGGCATATTGCCCCCAAAGCTCGATGTTGGCAGTCCAATAAGCATCGTAGAACACTTGCGGATGGGGGAAGTAGCGGTAGAGACGAAATGCTTCGAAGGTCTCGCGAAGGGCGATGACTGCATTCCCGTAGGTGTCGTACAATGTGTCGTCAAAATCAATGAAGAGGTCAAGATATTTACGATTTGACGATTTACTATTTACGATTTTCTTCATGAGATCCATATATCTTTCCGTTATCATCTATCAGCAGGATGGTGAGCTTGCCTTCGGGCAGAAGCGGTTCACAGTGCTCCCTGCAGTGGCGGATGACAGTTTGTGCAAAATCTGGCAGTTGGGCTGTGGGAATGCGTTCCCATAGTTCCCTGGCCAGCGTGATGTCGCTGATGTCAATTGCTATGCCACTCTCGAGAAGTAGCTGCCGAATGAAACCAAGGTCCATCGTTGTCTTGCGGCTATGTGTGTCCAGATTCCCTGCTGCCAACTTGACAGCTTTGCCCAGCATCACGCCGAGGGTGACCTGCCGGATTCCCAGCGTGTGGGCGAGCTTCAAGGTCTCACCGATGTAGTTGCCATACTCCACAAAGGCCTGTCGGGGCAGGTCGGGATAGAGTGCCTTGACAAAGCCTTCGCTCTTGGCACCGCTGTTGATGACCACGCGGTCGGCTCCGCTGGCCTTGGCGACTTCCATGCACTTGCGGATGGACTCGATGAACGCTTCTTCGCTGAAGGGCTTGACGATGCCTGAGACGCCGATGATGCTGATGCCTCCCTCGATGCCCAGACGGGGATTGAAAGTGCGGCGAGCCACTTCAGCACCGTTGGGGATGGCGAGCTTCACGCTCAAGTCCTTTCCAGGAGTCGTGAGCGGGGCAAGATTCTGGCGTATCATCTCGCGAGGAGCCTTGTTGATGGCGGCCTCGCCGGGCGGATAATCGAAGCCCGGAAGCGTGAAACGCCCAACACCCTCACCTCCAATGATTTCGAAGTGCTTGCTGAACTCGACACTCGCTCTCACTTCTATGCCGTCGGTCACGTCGGGGTCGTCGCCGGCTTCTTTGGTGACAGAGGCATACCCCTCGCCATAAGTCACGGGAACATGAATCGTTTCGCCGTTGGGCAGAACGACAGGTACCTCTTGTGGTGTCTCGCCTTTTGTCAGCTGGAGGGCGGCAGCAATGGCGGCAGCGGTGGCGCAGGTGCCCGTCGTCAGGCCGCTGTGCAACGGAAAGAATGGCGGTAACAGGTGCTCCACAGCCCGTCGCAAGCCATGAGGACCATTGACCTCCTTATAGGCCCCATAAGTCCTATACGCCTCATAGGCCTTATTAGCCCTATAAGCCCCAAGTTTTGGCCTTTTTATCGCTATCACTCTCATTCCCTTCTCTCGGGCAGCCTCTACTTTTTCCACAAAGCCGCCAGAGAGGCCGCTCTCCTTCAGCAGAATGGCTTCAGCTTCGACTGTTATCTGACTGCTGTCTTCGTAGAAGCAGAGTTGCTCATCCCGTGCACCTTGGGCCTTCGCCAGTGCCATTGATGACTCACGGGGCAGGATGCGGTAATAGATCCTAATGCCCTGCTCTTCCAGATATTTCAGCTTGCAGATGCTCTGCACGCCCGTCGTGGCCAACAGCGAATGTATGTCGGTCGGCACTTGCGAGTAGTCGTCAATCCACGTGATGTCGGCATCGCGTGGCGGATAGATGCGTTCGTAGCGAATCACGGGAATCTGCAGCGACTCAGCCACTTGGGCAATCGTCTGATGAAGTTGTGTGGCAAACGGGTGAGCGGCATCGATGAGGAGCCGGATGGAGTGCTCGAGGCAGAACGATTCAATGGCCACAGCATCCATAGCCCCGCTGATGACGGTGCCGTGGCGAAGCGCTAGCTCCTGCTCGCCGGTCTTGGTGCTGTAGAAGTAGGGCGACCCCGCCTCCTCGAGCACCTCCGCAGCCTTGCGCCCTTCCGTTGTTCCTCCGAAAACCAGTAGCATCTAACTCTAAACTCTAAACTCTAAACTCTCAACTCTTCACTCTCAACTCTTAACTCTTAACTCTTAACTTTCAACTCTCAACTCTCAATAAACCTCCCTACTCTGCGGCTCTCCTCCCCTTCAGGGGGGAGCGGGGAGAGGGGCTTCTCCCCTTGCCTAAACAAGTGTGTGAAGTGCTTGTTGTAGAGCTCGGAAAGCCCTCTGCGGTTATCAATAGCCTCGCCAACGACGAGCATGGTTGTCAGGGTGAGGTGGTTGTCGCGAACCATTTTCGCAAGGTCTTTCAGTTGTCCGCGATAAATCTTCTGGTCGGGCCATGTGAGGTGGTAGCAGGCGGCCACAGGTGTGTCCTCGGGGTATTCCTGTAGGAGCTCGCGCTGAACGTCATCCACGATGGCGGCGCTCAGGAAGATACACATGGTGCTTTGCGAGCGGGCAAGCAAATGAAGTTTCTCGCGTTCAGGCATGGGTGTGCGCCCTTCACCTCGGGTGAGGATAATCGTCTGTGTGCGTTCGGGAATGGTGAACTGACTGCGCAACTCAGCAGCAGCAGCCAGGAACGATGAGATGCCGGGGGTGATGTGGTAGTTCATCCCTTCCCGATCGAAGAATGCCATCTGCTCTTGAATGGCGCCGAAGATGCAGGGGTCGCCTGTGTGCAGTCGTACGATGAAATGGCCCTTGTCGTAGTGCTCCTTCATTAGGGCGCATTGCTCTTCGAGCGTCATATCTGCGGAACTGCGCACGACAGCCCCCGGCTTGTGGCACTCCGTCAAGGCCTTGGGGACAAGAGAACCGGCATATAGTATCAGGTCGGCCCTCTCCAGCATCTTGCGGCCTCGCACGCTCACCAGGTCCGGGTCGCCAGGTCCGGCGCCGACGATTTCGATGAAGGCAGACTCTCCCCCCGCCCTCCCTATCAGGGAGGGAGCAGAATCTATTTGAGTACAGGGATGATTATCATCTGGCGAGACGGTCGTGGTGTTTTTGTCTATTGTTGACAGGTATTTACTCCCCTCCTTTATAGGGAGGGGCAGGGGGGAGAGTCCGCCTCTAATCGCCAGCGCTGCCGTCCAGTTCTTGCCCTTCATCTTTGGCACAATCAGTTCTCCACCGCCGGAGCCCAGGATGGCTGCGGCCTCGCAGACGCTGGGCGTGCCCACGTGCTTCGCCACCGTGTCGCTGGGATTCGGTACTTCCACCGCAGCCAGTTGTTCGGCTGTGAAGAACTCCACCTCAATCTCTTTCTCATCCTCCAGCAACCGGATGAAGGGCTCGTCGCGCTTCACGTCGATGGTGCAGTAGCGCAGCGCACAAGGCAGCACGCCACGCTCCGTGAGCGCCCGGTTTATCTGGTCGTAGATATCCTCGTAGTCCTCGGGGTGGTGAGCAAGCCCAAACCCCACAACGCCCACAAAGGGGATATAATGTACGCACAACATGCCCTCTGGAACCGTCCGCTCGTAGGGCGACACGATGAGGACGAGTCTGTAGCGCTGAGCATCCAGCTCGCTGATGTCGTGGATGAGCGTAACGTGCTCAGGCAGCGTACCTTCAAGATACTCCGTGCCTTCATCCTCAGCCTCAATGAGCAGTGCCGTGGGTTCGCGGTTCACGAAGGCAAAAATGCTGTCGTTCATGTCCCAGGGGTTGCCCACGATTCCCCACCCGAAGCGTTCGGCCAGCGTGTCCAGCGCCCACAGACCCGCATTGTCGCTCTGGGTAGTGATTACCTCGTGAGCTCCGAGTCTGTCGGCCAGCTGGCGTGTCAGTTCGTTGGCACCGCCTACGTGACCGGACAGCACGGAAACGACATTCTTGCCTAAGCTGTCGATGCATACGACCGCAGGGTCTGTGTGCTTGTCCTGAATATAGGGTGCAATTGTCCTGACACAGATGCCCATAGCTCCTATGAACACAAAGGCATCGTAGTCCGTCCACTGGGCTCCCACGCAGCTGCGGTCTATCACCACAGCCCCGAACCCTTCGCGTATCTGGCGAGCAATCTCTTCACCCGCCTCGCTAATCCGTATAATTGCTATCTTTTTCATTCTCAATCTTACAATGACTCTCGTTATAACCAGCATCAAGGGGAAAGGACATCCGTGTAATCCGTGCAATCTGTGGTGAAAAAAATATCATAAACTTGAATCTTTCAATTTTCCATTCTCCATTTTCCATTCTCCATTGCCTTCGTGTCTTGCGCGAAGAATCGTAATCGGGTGATGCTCATCGAGCTGAATATGAAGCGGTGGCTCTTGCTTGAGTCCCAATTCAGCGCAGGCTTCGTCCCAGAGCCGATGGCTGTCGGTCAGGACTTTAGGCGCTTTGACGCTGTTCATCACAATTACGCCGCCAGGCGCAAGAACCGTGACCACCCTCGCCATAATCTCCTTCAGTTTGCCCCCATGCCCGCCGATGAAGACCGCGTCGGGGGACTCATTATGAATTCTTGACGTGTCAAGCGTCGCTTCGCGCCGAGCGGTTAATTGTGAATTGTGAATTGTTAATTGTGAATTCAAGAAGTCCCCTATGTGCACCTCAATGCCCATTGCCCCATGACGGCGCATGTTCTCTTGGATGATAGCCTCGCACTCCGGACGAATCTCGAAAGCTTCGATATGGAGGTGGGGAAACAGCAGGCGTGCCTCGATGCTCACCGAACCGGTGCACGCGCCGATGTCCCATAGCACATGCCTGTTTTTCAAGTCTAGCGCCTGCAGCGTCAGCAAGCGTATGGGCATCTTGGTAATCATTTTCTCGCGCCCATCCAATAAAGCAAAGGACGAATCGGGAATGCCAAAGGAGGGCTCTACCCCCGCCTTGCCCTCCGTCGCGAATGGGGAATTCGCTTCCCTTTGTGGGGTCGAAGCCACATTCAGTGGCTTCTCTAAAGACCCCAATCGCCCTGTTAGGGAGGGAGCAGTCACCTTTGAGGAAATCAAAGCGGACGCCTGCTTTGGACAATCTGCTCCCTCCCTGATAGGGAGGGCGGGGGGAGAGTCTGCTATGACGCAGTTGGGCATGGCGAACTCCCTTTCTGCGGCCTCTTCAAGCGCGAGCGTCGTTACCCTTTCGAGCTCGGGATTGCCCAGATGCTCGCCCACATGCATGATATAGTTCGTATAGCCGTACTCCAGCATCCGCTGCGCAATGGCGGCGGGTGTGTGCTCCTTATCCGTGAGGATGCCAATCTTAGGAGCCCGCTCGATGAGCGCGCGGTCGAACTCCGGCCAGGGCCTCCCCGTCAGCGAGACAATGCGCATATCGTGGTAAGGCAACACCAACCGGTGAGCCAGCATCTGCAGGGAGTTGAAAGTGGGGTAGAGCTTCATTGATTCCCCAGGGAACTCGCGTTTCAAGGTGTTGGCAAAGCCAAAGAACAGCGGATCGCCCGAGGCGAACACGATAATACTCTCTTTCTCCTCCCTGCCCCGTGTTATTTTCTTGATAGGTGACTGCTCCCTCCCTGATAGGGAGGG
>CACZSQ010000023.1 GCA_902783885.1 uncultured Bacteroidales bacterium
CGGGATGGTGGATGGTGATGATGCCGCTTTCCTCGTCGTGGCGGCCCTGCATGTAGAGATAAACGGCGGTGGCGATGGCTGCGTTGCGCAGGTTCTCGGCAATCTCCTCCTTCTCCACCACGTTCTTCACAGCCTCCACGCCAGTAAGGACTTTATCGCGGGTCTTGCGGGTCACCTTGCTGAAGATGGACAGGACGAAGAACAGCACGAGGAGAATCACAAAGACCGTCCCGATGCCCAAGCCTGTCATCAACCATACGGTGGACCAGTTGGTAGATAGTATTGTCATAATCAAAAGACCCACCCCCTGACCCCTCCCATGAGGGAGGGGAGCGGCTGGCGCTTGGAGGTCTATAGGGTCATTCTTCTAATGATTTTAATGATTATTGATTGTTCCACCCCACCGATGTCCCCTCCCTTGATGGGAGGGGTTGGGGGGGTAGGTCTTCCTTACAATGGGATGTTTCCGTGCTTCTTGGCGGGGTTGTGCATACGCTTGTCCTCGAGCTGTGCCAGGGCGCGGATGATGCGGAAGCGCGTGTTGCGGGGCTCGATGACATCGTCGATGTATCCGTACTTCGCGGCGTTGTAGGGGTTGGCGAAGAGCTTGGTGTACTCGGCCTCCTTCTCGGCGATGAACTCCTTGGCTGCCTCGGGACCCTTCTCCTCCTTGATAGCCTTGGCCTCCTTGGCGTAGAGCACGGCGGCGGCACCGGCGGCACCCATCACGGCGATTTCGGCTGAAGGCCAAGCGTAGTTCATGTCGCCGCGCAGCTGCTTGCAGCTCATCACGATGTGGCTGCCGCCATAGCTCTTGCGCAGCGTCACCGTCACCTTGGGCACTGTACATTCGCCGTAGGCATAGAGCAGCTTAGCACCATGCAGGATGACGGCGTTGTACTCCTGACCCGTGCCGGGCAGGAAGCCGGGGACGTCAACGAGCGTCACGATGGGGATGTTGAAGGCGTCGCAGAAACGCACGAAGCGGGCACCCTTGCGCGAGGCGTTGCAGTCGAGCACGCCAGCCAGCTGCTTGGGCTGGTTGGCCACGATGCCCACGCTCTCGCCGTTGAAGCGGGCGAAGCCCACGATGATGTTCTTGGCGAAGTTGGGCTGCACCTCAAAGAACTCGCCGCCATCCACGATGCTGGCGATGACCTCATACATGTCGTATGGCATGTTGGGGTTGTCGGGGATAATCTCGTTGAGGTAGTCGTCCTTGCGGTCGATGGGGTCGGTGCACTCCACGCGGGGAGTCTTCTCCAGGTTGTTCTGGGGGATATAGCTGAGCAACTGTTTCAGCATGGCCATAGCCTCCTCCTCGGTTTTGGCGGTGAAGTGGGTCACGCCGCTCTTCGTGGAGTGTACGCTGGCGCCGCCCAGCTCTTCCTGTGTCACCACCTCGCCCAGCACGGTCTTCACCACGGCGGGGCCGGTGAGGAACATATAGCTTGTGCCTTCCATCATCAGCGTGAAGTCGGTCAGCGCGGGGCTATAGACAGCGCCGCCGGCGCAGGGGCCGAAGATGCCACTGATCTGAGGAATCACACCGCTGGCCATGATGTTGCGCTGGAAGATCTCAGAGTAGCCGGCCAGCGCGTTGATGCCTTCCTGGATGCGGGCACCGCCGGAGTCGTTCAGACCGATGACGGGAGCACCCACCTTCATAGCCTGATCCATGACCTTGCAGATCTTCTGTGCCATCGTCTCGCTCAGCGAACCGGCGTTGACGGTGAAGTCCTGTGCAAAGACATAGACAAGGCGACCGCCGATTGTGCCGTAACCGGTCACTACGCCGTCGCCCATATACTGCTTCTTTTCCATGCCGAAGTTGTGGCAGCGATGTGTCACGAACATGTCCATTTCCTCGAAGCTTCCTTCGTCGAGCAGCATGGCTATGCGCTCGCGGGCTGTGTATTTGCCGCGCTCGTGCTGCTTCTCAATGGCTTTCTCGCCGCCGCCCAGACGGGCCTTGGCGCGGAGCTCAATCAGCTCCTGGATTTTTTCTGTTTGTTTGCTCATTGAATATGGTTTTATGAGATTGTTTGTTTAAATGCGGGTGCAAAGGTACACAATATATAATTAATAAGGAAAATTTAAGCGGGAAAAGAGAAACGCTGGCCGCACAAATAAATATTTTTTAACGCGAATAGTCCGCACTCCGCACGAATACCCTGTGACCACCCCTTCCTCGGCAGGTGATGCCCGCAGGCGCGAATTTCACCAGTTCGCTCAGTTCGCGTTGTGCACTCGCACGGGACAGACCGGTGATTTCGGCGTAGTCGGCGACGCGCATGAAGGCGTGCGTATCCAGAAACTCTTGGGCGGCAGTGATGCGCTCGTTCTGCGAAAGGCTGTCAATGGTGATGCGGCTTCCCTCGCGGCCTCCGATACGCTCCTTCTCCTGACGGCGCAGACGCGTCGCAACCTCAGCAAACATCCGTTTGTCCTTTCGGAAATTGATGTGGTGGAGCTCGATATTGCGGGCATTGGGTTCTGCCACCTTCTTGGGCTTCTTCCCGCTCTCCTCGGCCTCGGCGGCCGCTTCCTGCTCTTCCTCCAGTTGTTCCTTGCGTTCCTCCTTCAGGCGCACGCCCACCGTGAACGTCCCGATCCCAGGCAGCGTGACGCCGTAGCCCTGTCCGAGCAGATACTCAAACTCCTTGGCCACATCTGCCAGCACGCCCGTAATCACCGTCTCGCTGAATCCACGCCTTTTGGCTACCTCGTGGATGAAACTTTCGGGCGACAGCGTTGCCCGAGTCTTGAGTTTATACACCGTGCGCGTCTTCTTCATGTCGAAAGAATCGCGCTGTTCAAGCTTGTAATATTGCAGCATAATAGAAATAGTTTTTAACGACGGCACAAAAATACTCCATCTCCCGCACATAAACAAACCGATGGCCTTAAAGCTTGTTAAAATCACTCGGTGAGTTATACAAATCACCGAGTGAGTTGTACGAATCACCGGTTGATTTATACAACTCACTCAGTAAAATTCTTTATATACCTAAAAGAAGGAGATTATACGAACGCTCACGAAAAAGTTTATGCCTGCTACTTCTGATGTTGAGTGGAGTGGCTCTAACAGAGCTATTAGGTGTAAAAATCGCGATTTCATCGGTTGTATTGTTGCGAGTAAGACTTTTACAAAAGGGTCTTGACAGAACCAAAATAATGTATTATCTTTGTCGCCGAATAGTGATTCAAACCATTTTTTACTAACCATTTTTTACTAACCCACAAATCAAAAAACAGTAATGAAAAATGCAAATTCTGTTATCAAGCAATTCCTCCAGGAGGGATTCGTTTTCCGCCGCAACCTCTTGAGCGGCAAAATTGAGTATCGTGAACTGGCCGAAGGCGATGCCGCATCGCAGGCGTGGCGCCCGTTCACCGTTGAAGACCTGAACAGCGTGACGCTGATGGTTGAGGAGGCTATGCCCGAGGTGAGGGCTATGGGCACGAAGCTGACCACCTTCATCTATTCGCGCGAGACGCCCGACTACGATCCTATCCGCGAGTGGCTGCAGAGCCTGCCCACATGGGACGGCAAGAACCACGTGGGAGCGCTCTTCGACCGCCTTCCCGGCCTTCGTAGCGAGCAACGCTACTGGCTCTCCGTGTGGCTGCGCTCTGTAGTAGCCCACTGGCTGCAGATGGATTCGCTCCACGGCAATGAGATTGTGCCTACGCTCATTGGCGCACAGGGCTGTGGCAAAAGCACCTTCTGCCGCCTGCTCCTGCCTGAGCACTTGCGCGAGTACTACCTCGACCACGTGAACCTCGCCAACAAGTTCGACAAGGAGATGGCATTGACTAACAACCTGCTGGTCAACATCGACGAGCTGGATCAGGTGCGTCGCTCGCAGCAGGCCGAGCTGAAACAACTGCTGTCGAAATGTCGCGTGAACGGCCGCACCATCTACAGCCGCACGCAGGCCGACCGTCGGCGCTACACCTCGTTCGTGGCTACCACGAACAACCTTCATCCTTTGCATGACCCCACAGGTAGCCGCCGCTTCCTGTGCATCGAGATTTCCGCTGGCGGCATCATCGACAACCAGACGCCCATCGACTACGAACAGCTCTATGCTCAGGTACTTCAGGAACTCCGCAATGGCGAGCGCTACTGGCTCACGGAGGCTGAGACGCTGAGCCTGCAATGCGCCAACACCCCCTATCAATCCACCCATGATCTGGAGCAGATGGTCGATGTATGTTTCCGCCAACCCGCTGCCGATGAGGTCTGCGAGCCCCTGCCCATGAGCGAGCTGGTAAAGGTTGTTGCTACGCAGTACCCCTTCATCCAGCCCAGCCACTCCACGAAGGTGCAGCTGGGTCTCGCCCTCGCTGCCCGCGGCTTCCAGATGGATCGTGACAACCAACTCCGCCACTACTACGTCATCCCCCGCATCCCTGCGGCTTAACCCTCAAAGCCCCGCTGACTCATTGTCGGCGGGGCCTTGTTTTACCCTCCTCCGTGCGGTGTGCGGACTATTCGTGTTAAAAAATATTTTTCGTGCATTATTCTTTTTTCATTGTTCATTTTTCTTTCTAAAAAATTAATGTGTATCTTTGTGGCGAAAATAAGATACACACATTGAGATATAACACACATTGATGATATATTGATATATTTGATATATGGCAAACCAACAGGAACGTGCGGAACTGCACAAGACAATATGGAAGATAGCCAATGATCTGCGCGGCAGCGTGGATGGCTGGGAGTTCAAGGCATACGTCTTGGGCAGCATCTTCTACAGGTTTATCTCGGAGAATATCTGCGACTATATTCACGAGCTGATGGCGGAAGCTGGGCAACCTGACTTCAACTATGCTACCATCAGCGATGAGATGGCTGAGAACATCCGCCAGAAGATGGTCGAGGAGAAAGGCTACTTCATCCTGCCCTCGCAGCTGTTCCAGAATGTGGTGAAGACAGCGGAGAAGGATGAGAACCTGAACGAGCGCCTGACCGCCATCTTCCGCAGTATTGAGGCTTCTGCAGTAGGCACGCCCTCAGAGGATGACCTGCGAGGTCTGTTCTCAGACTTCACGGTGGATAGCGCCTCGCTGGGTTCTACAGTCATCAAACGCAACCAACTGCTGGCCAAGGTGCTGCAGACCGTAGCGCAAATGGATTTGGGCTCCAAGTACAACGACACAGAGAACGACACCTTCGGCGACACCTACGAGTTCCTGATGCAGATGTATGCCGCCAATGCAGGCAAGAGTGGCGGCGAGTTCTTCACCCCGCAGCAGGTGAGTGAGCTGTTGGCGCGTCTGGCCTCATGGAACAACCCCAATATCCAGAAGGTCTATGACCCTGCCTGCGGCTCGGGCTCGTTGTTGCTGAAGTTTGCCAAGACCGTCGGCAAGCAGAACCCAAATCTGCAATACTTCGGTCAGGAGGTGAACCCCACGACCTACAACCTCTGCCGCATCAACATGTTCCTGCACAATGTGAACTATGACAACTTC
>CACZSQ010000024.1 GCA_902783885.1 uncultured Bacteroidales bacterium
CCGTAGCAGTAGGGCTTTGCGTCGGCTGCAACTCCAGTTCAAGGCGGGCATAACACATTATCGCGACCGCTCTGCTATTTCCTCTGGCCCAACGCTTATTGATTCTTCATGGAAACCAGACATCCAAATTCTTCTTCGTCTTCAACTGAATTGTCCAAGAAGTGCATACGGACGCCAATTGGAGTGATGGGTAGATGTCCTAGGACTTCAGGCCGATAGTCCTAGGGCTTCTGCGCAATTGTCCTAGGGCTTCTGCGCAATGGCCAAAGAGTGAAGGAATAAGATCATGAGCGCTTCTTCACTTGTTGTAAATCAAGATTGAAGCTCATAGGGTGGGTTTTTCATTTGAAAAGTTGGTAAAGTGGTTAAATTATTGTACCTTTGCCCACGATTTCAAACAAGAAGGCGTTATTTAGGCCTTTAATCCGTTTTTAGGTAATTAATGAAAGAAGAGAAGCTCCTTCCCGATTATATTTTTGAATCAAGCTGGGAAGTCTGTAACAAGGTAGGCGGTATTTATACTGTCTTGTCAACACGCGCTAAAACCCTTCAGGATGCAATGCCGGACCACGTCATATTCATCGGTCCCGATTTTTGGCAAGGCAAGGAAAATCCTCTGTTCAAAGAAGACAAACGTTTGATGGCTGGCTGGCGTCAGCAGGTACAGCGTGAAGCTTTGAATGTTCGCGTAGGGCGCTGGCAGATTCCAGGTAAACCCGTTGTGATTCTGGTGGATTTCCAGCCGTTCTTCGCCATGAAGAATGATATCTATGGCTCTTTGTGGACCAATTACCAGGTGGACAGCCTCCATGCTTATGGCGACTACGATGAAGCCTCGATGTTCTCTTACGCAGCAGGTCGTGTCGTAGAGAGCTATTATCACTATTTTCTTGATGAGACAAAGCGAGTAGTCTATCAGGCTCATGAGTGGATGACCGGCCTCGGAGCCTTGTACGTTCAAAAGCACGTCCCGGCAATCGCTACGATATTCACGACACACGCAACCACCATTGGTCGCAGTATCGCTGGCAATGGCAAGCCTCTTTACGACTACCTCTTTGCCTATAACGGCAACCAAATGGCAGAGGAACTGAATGTTCAGAGCAAACACAGCATTGAACGCCAGACGGCTCATCATGTAGATTGTTTCACTACGGTCAGCGATGTCACAGCCCGCGAATGTCTGGAGTTGTTGGACAAGCAACCTGATGTTGTGCTGCCTAATGGCTTTGAGATGGACTTTGTGCCTAAAGGTGTCACTTTCGTGAACCGTCGTCGCAAAGCCCGCCAGCGCATCCTCGAAGTAGCTAATGCCTTGATGGGAACTCAGATGACCGATGACACGCTCATTGTCAGCACCAGTGGTCGCTATGAGTGGAAGAACAAGGGCATCGATGTGTATCTCGAAGCACTCAACCGTACGCTGCACGACGACCGCCTTCAGCGCCAAGTTCTCGCGCTTGTGGAAGTCCCTGCCTGGCAGGCCGGACCTCGTCGCGATTTGCAGGAACTGCTGAAAAAGAACGCGTCAAACAACAAGGCTAAGAGCCCCAAGAAAAAAGAGCAGACGTTGCCTCTCCCCAATCCCTTCATCACTCATGAATTGCACGAGCCTGGCAGCGATATGGTGACGCAGGCTTTGTATGGTTTCGGCATCACCAACCGCGAAAGTAGCCGTGTGAAGTTTATGTTTGTGCCTTGCTACCTAGACGGTGCCGATGGCATCTTCAACCTGCATTACTACGACTTATTAATCGGCTTGGATTTGACGGTTTATCCTTCTTACTATGAGCCATGGGGCTATACACCATTGGAGAGCATCGCTTTCAAGGTGCCCTGTGTGACCACCACGCTGGCAGGCTTTGGCCTTTGGGCCAACGAGACAAAGGCCAGAGCGGTAAAAGAGGTCAAGGGGCGCGCTGAAGCCGTTTCCTGCTATCTCGATGCTGATGGGGTAGAAGTCATTCAGCGTTCCGATTACAACTTCGATGAAGTGGCCGACCGTATCCGTGACGAGATTATTGGCTTCTCTGAACTCGCACCAAAGGAGGTGGAGAAAGCACGTAAGGCTGCTGCTGCGCTCGCCTCAAAAGCTCAGTGGAAACATTTTATCACCTATTACTATCAGGCCTACAACGTAGCTCTTCGCCACGCTGCTGAGCGCCTGAAAGAGTTACAAGATTAACGACAGCAAATTAACGAATACATATAGCATTTTATAGTTTTACTTATGAAAATTAAAGCAAACAACGTCAACGATGCTCAGTGGAAAGCAGTTACCGTCAAGAGTAATATTCCTGCTGAACTGAGCAAGCTGGAGGAACTGGCTCACAATATGTGGTGGGCTTGGAACCACAGCGCACGTAGCCTGTTCACTCATCTCGATCCTGCCCTTTACGAGGAATGCGGCAACAATCCTGTACTCATGCTGGAGCGTCTCAGCTATGAGCGCCTGTCAGAACTGGCTAAGGACAAGACAATCATCAAGAAGATGAACGATACTTATGCCGAGTTCCGTGCATACATGGACGTGAAACCTCGCACCGACCGTGCCAGTGTTGCATACCTGTGCATGGAGTATGGCTTGAACCAGGTCCTGAAGATTTATTCCGGTGGCCTCGGCATCTTGGCCGGTGACTATATCAAGGAGGCATCAGACAGCAACGTCGATATGTGTGCAGTCGGTTTCCTCTATCGCTTTGGTTATTTCACCCAGACCCTCAGCATGGATGGTCAGCAAATTGCCAATTATGAAGCTCAGAACTTCGGCAGCCTGCCCATCGAACAGCAGATGGACAAGGATGGCAAGCCCCTTGTCATTGATGTCCCCTACATGAACTATCAGGTTCACGCTTATGTCTGGCGTGTCAATGTCGGCCGTGTGAAGCTTTATTTGCTCGACACCGACAACGACATGAATTCAGAGTACGACCGTCCCATCACTCATGCACTCTATGGCGGTGACTGGGAGAACCGTCTGAAGCAGGAAATCCTGCTCGGTATCGGTGGCGTGCTGCTGCTCAAGAAACTGGGTATCAAGAAAGACATTTATCACTGCAATGAAGGTCATGCAGCTCTCTGCAATGTCCAGCGTCTCGTCGATTATGTACAGAGCGGTCTTACTTTCAACCAGGCCCTTGAACTCGTGCGCGCGTCCTCTTTATATACCGTGCACACGCCCGTGCCCGCAGGTCACGACTATTTCGATGAGGGTCTCTTCGGCAAATACATGAGCGGCTATCCTCAGATGCTCGGTATCTCTTGGGATGAGTTTATTGGTATGGGCCGTCAGAATCCCGACGATCATGGCGAGCGTTTCTGTATGAGCACCTTTGCCTGTAACACATGTCAGGAAGTCAACGGTGTCAGCTGGCTTCATGGTGAGGTCTCCAAGAAGATGTTCGCAAATATCTGGAAGGGCTACTTCCCCGAGGAGAGCCACGTCGGTTATGTTACCAATGGCGTTCACTTTCCAACATGGTGTGCTCACGAGTGGCGCCAACTCTATGCTAAGCACTTCGATGGTGCTCATCTCAGCGACCAGAGCAACGAACAAATCTGGCATGCCATCTATGATGTCCCCGATGCTGAGATTTGGAAGACTCGTATGGCTCTGAAGACAAAGCTTGTTGATTATATTCGTCAGCAGTTCCGCGAGAGTTGGCTTAAGAATCAGGGGGATCCCAGCCGTGTCGTTAGCCTTATGGACAAGATCAACCCCAATGCTCTGTTGATTGGTTTCGGTCGCCGCTTCGCCACATATAAGCGTGCCCACCTCTTGTTCACCGATCTGGAGCGTCTTTCTAAGATTGTCAACAATCCGAACTATCCTGTTCAGTTCCTCTACACAGGTAAGGCTCACCCCGCTGATGGCGCTGGTCAGGGACTGATCAAGAAGATCTATGAGATCAGTCAGCGTCCCGAGTTCCTCGGCAAGATTATCTTCCTTGAGAACTACGACATGAAACTTGCTCGTCGCCTGATTTCAGGTGTTGACATCTGGATGAACACCCCGACACGTCCGCTTGAAGCCTCCGGTACCAGTGGTGAGAAGGCCCTCATGAATGGTGTTGTCAACCTTTCTGTGCTCGACGGCTGGTGGCTTGAAGGTTACCGCGAGGGTGCAGGTTGGGCACTCACCGAGAAGCGTACTTACGAGAATCAGGCATATCAGGATCAACTTGATGCTGCTACCATCTATGGCTTGCTCGAGAACGAGATTATGCCTACCTACTATGCTCGTAACTCCAAGGGATACAGCCCCTCATGGATTCAAGTAATCAAGAACTCCATCGCCCGCATTGCTCCTCATTATACTATGAAGCGTCAGCTTGATGATTACTACACCAAGTTCTACAATCCTCTTGCAGCCCGTTCCAAGAAACTTCGTGCAAACGACAATGCTTTGGCCAAGGAAATTGCCATCTGGAAAGAAGCTGTTGCAGAGCGTTGGGACAGCGTTCGTGTCGTCAGTGCAGAGAAAGGTGAGGCTCTGATCAAGGGTCAGATAGAAGCCGGTCAGAAGTACGACATCAACATCGTGCTCGATGAAGCAGGTCTGGATAATGCCATCGGCATTGAGCTTGTTACGCTCACAACTGACAAGAAGGGTGAGGATCGCATCTACAGCGTAGAGCCTCTGGAGGTCGTGAAACGCGAGGGCAACCTCTTCACCTTCCACGTGACCCACACCATCAACAATGCCGGCAGCTTCAAGATTGCATACCGCATCTATCCTAAGAATGACCTGCTGCCTCATCGTCAGGATTTCTGCTACGTTAAGTGGTTCCTCTAATCATTGAGGCTTAATACCCCCCTCAGCCGTCATCGTCATTTCCTCTATGGGAGGCCGGTGGCGGCTGTTCTTTTAGACTTTTTTGAGAAAAAGCATGAAAAAATTTTGTTCTTTCACGGAAATGCGCTACCTTTGCACCCGCAAACTCAAACAGCACACGAGGAGAGATGCTCGAGTGGCTGAAGAGGCACGCCTGGAAAGCGTGTGACCGTCACAAGCGGTTCGCGAGTTCGAATCTCGCTCTCTCCGCAGACCCGCGTGCTAAATAGAGTGAAGCGCTACGTACAGCAGACACGGGAAAGTCCTGTACGGCCAGCTCCCTTCGAATCCCCCAGGGCTTGACCGCAGCAAGGGTAGTTGGTTGTAGCGGCGCGATGCAGA
>CACZSQ010000025.1 GCA_902783885.1 uncultured Bacteroidales bacterium
GGTTCAGGCCCATGGCGATACCGCTTCGTTGCTATTGCCGCCAGTGACCCTCCTCAGCAACCATTTCATAGATGAAGCCCGCACACGTGCCTTCTATGAAAGTGGAAAGTGGAATGCGCAAGCCAAGGAACAACTCTATCGCAAAGCCGTGCGCGAGATGAAGCGGCGCCAACTTACCCCTGCCAATATACAGCTGGCTCAAGACAACGCTCGTGAACAGTTCACAGCCCTCTTCCGCAACTTCGGCTTTCAAATTGTTGAGGTGCAATTTGAATCCGAGTGACTCACTCTCAATCAATAGAAAAGGTGTATAAGCCAAATACACAGACCTATACACCATTGGTAGAACTGCTTTGTTGTCAGAGCTTAGGACTCACCCGTACCCTTCTTGTCGTGGCCACCGCGGCGCCTATTCCTGCTTTTTGAGGTTTTTGTTTTTGAGGCGGAAGTGTTGTCGCTTTTACCATTGCCATTTCCGTGCCCTTTACCACGGCCTCGGCCCCAGCGCTTGCGTTTACCGGTAGTGCGCGAGGCGGAGCCACGACCTGTGTAAGCGGGAGCTTCGCCAATTTCTGTAGGGACAGGCTCTTTGGGCACGTCTTTCTCCAGAAATCGTTCGATAGCAGCGAAGAGGGGCTGATCCTTCTCGCTGACGAGGGTGATGGCGCGTCCGTCCCTGCCGGCACGGGCTGTACGGCCGATGCGGTGTACGTAGTCTTCCTCGTCGTGGGGAACATCGTAGTTGATGACAAGCTGGATATCGTCGATATCAATGCCGCGTGCCACGATGTCTGTAGCAACCAGAATGTCAATTTGTCCAGTCTTGAAGCGATACATGACATCGTCGCGCTGCTCCTGCATCAAATCGCTGTGCATCGCTTCGGCATTATAGCCCTTGCGCTTGAGAGCGATGGCAACATCTTTGGTGTGAACCTTCTTACCTACAAAGATGATGACACGCTCGGGCTTGCGTTGTTTAAACAGGTGTTCTACAATGCGTAGTTTCTGTGCCTCGTAGCAGACGAAGGCGCTCTGATGGATGCCCTCGGCAGGCTTGTTCAAGGCTATCTTCACCTCTACGGGGTTGGTGAGGATGGTCTTGGCCAGTTCTACAATCTTGTCGGGCATCGTGGCGGAGAACATGATTGTCTGGCGTTGCTTGGGCAGGAAACTGACAATCTGCATGATGTCTTCTAAGAAGCCCATGTCAAGCATACGGTCGGCCTCGTCGAGGATGAAAAAGCTGACGCGCGAGAGATCCACGTTGCCTAATGACAGATGGCTGATGAGGCGCCCGGGTGTGGCGATGACAACATCGGCGCCGAGCTGAAGAGCACGCTTTTCCTGTTCATAGCGTATGCCGTCGTTGCCGCCATAGACACTGACGCTGGAGATGTCCTCGAGATAGTAGGAGAAACCCTCCATGGCCTGGTCTATCTGTTGGGCGAGCTCGCGTGTGGGAGCCATGATGACGCAGTTGATTGCATCGCGCGGGAAGCCTCCGTCACGCAACTGCGAAAGAACGGGTAGAAGATAGGCTGCGGTCTTGCCGGTGCCAGTCTGTGCTACACCGATGAGGTCGCGGCCTTCTAAAAGGGGCGGAATAGCTTGTTCCTGAATGGGTGTGCATTCAGTGAAATTCATATCATCGAGGGCGTCGAGGACGTCGTAGTTGAGGTCTAATTCTTCGAATTGCATTAGCGTTTAGCTTTGTTGTAGAGATAGAAGGCTATGAACGTGAAAAGGAGGTTGGGCATCCAGGCAGCCACTACTGGTGGCCAGTTGCTGTTAACGGCAAAAGTGGAGCTGATGGTTTGCAGCAGAATGTAGGAGGCGGTGAGCCCAAGGCCGATACCCAGCGCACCGCCCATGCCGCCTTTGCGCTTGCGGAACGACAGGGTAAGTCCGATGGTGGAGAGGATGAAAATGGCGAAGGGCGAGGCGTAGCGCTTGTGGTACTCAACCTGGAACACTTTGACGTTGCCTGAGCCGCGCAGTTGCTGGCGGGCTATGTAGTCGAGAAGTTCGTCGTTGGTGAGCGCTTCCTGCTGATGCTGTGTGGCCAGGAAATCCTTGGGTTCCATGAAGATCACTGTATCGACGAAGTTCTCTCGGGAGATTTTCTCGCGCAGGCCCTGAAGAGTCCTGATTTTCACATCGTAGAGTTTCCAGTGGTAGCGCTCGTCGGCCAGCGTGTCATACTCTATGCGCTGTGCGGTGAGGTGGCTGATAAGGTTCTTGTTCTGGAACTTGTCAAGCGAAAAGCGATAGCCGCTCTTAATCTGTCCGTCGAAGTAGTCGATGTAGGCAATAACGCCTGTATCGACTTGCATCTGGATATGCTCTGCTATCTGCGGGCGACGACGGCTCTTGTACCTAAGTTCAAATTCGAGGCGCTTGACAGAACCACGTGGGATGACTTCGGTGCCAAGATAGTAGCTGATGGCTGCCAGCAGTGCAGAGGCTACGAGATAGGGGCGCAGCAGGCGGCCGATGCTGATGCCTGTGCTCATCATGGCGATGATCTCAGAGTTCTCGGCCAGCTTAGAGGTGAAGAAGATGACGGCGATGAACACAAAGAGAGCCGAGAACAGGTTGCTGTAGAACGGGATGAAGTTCATGTAATAGCCTACGAGCCCCATGAAAGGTGCGTGGTTCATGGTGAACTTGTCGGAGTTCTCGGAGAAGTCGAAGACGACAGCGATGGAGATAATCAACAGGATGCTAAAGAAATAGGTCCCGAGGTACTTCCCCATGATGTAGCGGTCGAAGCGCGAGAAGAAGTTGCGCTGTATCTTCTTCAATATCTCTTTCATGTCTCTTCAGAGTCGTTGTGATAGTTTCGGAATCATGATGTCTTTCCACAGGCGGAAATCGCCTTCGAGGATGTGGCGGCGAGCCTCGCGTACGAGCCAGAGGTAGAAACAGAGGTTGTGGAGGCTCCCTATCTGCAGTGCCAGCAGTTCCTGTGCTTTGTAGAGGTGGTGAACGTAGGCACGGGAATAGGCTGTATCGACATAACTCGTGCCTGCAGGGTCGAGTGGGGTGAAGTCGTCTGCCCATTTGGCATTACGCATATTCAGCGTGCCCTCGGCAGTAAACAGCATGGCGTTGCGACCATTGCGGGTGGGCATGACGCAGTCGAACATATCCACGCCGAGGCTGATGGCTTCAAGGATGTTGGCGGGTGTGCCAACGCCCATCAGGTAACGCGGACGGTCCTTGGGCAGGATGCCGTTGACGAGTTCTATCATTTCATACATCACCTCGGCAGGTTCTCCGACTGCCAGACCGCCGATAGCGTTGCCCTCTGCATCCTTGGAGGCTATGAACTCTGCGCTCTGAGTGCGAAGGTCACGATAAGTGCAACCCTGCACGATGGGAAAGAGTGCCTGATGGTAGCCATACTTGGCCTCTGTCTCGTTGTAGCGAGTGATACAGCGGTTTAGCCAGTTGTGAGTGAGGGCCATGCTTTTCTTGGCATAGTCGTAGGGAGCAGTACCTGGAGGACACTCGTCGAAGGCCATTATAATGTCAGCGCCAATGCTACGCTCTATGTCGATGACGCTCTCTGGCGAGAAGAAATGCTTAGAGCCATCGATGTGGCTGCGGAACTCGCAGCCTTCCTCGCGTAGCTTGCGAATGCCTGTGAGAGAGAAAACCTGGAACCCGCCGCTATCGGTGAGCATGGGGCGGTCGAAACCATTGAACTTGTGCAGACCACCGGCAGCTTCGAGGGTTGCGGTGCCAGGGCGAAGGTACAGGTGGTAGGTGTTGCCCAAGATGATTTCTGCGTTGACCTCTTCCTTGAGGTCGCGAAGCTGAACCCCTTTCACAGAGCCTACAGTGCCTACGGGCATGAAGATGGGGGTGTGGATGTCGCCGTGATCCGTGTGGATGACTCCTGCGCGGGCAGACGAGAGGGAATCGGTATGTTGGAGGGCGAAGGTGGTTTTATTCATTGTCTTTAAAAGGTAACATTACACCTCTTCCTTACTGGAGGGGGAGTGGGTGGTCTTTTCGTCTTCCACCTTAAACTGTATGGGATGTTCCACCTGCTCTTTCAGCAGAGCGAAATCAAGCACCTGAAGAACGTTCTCAACGTAGTGGAACGAGAGTCCATGCAGGTATAGTTCCTCAATATCTTCTATGTCCTTGCGATTGTCGGTGCAGAGGATGATATCTGTGATGCCGGCACGTTTGGCTGCGAGGATTTTCTCCTTGATACCGCCTACGGGTAGCACCTTTCCACGTAAGGTGATCTCGCCTGTCATAGCAATGCCCTTCCTGACCTTGCGCTGCGTGAGAGCAGACACGAGAGAGGTCGCCATGGTGATGCCGGCGCTGGGGCCATCCTTGGGAACTGCGCCCTCTGGCACATGAATATGGATATTGTAGGCATCGAAGATGCGTATATCCACGCCGATAGCCTCAGCGTGAGCCTTGATGAATTCGAGCGCCAGGATGGCTGACTCCTTCATCACGTCGCCAAGGTTGCCCGTGAGGGTAAGCTTCTGCCCTTTGCCTTGGCTGAGACTAGTCTCTATAAACAGAATCTCGCCGCCCACGCTGGTCCAAGCCAACCCTGTGACAACGCCTGCAAAGCCATTGCCCTGATAGGTGTCGCGCTGGTACTTAGGCTTACCAAGAACCTGCTTGATGTCATCGGGCGTGACGCTGGTGTAAGGGAACTCGCCGTGACGCTCGTGGTGGAGAACCATTTTACGGAAAAAACGATCGAGTTCCTTCTCCAAACCACGGACACCACTTTCGCGGGTGTAATTTTCAATCAGGTACTCCAAGGCCGCCTTGTTGAGGCGGATGCTCTTGTCATTCTTAAGTCCGCAACCCTCCTTGACGCGTGGCACCAAGTGGCGCTTGGCAATCTCGATCTTCTCTTCGGTGATGTATCCGTTGACCTCGATGAGCTCCATGCGGTCGAGTAGTGGACGTGGAATGGAGCCAATGGTGTTGGCGGTGGCTATGAACATGACATCCGACAAATCAACATCCACTTCGAGGAAGTTGTCGTGGAAGGCTTTGTTCTGCTCTGGATCAAGCACTTCTAAGAGTGCACTGGCAGGGTCGCCATTGTGTGTGTTCTCCGTAATCTTGTCTATCTCGTCGAGCACAAAGACGGGGTTGCAAGAGTCGGCTTTAATGAGGCTCTTGATGATGCGGCCAGGCATAGCTCCAATGTAAGTGCGGCGGTGACCGCGAATTTCGGCTTCATCATGGAGGCCGCCTAATGACGCACGAACATATTTGCGCCCCATGGCATCAGCGATGCTACGGCAGAGAGAGGTCTTGCCAACGCCCGGAGGACCATAGAGGCAGAGGATTGTGGGGCGGGCGGCATCGTGGCTGAAATAACGTACGGCAATGTGTTCGAGGATGCGCTCCTTGACATCTTTCATGCCATAGTGGTTCTTCTCCAGTATTTTCTCGGCACGAGGTAGGTTGTAATTGCATCTGGTGCGCTTGTTCCAAGGCAACTGGACGAGGGTTTCGAGATAGGTGAGTTGGACTTGGTAGTCGGGGCTCTGCGGATTCATGCGATCCAGTTTGTTGAGCTCGTCCTCAAAAGTGGTCTTGACGTCGTCGGGCCATTGCATGTCCTGGGCCTTGCGACGAAGCTTCGCTACATCACCGCTGGCGGCATCGCCTAACTCCTCCTGAATATTTTGAAGTTGACGCTGGAGGAAGTAGTCACGTTGCTGTTTATCGAGATCGACCTGCGTCTTCTGACGGATGTCGCTGCGGATGCGCGAGTACTGAATCTCACGCGAGACCTCGCGCAGCAGCATCGTGCCTCGCATGACAGGATATTGCTCACGAAGCAGCTCAACCTTCACATGGGCATCGATGGGAAAGTTCGTGCACACGAAGTTGACGAAGAAGCGCATACTGGCTGCGTTGTTCAATGCCGCTATGGCATCGCTGCCGAACTGTTCGTTAAGACGGGTGTACTCTGTAAGTTGGCTGTATAGGGTTTGGCGCATGAGCTCATAGGTCTCGCTATTCATCTCATCGAAAAACTCATCGCGTGGAGAGACAGTGGCCATGAGCGTACCGTCGGCAGCAAAGGTGTCAATTACATGAACGGGTGCAAAACCCTGGACGATGGCTGTGGTTGTGTCGTCAGGCAGTTCGTAGATGCGAATGACACGAGCCACGACGCCTATGTCGTAGAGATCCGAGGCTTGTGGCTGCTCCACCTCAGGTGCTTTCTGAGTTGCGCACAAAATGAATGTTGAATCCTCAAAGGACTGCTTGCAGACGCGGATAGATGAGATTCGCCCCACAGACACAGGCAGGATTACGCCAGGAAATAGTACGATGTCGCGCAGGGGCAGCACCGGTAGCAATTCAGGGTGCTGAATCTCATATATGGATTTCTCATCACCATCAAATTCGGCAATGAAAGAGAACGGATTTTGGTTGTCGTTGTTCATATAAAGCCTATAAAAGCGCGCAAAGGTACAAATAATTTCTGAAACGACCGCCAAAATCCGATGGAATCCGTTCAGAGAGTGTGAGAAAGCTACCTTATAGGTAGAAATCGCCTGTCAATTGCTGATAGGCTTCGCTACGGCGTCCATTCTCTGTAAGGATGAGCTGCTCGTCGAACCGGCATACTTCAATACTTTTGCGAAAGGTGGCCAAGGTGCGTTTTGGAGAACGCTTGGGCGAGGTTTGAACTGAACATCGATGTTCTAACATAAGGTCCAATGCAAAGCATTGCAGATGAAATGACTCAAAAGCCTGGGTGGGTAGAATGATACAGAAACTTCCACCGGTCTTCAGTACGCGTGCAGCACCCATGATTAGTTCATTAAATGGTAGGCTTGTGGTGTGGCGTGCAGCGCAGCGGCTGGCATCGGGCGGTAGGAGAGTCTCTTCAAAGAACGGTGGATTGCATACGACAGCATCGAAGGTTTCATCAGGTGTTCTCAACTCTTGAAGTGCAGAGAGTTGGATGGTCACACGATGAACGAAGGGAGAGGCTGCCACGTTCTCATGCGCCTGCTCTACCGCGGATTTTTCGATGTCGATTCCCAGAATGCGGCTGGAAGGAAAGCGCTGTGCTAACATCAAAGCGATGAGTCCGCTCCCTGTGCCTACGTCAAGAATTGTCATACCGTCGCGAAGCGGTGCCCATGCTCCTAAGAGAACGCCGTCAGTCCCCACTTTCATGGCGCAGCGGTCATGCTCAATGCGGAATTGTTTGAATTGGAACCAGGGGTTGCTCATAATCAGTATGCAGGACGGCCTGCAGAGAGGAAGTGGCGAGGTTAGGGGAGCAGGAACTGAAGAATGCCCTGTAGCAGCGCCAAGCGGATGTCACGATCGGTGATGGACTCGAAAGGAAAGCCCATCGTGAAGGAGCGGTAGCTTGGGCCTTGATATGCCACAGCTGCAGATTCTCCGCTCGGAGAATAAACCATCGAACAGAAACCGCCCTCTACAGCAGCCAGGCAATCCACGGCCGGCACGGAGTAGCTCTGCTCGTTGAGCCTGCGGAAAATGTCGAAAGAGGCCCCCATACCTGTGATGTTGGTAAGAGAATCGGCATCAAGTGCTCCAGCATACTCGTATTTCAGTATGGACCGTGTGAAAAGACGGTCGTTCTGGGTAGTCATGTCAGAACCGACGAAGGCGCCGCTTACAAGAAGGCTCCCTCCACTTCGGGATAAATCTGATGCGGCTTGGCGCAACTGAGGTGTGAAGACCTTACTCTGTTGTCTGCTATAGCCATCAATTTTATCTAAGCCGAAGACGAGGTCCATCAGTTGGAAGTTGCGCAGGTCGAGTGTGCCTCGGCCAATAGCGTCCTGTGTGCAACTGGAAATGGTAATGAGACCGTTGCTGGCTGATATCAGGTCGCGGGCATGGCGAGTACACCAGTCCATTGTGTTGCCTGCAATAATCATTCCTTCCAATTCTGCAGTGCTATGGCCAAGTCCGCCGTAGCCCTCACGTCCTATGCCTGCCTTATCGAAACAGATTTGCCTTCCGCAATAGCCAGGCATCTGAGACATTGGGACTCCTGGATCTCCATCGAGGTCGAAGCCTTGTGCCAGTTCGTTGTCAAAACTCATAGGTGCTGCTAGGCGGTCGAAAGCGTCCACCACCAGCGCACGCTTTGCCCCTCGAAGGGATATGAAAGCGCAGACTTCTTGCGATGGCATACTCTGTCCACCTTCGTTGCAAGCTGTGATTCGGAAGCGATGAAGCACCTCGGGATTGGCATTTTCCAGTTCGTAATGAGCTTCATGCACGAGAGTACCGTTGTCGAAATCATTGTCTCCCTCGGCGTGATATACTACATAGCCAGTGGGCTTTGCGGTGGCTTCCAATGGGTCCTCAACTGCCAGCCAGGTGAGCTCAATTTGCCGTGTGAAAGGTGTGACGGAGGCAGCAGGCGCTTTTACAGGCAATGGCTGAACAATGACTTCGCGATCGTTATGAAAAGTGTGGATAGCACGCAAGATTCCCTTGTATGCTGCGCGGGCGAAGTGGAATTTAAAATGAGGATCGTGAGCCAACTGAAGGTCGGTGAAGTTCTGATGAGAGAGCATCTCCAGAATCATCGACGGGACGGCAGGCTCACGCGTCTCACTATAGTTGCGGTCCCACATCTGTCGGCGCGTCCAGTTGCCGTAAAGGGCGCGGATGTCATCTTCCACTTGTGTGAGCACAAGGTCGCAAACATCGCGCGATGCGAAACGTGATAGTTGGGAATCATAGATGCCGTCATTGGGCGCAGTAGTATAAACGCCTAGAGAGCCAATCACACGAGGCTCGGCACTGAAGCCTGCATCTGTGTGGAATGCCAGACTCAGCTCTATGGGTACGCAGAGTCCCGAGTCACCAGGCAGATAGGCTGAGCCGCGCGCCAAATAGTTGGTCATGAGCGATCTGACGTTGATGTCCTCTGCGTAGTCGTTGGTCGATTCCTTATTGCCATAGACCTCATAGGGGGCTCCAGCCCACTGTGCATAGTAACGTGCACCTTCGAGAAAACGAGGTTTGCCGCTGACACACTGGTAGTCGCTCTGGCCGCGGGCTATGTTGCCCATACCACCGCCGAAACGAACCGCATCGGCGGTGATGTGACCGCGATAATTACTTTGATTGCTCAACGTGACGCAATTCTCGGCACTGTTGCCGGCTGCAAAGTCAAAGGTGCCCAAATAGACCCATGTTCCACCGCCCATCTGCTGATTGACGCGGAAACGGGTGGTCTGTCCTCGGTGACGAACGGTATAGACAGCATCGCTCACGCTCGTGGGGACAGTGGTATATGATACATAAACAGCGTAGCGCCCATCGGCGGGTATTGTGGGGGTCCAGGTGGCATAGCTGACACCTGTACGCTTTGTCTGCGTCGCAATCTGACGTGAGGTGCCGTGGGTGAAGGGGTTCTCACCATCGACATAGACGCTCTTGCGCTGAGCGAATCCCATAGCGCCATCGACCCAACTGAGGGCTCCGTTTGTCTCACTGTAGGTGCCATTCTGGTCGGGGGTGTCGTTGTCCACTATCGCTTCGTGCTTCTGCCAATCGCGTTCACGTGGTGTGAATACGATGGCACCGGCATTCTCCAGCATTGGGATGAGGTAGGGGATGACAAATGTCTGTGAGAACAAATCCTCGGTTGTGCAGAACAGGCGAGGTCGCTGCCATCGCCATGCTTTCTCTTTAAGAGAGTAGTATTGTCCGTGACTGGCCCACAAGCTGATGTGGCGACCCTCTAGTCCCTTGCTGGTAATGTAAGGGCGCTGAAGAGGTGTCACCCAAGCGTTACCTGTGTGGCCGCTGATGTTCCATTTGCGATGAGAACCTGTGCCCTGTTCCCAGCCGCCCACGGGCAACTCGTCGATGAGCACTCCCTTGGTATAGACGAGAACGCGGTAGCCCTTGTACTCCTGAGGCAATAGTTTCTCGATGTCCTTGTATATTTCCTTGACGGCAGATTTCGTCAGGCGTTGCACGCCAAAAGTTTCACTGACGTAGATTCTTATTTCGTGGCTGTCATTGTAGATTTTGAAGTTCTCCAGTTTAATAATCTCGCCGCGAGCACTGCAGGAGAGTGGATAGTTCTGGAAATAAGTAAGGAGCGTGCTTTGTAGATTTTGTGTCTGCGAAAAACAAACGGCTTCTGCTTGCAACAGAAGCCCTAAGACGATGATGAGATATTTCCTAATCACGACTTGGTGCTGGATGATATGATTTGTTTTATATGGCGAAGTTTTCTGGATTCTTGCCTTGGAACTCGCTAAAGTAGTCTTTAATTTCCTTCATTTCTGAATCGGCATCGCCTGAGGGGATGATAGAGCGGGTGCAAACAATGCGTTTCTTTCCATAATCGAGACCGAAGAGCAGAATTGGCAGTTCTGCCTTCAGCGCAATGTAGTAGAAGCCGCGTTTCCATTCGCTAACGGGTTTGCGTGTCCCCTCGGGTGTGATACATAAACTAAAGGAGTTGTGTTCCATGGCATATTGGGCCAGTTGGTCGGTCATGCTGGTCTTCTTGCTACGATACACAGGAATGCCTCCCATACTCTTGAAGATGGGACCCAACGGCCAAAAAAACCACTCTTTCTTCATCAGGAATCCACAATGGAATCCTTCTGCGCGGCTATAGAGCTGTCCCATTAGGAAATCCCAATTGCTGGTGTGGGGTGCCAACGCAATAATGTATTTCTTGGGGAACGTCACGTTGACTTCTGTCCGCCAGCCCATGAGCCGGTAAAGGATGAATCTGTAGAAACTCTGCATGTCTTGTGAGTGTGTGTTGTTTGGGGTTAGAGGAGATGGCAGATGTGGTCGATGATTTCGTTCGTGCAGACGTTTAGGTCATCGTTCAACTGTGCAAAGAAGCGTTTTACTTGACGCTTGTCAACATGGCTGAGGCGACTGATGAAGTCAGTCTGCATTCTGAGGATACTTTGTGCGACATTCTCAATGTCTGCCTGCGGAATCTTGGAGTTCATTTGCTGCGCGGCCATCAATTCCACGAGCAGGTCCTCGCCCATAACGCGAATAGCTTTCTTTAAAGTCCTTCGGTTTGCCATAGTCTTGTGTGTTAATGATTTCTCGGTGTAAATATAAGGGTTTTATTCTGGACTGCTGCAAACAATTCAGGACTTTTAACGTACTTATGTATTTTTTATCATCTAATCCACAAATCAACGAGAAAATATACACCCAAACCGATAGCCCAACCTATCAGCACTTTCAGTGTTATATGTCTGACGTACCACGCGATGCTGACATCTTCTGCTTTCATCAACAAGAAACCGCTCAGATTGCCTATAGGAAGCAGGCAACCGGCCACAGCTCCGCTGTAAATAATCAGGTGCCAGTATTGTCCGTTTTCCAAAAATGATTGGGCATAGTCGGGAGAGAGGACAGGGGATAGATTGGCGATGTCCTCAGCCACTGGATAGATATTGATTGCTGTCAGCACAAGGACTATATTATCGAGTACAGAGCTAATAAGACCAAGGACGGCACTCATAATATAGATATCGTGAATCCACTCGTCGCACCATGCGGAGATGGAACTCATGACACCAGTTTCCACAAGCAGGGCAACGCTCAGATATATACCGACAAAATACATAATCATCTGAAGGTTGGAGTATTGGAAGGAACGGTCCTCATTCACATATAATGGTTGACCGGTTTTGATTCGCTGATGATTCATCACCTCATGCAGAACCCACAACACTCCCAGCACACACAGAGCGCCCAAGAAAGGCGGCAAAAGAGTAATGCGGTGAAAGGTAGGGATAAACCAAAGGCCACCAAGTCCCACGGTGAGCATCATGATTCGTTGCCATAACGCTAAAGTGTTGGTGTCGCCTCGATAATGTGCAGTGGGACGATGGATATCGAGGTGTTCAGGAAGGCTGCGGCTGATGAGGTATGTTGGAATCACTGTCGCTATGAGGGAGGGCAGGATGAGGGCTGCAGTGAAGTCTGTAGGTGTGACGGCACCTTTTGTCCAGACGACTAAAGAGGTCGGATCTCCAATCACAGTGACGGCCCCGCCGCAGTTGGCCGCAATAACGATTGCCGCTCCAATCCACATCCGCCATCGGGTCTGTGTGACGATGTTACGCATAATCATCAGCATCAGCACCGTCGTAGTGAGGTTATCCAGATTAACGGATAGGAGACAGGTGAAACCCACGAGCCCCCAAAGCAGGACTCGGCTGTCTTTGGCGCGCACGGTGTCGGTGATAAAGTCGAAACAGCCGTTGGTGTTGAGCACATTGACGATGCTAGTCGTAGCCAGCAGGTAGAGCACGATGCTGCAAATGTCTGCAGCATAACGGATGAAGACGTGCTGTGCTATAAACTCCTTCACCGTCTCAGAGTCGAAAGGATTATTCCCCGTATATGCGGTGAAATCTGCTCCATGCATTTTCAGCACGAAGTCTGTACCTGTACACATAAACAGAATCCAACCAACGGCCGCCACAAAGACGGCAATCGTGGCTTTATTGATGTGAGTGATATGCTCATGGGCAATCAGCACATAGCCAATCAGGATAAGCGAAAGGATGGCAATGGTCATAGCGGTTGTGGATAGTTTTTTGGGTAAATGAGTCTTTAGCCTAAATTGTTTAGCAGCATTTCCAAAGAAGCCTCATCTTGAATGAGAACGTCGCGTGGCTTGGCGCCTTGAGCCGGTCCTACGACGCCTGCACTCTCCAGCTGGTCCATTAGTCGACCCGCGCGATTGTAGCCAATGGAGAACTTGCGTTGGATCATGGAGGTGGAGCCCTGTTGAGTGGAGATGATAAGACGGGCAGCTTCTGCAAACATGGGGTCGAGATGATTCATATCTACATCGGCGGGGCCTGTTGCATCTTCCATGGGTGGACGTGGAAGAGCGAAGGGACCCGGGTAGCTCTGCTGGCAGGCAATGAAGTTGGCAATGCGTTCCACTTCAGGAGTGTCCACGAAGGCACACTGAAGACGTACTGGCTCGCTACCTGCCAGAAAGAGCATATCGCCCTTACCTATAAGTTGATTTGCGCCTGGACGGTCGAGGATTGTGCGCGAGTCAATCATGGCGCTGACCTTGAAGGCCATGCGAGCAGGGAAGTTAGCCTTGATAGTACCTGTAATGATGTTTGTTGTCGGGCGCTGCGTTGCGATAATCATGTGCATACCCACGGCTCGCGCCAGTTGAGCGATGCGGGCGATGGGAAGCTCAATCTCCTTGCCGGCTGTCATAATCAGATCGCCGAACTCATCAATGATGACCACGATGTAGGGCAGGAACTTATGACCGTTTTGCGGGTTCAGCTGACGGTTGCGGAACTTTTCGTTGTACTCCTTTATATTACGCGCGCGCGCTTTCTTTAATAAGTCATAGCGAGTGTCCATTTCTACGCACAGACTCTTGAGCGTATTAATGACTTTTTGCACATCGGTAATGATGGGCTCGTCGCCGCTCTCATCCTCGATTTGTGCCAGAAAATGGTTTACAATGGGCGTGTAGATAGGAAATTCCACCTTCTTGGGGTCCACCATTACGAATTTCAGCTCTGCGGGGTGCTTCTTATATAGTAGCGATGTGATAATGGCGTTCAGACCGACGGACTTGCCTTGACCAGTAGCGCCGGCTACGAGCAAGTGAGGCATTTTTGTTAAGTCTGCCATGAAGACCTCATTTGTGATTGTCTTGCCCAAGGCCATAGGCAACTCCATGGCGGTTTCCTGGAACTTCTTGCTATTCAGGATGCTCTCCATCGACACAATCTGTGGCTTAGCGTTCGGCACTTCTATACCGATGGTGCCTTTGCCTGGAATGGGGGCGATGATGCGGATGCCCAAAGCCGAGAGCGAGAGGGCTATGTCGTCCTCGAGGTTTCGAATCTTGGAGATGCGGACTCCTGGGGCAGGCGTGATTTCGTAAAGTGTGATGGTTGGACCCACAGTGGCTTTGATGCTTGAAATTTCCACGCCAAAGGTGCGAAGGACATAGATTATCTGGTCCTTGTTCTTATTCTGCTCCACCATGTCGATATTGGCAGTGGGGTCAATGTCGTAGTGCTTGAGCAGGTCGAGCGTGGGGTAGCGGTAATTTTCCAGGTCGAGCTTCGGGTCGTAAGGTTCCAGAGCAGCCTTGCTCTCCTCGTCAGCCACTTCTTCACTGATGGGCTTCTCAATGGTGAAAGGCGTGCTATCATCCGTAGCCGGTACGGCGGGCGTCTCTTCGGCCGGCATCACTGTCGCAAAGGGTATATCTCCGTTATCGCCATTGTTGTCAGGGCTTTTGTCTGCCCCGGTTGTGCTGAGCTCCAACTCAATCGTGTTGCTGTCTTCCTCACTCGTTTTTACAACCATAGGGTCTCCGTGTAAAGGAATGGTGACTGCGGAGTGCTCAGCGGTTTCAGAAACTACTGACTCATCTTGGGATTCTGAGTTCTCCGATTCTTCGATGGCTTCTGGTTCTTCCGTGCCCTTGCGCTTGAATCTCTTGAAGAACTCTACGATGCGACTGAGAATGGGGTACTGCTCGCGAAGGTCACGCGCCAGTTGCTGAGGGTGCATCAGCTTCTTGATGATGCGGATGGTCTCTGCGCTGAGATAGCACAAGTAACCCAACAGTGTCAACAGCAGGGTTAAGAAGGTTCCGACTGGTCCAATGGCGTTTTCTAAGAGTTCCACTACTCTCATTCCATGCACACCGCCTGGGCTGATGTAGCTGATGTCAGGTGTCCTGGAGAATGAACTCGTGAGGAAGAAGGCTCCAGCCACACTGGTCCACGTGAGCAGGAACATACAGTTGACAAACCATTTCCAAAGCCGCACATGATAAGCGCCTGTTAGCTTGAGCGAGGCTGCCATCAGGAATATGGGAATAAAAAAGGATCCGAAACCGAAATTTCCTGTAATCCAGTAGTTACTCCACCATGCTCCGAGGTATCCTGTCCAGTTCTTAGCATCGCCATAATATCCACCCTGCAACACGGCCATGTCCCAACCGCCAGTGATGAGATGTGATATGAGACTCAATAGGGTGAACGCAGCTACCACCAGCAACACGACTCCAACTGCGATGCGGATGGCTTCGCCACGGCTCATGGGCTCGTCTCGGGTACCTTTAAGGGCTTCGCGGACGTGCAAATTCCTGCTGCTGTCACTGGATGTCTTGCTGCGCTTTGTAGCTCGTTTGGGCGTGCGAAAATTGGCAGGCTTTTGGCTTGTCTCTTTGCTCATAATGATTTTCTATTCCTTATTTCGGCTGCAAATTTATGGCTTTTTATGAACTTTTCCTCGAAAAGATGTGATTTTTTTTACAAAAAGAACTACTTTTGCACGCAAAACGTTCCAAAAACATGAAAATTGCCTATTCTCAGCCTGTGGTTGAGTTCGTTACCGTTGGTGCAGAACTCTGTGCTTTTCTAGAACAGAGCGAAGGACGCGACCGTGAGCCTTTTGTGGATACGTTGTTAAAGTTGTTGCCGTTGTTGTACATGAAGGCGCAATTGCTTCCACGGGTCGATGGTGGCGAGGAATATGCTCCTGCCAGTTTCGTGACCGAGCAAGACTACAATTGGTTACGCGCTATTCTCTCTGAGGTGATGGCAGAGCAGGATGAGTACGAGGATTTTGTCTATGATGAAGGCGTACAGACAGACGAGGTTCGCTGGTGTCGCGTGAGCGAGAACTTGTCTGATATCTACCAGCCTGTGCGCGATTTCGTGGAATGCTTTCGCACGGGAGTGGAAGAAAATATCGAGGAATCCTTGTGGGCGCTTAATGATAGTTTTGAACTCTATTGGGGTACAGATTTGGTCAATGCGCTACGACGCTTGCATAGAACACGTTTTATCCAGTGAAGCAAATCTACGTCAAATATGATAAACGTTCTATCCCCGAGTTGCCGAAGGTGCAGTTCGAAGGGCGGATTGTGGTCATTCACACCGTGGGGGAAGCCCGTCGTGCTGTAGATTATCTGTTGCGGTTCCATCGTCTGGGCATTGATACTGAGACACGTCCCAGCTTTAAGCCCGGAGCCATGAACCCTGTGGCCTTACTGCAAATCTCAACGCCCGACACTTGCTTCCTCTTCCGCCTTAATATGATGGGACTTCCAGACTGTTTAGTACGCCTGCTTACTGACCGAACTTCTCAGAAAATTGGCCTCTCGCTCCACGACGATTGGGCTCAGCTGCGACGTCGCGTTCCGTTTGAACCGGTTAACTATATCGACTTGCAGGACTATGTCAAACAGTTGGGCGTGGAGGATATGAGCCTTCTCAAGCTCTATGCGAATCTGTTCGGCCAGAAAATCTCCAAGCATCAGCGCCTTTCCAATTGGGAGGCTGATGTGCTTACCGAGCCCCAAAAACGATATGCGGCTACCGATGCGTGGGCGTGCCTTAATCTGTACCACGAGATTAACCGACTTCTCACTACGCGTGACTATCAATTAGTCGTTAATCCAGAACCCATCTCCCAAGAAACTGCAAATTTGGATTGTTCTTAATGTGTTTGATTCCAGATACATAGTTTTTTATTGTTAATTAATCCGTTCAATGAATATTACACTCAAACGAGGTAAAGAAGAGTCGCTGCGCCGCTTTCACCCATGGATATTCTCCGGTGCCATCCAGCACATCGAAGGCAAGCAGGTTGAAGGCTCTTTGGCGCGTGTCTTTACGTCCGATGGTGAATACATCGCTACAGGGCATTGGCAGATTGGCTCCATTGCTGTTCGTGTACTAACATTCCACGACGAACTTATCGACAATTCATTTTGGGACTCACGCCTCCAGACGGCATGGGATATGCGCAAAGCTATTGGTGTTGCTGGCCGTGAGGACAATTCCACCTTTCGTCTCGTCCATGGCGAGGGTGACAATCTCCCAGGGTTAGTTATTGACGTCTATGGCCGCACAGCGGTTCTTCAGGCTCATAGCATTGGGATGCATTGCTCCCGTATGGAGATTGCAGAATCCCTTAAGCGAGTGATGGGAAGCGAGATAGACAACATCTTCTACAAGAGTGAGACAACGTTGCCCTTCAAGGCCGATTTAGGTCAAGAGAATGGTTTCCTTTTGGGCGGTGCTGCCGACGATGTGGCAGTGGAAAACGGCCTCCAGTTCCACATCGACTGGCTCCGTGGTCAGAAAACTGGATTCTTCGTGGATCAGCGTGACAATCGTAGCTTGCTGGAGCATTACTCCCGTGGTCGAGATGTCCTGAATATGTTCTGCTACACTGGAGGTTTCTCAGTTTATGCCATGCGTGGTGGCGCTCACACCGTTCACTCCGTAGATAGTTCTGCCAAGGCTGTGGAGCTTGTTAACGCCAATATGGAGCTCAATTTTCCTGGCGATAGCCGCCATCAGGCTTTCGCCGAAGATGCCTTCAAGTTCCTACAGCAAATGGATGATGGTGCTTATGACCTCATTATTCTTGACCCGCCCGCTTTTGCAAAGCACAAGGAAGCCTTGCGTAATGCTCTGAAAGGTTACACGCGGCTGAACCTTCGTGCTTTCGAAAAGATTCGTCCGGGCGGCATCCTCTTTACTTTTTCCTGCTCCCAGGCCGTCAACAAGGACCAGTTCCGCACGGCTGTCTTTACCGCTGCGGTGCAGAGTGGGCGTAGTGTGAGAATTCTCCATCAGCTTCACCAACCGGCCGACCATCCAATTAATATCTATCATCCTGAGGGTGAATACCTCAAAGGCCTCGTCCTGTACGTGGAATAGTGATTAAAGGTTAAATATATTAACAAATAAGCTTCGTATGCAATGCTGTTTGTTAAACAAACTGAAAACTGTTGCTACTTTTATACGTAACCCCTTGTTGATAAGCGTGAAATACGTATATTTGCAACGTGTTTTTCATGGTATTAGATTTAAGGTTAATGAAGGTAGGGCTGTCGTGATGACAGCCCTGCTTTTTTGTTTATTTCCCATTTAGTACGTTTATCTCAATAATTTGTTGTACCTTTGCAGCCGCAAATCTAAAACTCCCATTAAAATAGTTCAATTTGTAATATAAATGATAACAGTCTCCAACTTAGCCATTCAGTTTGGCAAACGCGTTCTCTATAAGGACGTTAATCTCAAGTTTACTAACGGAAACATTTACGGCGTCATCGGTGCAAACGGCGCAGGAAAGTCCACCCTTCTGAAGGCCATCAGTGGTGAGCTGGAGGCAAATAAGGGAACGATTGAGTTGGGTCCCGGCGAGCGACTGAGTGTGCTCTCGCAGGACCATTTCCAGTATGACGATAACACTGTTCTCGATACCGTTCTCATGGGGCATACTGTCCTTTGGGATATTATGCATGAGCGCGATGCGCTCTATATGAAAGAGGACTTCAGCGATGCCGACGGCATCCGTGTGGCAGAACTGGAGGAAAAGTTCGCCGAGATGGGAGGTTATACAGCAGAGAGTGATGCCGGTGCCCTTCTCAGCGGTCTGGGTATCAAAGAGAAGAAGCACCAAATGCTCATGCGCGACCTTTCGGGTAAGGAGAAAGTGCGTGTGATGTTGGCCAAGGCACTCTTCGGCGAGCCTGACAACCTGCTGCTTGACGAGCCTACCAATGATCTCGATCTCGATACTGTTCAGTGGCTTGAACAGTATCTCTCCGAATTTGAACACACGGTGCTTGTTGTCAGCCACGACCGTCACTTCTTAGATTCTGTATGCACTCACACAGTGGATATCGACTTCGGAAAGGTAACGTTATTTGCCGGCAACTACTCATTCTGGTATGAGTCAAGCCAACTGGCTCTTCGCCAAGCTCAGAACCAGAAGGCTAAGGCCGAGGAAAAGCGCAAGGAACTGGAAGAGTTCATTCGGCGTTTTAGTGCCAATGTTGCCAAATCGAAGCAGACAACTTCACGAAAGAAGATGTTGGAGAAGCTCAATGTAGATGAGATTCAGCCCTCCACGCGTAAGTATCCTGGCATTATCTTCCAAATGGAGCGAGAACCAGGCAACCAGATTCTTGAGGTAGAAGGCCTGAAGGCTGTGGCAGAGGATGGTACAGTGCTCTTCGACAATGTGACCTTTAACATTGAGAAAGGTCAGAAGACGGTGTTCTTGAGCCACGATCCGCGTGCTATGACAGCTCTCTTTGAGATTATCAACGGCAATCGTGAGGCACAGGCTGGAACCTACAAGTGGGGTCTCACGATTACTACCGCTTACCTGCCACTTGACAATACCGCTTTTTTCCAGAGTGACAAGAACCTTGTAGATTGGCTCATGCAGTATGGCGAGGGTAATGAGGTGTTCATGAAAGGCTATTTAGGTCGAATGCTGTTCTCCGGTGAAGAAGTCCTCAAAAAGGTTAATGTCCTCTCCGGTGGTGAGCGCATGCGCTGCATGATAGCCCGTATGCAGCTCAAGAACGCCAATTGTCTCATTCTTGATACCCCCACGAACCATCTTGACTTGGAGAGTATTCAAGCATTCAACAACAATCTGAAGATTTACAAAGGGAACATACTCTTTGCCTCGCACGATCATGAGTTCATACAGACCGTAGCCGACCGCATCATAGAGCTCACGCCCACCGGTATCATCGACAAGCTCATGGACTACGACGACTATATCTCCGATGATCGCATACGCGAGCTGAAGGAGAAAATGTACGGCAACGAAGCCTAAACTTTGGGTGTGAGGCCGGCATCGGCCGTTTGTTCATCCTCTATGACCTCTACGAACTCTGCATCCTGCACCTCGTGGAGGTCGTTTTGTGTTGCATCATAGAGGCGGCGGTTGCGGTGAAAGCGCAGACCCAGCAGAAATTCTCCCACACCATAGATAATATAAGCTACGCCAAGAATGGTGAAGGGCACGGCTGCCGCTTCAATGGGGTAGGCGATGACCATCACTCCGGCTGCTAAAAGCAACAAAGGCAGCACGAATAGCGACCACGAAAGCGGTGAGAACTTCCTATAGTTTATGAGGTTTGCGATCTGCCCAATACCAATCAGAACCAGCAAGCCTCCCATCACATACATCAGAAAATCTACGAATTTGTCAGGCCAGAGCAGCAGGATGGCACCGAAAGCCAAGCTGCCTATGCCCACGATAGGGAAAACAGGGCGAAAACCGGACTGCTTTACACGTGTCACGAAGTAGCCGATGATGGCCAGCAGACCAGAGAAAGCGAACAATCCGCCTATAATCTGCACAAGCAAGACGGTCATCTCAGTGGGATTGCTGACAAGAAGGAATCCAACGAGCAAGGCGCACAGGGCGCGGAAAATGGCACGGGTAAGCATATCTCTATTTCATGATTGGTTGATTCTGAGGGCAAAGATACGATGAAGCGACATAAATACAAAATATTTTCTTTTTTTTAACTTCCGAACATTAACATTACGGGTGTTCCCACTTTGAAGCGCTGTCCTTGCCTTATCGTCCTAGGGTTATTGGTTTTTCCCATTGGTTGGAAAAACCACTCACATCTATATCTTATCGGTTGTTCCATCGGTGGAACAACCGATAAGATATAGATCTTCTCCCAATAAGACATAGATCTTTTGCTTTCAGGATAAATATCTTTTCTTTTTCCTCTTTATTTGGTTCGGGAATCAGAACGGGCAGGGGGCTTCGATGTGGAGAGGTTCTCCGGTGACAGGATGGGTGAAGTCTATGGCTTCAGCGTGTAGGTAGAGGCGGTCGGCGATGTGGCCGTAGAGGCGGTCACCGAGGATGGGTGCGTTGAGCCCTTCGGGCGATGCTGAGTGAACTCGTAGCTGATGGGTGCGGCCAGTCTGAGGGTGAAACACGATGCGAGTGACGGGGATGCCAGCCCGCTCTTCATGACCTATGATACGATATTGAGTGACGGCTTCCCTGCCGTGTTTCCAATCCACCCGTTGATGAGGCATATCGTTGAGGTCTGGAGCGAGGGGCAAGGAAATGAGTCCTTCCTGAGAGGAGCTTTCACATGAAGTGGTGTTCTCCCCGTTGGAGGAGCTTGGGGCGCAGTAATTTTCAAGTAGTGCCACATAGCGTTTCTTCACCTCGCGACGTTCAAACTGTTGGCTCAAGGCGCGGTGCACACGTGCTGTCTTGGCTAATACGATTACGCCCGATGTGTCCTGGTCCAGGCGGTGTACGATGATGCTGCCCTCGATGCCTGGCCACAGGCGCAAAGCCTCATCAAAAAGGTTGGCCTGGTCGCTCCTGCCGGGGATACTGCACCAGCCCTCGGGTTTCTCGATGACGGCGAGATGCTCATCCTCCCATATTATGCGCACGGGTTTCAGAGCCTGCTCATAGTGTAGGGCAGGATCGGTTTCCACGTTGAGGCCTTGCAGCATGTGGCTTAATATGGGACGGCACTTGCTGTGACAGGCAGGGAAGAAAGCGCCGGGTTGCTTGTAGTGCATGGGGTTCGACGGTCCCCACCAGAACTCTGCCATCGCCAGCGGCACAAGTCCCAGCTGATAGGCTGCCTGAAGCAGTTTCGGTGCGCAACACTCGCCAGCACCAGAGGGTATGTGTGTGTTTGAAAAAATATCAAGCAAACACTTTTGTTCTCCCAGACCATTCAGAAACACGAACTGGCTGAAGAGCCATTGCTGGAGGGCTTCGCTGCGGTGCAACCGCTCTTTGTTGAGGTCGCGAATGGCAGCCTTGTGGGCGGCGAGCTGTGCTTCCAGAGTTGCTATTTCTTCTTTGTGCAGTTGCTTGGCGCGGTGGATATTGGCTTTTTGCTGTTGGCTCTCATGAATGAGCTGCTCCTCTTCGTGTGCAAAGGTGACGGGCAGTCGAGAACTTTGTGTGGCGGCTTCGCGCAGGGCGTTTCTGCGTGCACGCCCCTCTTCATAGGTCTGTTTGGCCTCCAGAACGGCTCTGTCGCGTTCGTCGCAGAAATGAGTTAGCCGCTGTTGCCAACTGAACGCTTCTTTGTCTATGCGCAGGGCTGCCAGACGATGACTGAGGGCTACAATCTCTGCTTGTTCTTTCTGGAAATAGCTTTCAAGTTGAAGATAGTCCACGATGGGTGGCACAAACCAAGGATGGTTATAGCTCTGCATCAGTTGTCCGGAGTAGGCGGCCAGGAAATATAAATCTTCTTTCTCCACCTTTGATTGAACAACCATCACCCCGAACATTTTCCCTTCCTTGACGTGCATTTTCTGAATTTGTTCCTGTACGATAGCTGCTGCCCGCACGCATAGCGGATGCGGGGTGTAGCGGAAGGGGTAGGTGAACGCTTCGGGCAGCATCTCTCCTTTCCACGCTAACGAATGCAGATAACTCGGTTTCGTCATTTCAGTTGCAAAAATAAGCAATAAAGCTCAGGAAACAGCAAAATAATCTTGAATAATATGGTTATTTGAGAATTTTTTCACAACTTTGCGCGTAATTTCAAATAAAAGGAACTATCAGATATGAAGTCTGCATCAGGTAAACTGGGTATTTTAATCGTAGGCAATGGCGCTGTTGCTACCACGTTTATGACGGGTGTGCTCATGGCTCGTAAAGGGCTTACCAAGCCCATTGGCTCGATGACACAATATGATAAGGTGCGCGTAGGTCACGGAGCAGAGAGACGCTACCTTCACTATGGTGATATCATATCACTTGCAAGCTTGGATGACTTGGTATTCGGTTGTTGGGATGTCTATCCGCAGAATGCCTATCAGGCCGCGGTCTATGCTCAGGTGTTACGCCGCGAAGACATAGATCCCGTTCGCGAGGAACTGGAGCAGATTGTGCCCATGAAGGCTGCTTTCGACAAGAACTATGCCAAACGCCTTGATGGTGATCACGTGAAGCGACTTGCTTCTGCTTCTCTCTCGGGTGCAGGGGAACAAATCCCTTCAAGATGGGAAATGGTGGAGCTGTTGCGCGAAGATATTCAACGTTTCAAGGCCGAGAATGGTTGTGACCGCGTGGTGGTGTTGTGGGCCGCCTCTACGGAGATATACGTACCCGTTGATGAGCACGTACACTCTTCGCTTGCAGCCTTGGAAGTCGCCATGAAAGCTGATGACCGCAAGCACATAGCTCCTTCGATGTGTTATGCCTATGCTGCTCTCGTGGAGGGCTGCCCGTTCGTCATGGGGGCTCCTAACACCACCGTGGATATCCCCGCTATCTGGGAGCTGGCCGAGAAGAATCGTATGCCCATCGCAGGCAAGGACTTCAAGACGGGACAGACACTGGTCAAGAGTGGCTTCGCCCCCATCATCGGTACACGCTGCCTGGGACTCGACGGATGGTTCTCCACCAATATTCTTGGCAACCGCGACGGCCTGGTGCTCGATGAACCGGAGAACTTCCGCACAAAAGAGGTGAGCAAGCTCTCGACGCTGGAGACGATTCTTAAAGCAGATGAGCAACCAGACTTATACAGCGATTACTATCACAAAGTCCGCATTAACTACTATCCTCCACGCAACGACAACAAGGAATCGTGGGATAACATCGATATCCGTGGATGGATGGGTTATCCGATGCAGATTAAAATCAATTTCCTCTGTCGAGACAGCATCCTGGCGGCACCCGTGTGCCTCGACCTCTGTCTGCTCATTGATGCTGCTGCGCGTGATGGACGCTATGGCATCCAGCGCTTCCTCAGTTTCTTTCTCAAGAGTCCTATGCACGACTATAGACGGGGAGAGGAGGCTGTCAACAACCTTTACCAGCAGCACACGATACTGAAGAATGCCATCCGTGAGATGGGCGGTTACGAAGCTGACGAGGAAATGGACTGAACGGCCATGACGAACGAGCAGGTTCAAAAGACATATAAGTCCAACGACACAGAGGAGTGGCTCGACCGCGTTTTCACACGCCCGATAGGTTTCCTGTGGGCTCGGTTCTTTATGAATCTGGGCGTGCACCCTAACACCGTCACAGTGTTGTCGATTCTTATCGGTCTTTCGTCTGTGGTCTTCTTCATGCACGGCTCCTACCGAACCGAGGGGCTGACGGGGCTCGCCTGTAACATCATCGGTGTATTACTGATGATGTGGGCAAACTTCTACGATAGCGCCGACGGACAGCTGGCTCGCATGACCAATCAGCGGACACAGTTGGGACGCATTCTCGACGGAGTGGCAAGTTTCTTGATTTTTATTCCCGTTTATACATCCGTGCTATGGCGTTTCTATCGCTACCACTCATTGGAATTCCATTGGCTGGGCATTGAGGACAATGAGCAGAACACGCTCCTCGGCGTTGCTGTGCTGTTTGCGTTGGCGGCATTGGCTGGTTTGGTATGCCATTCAGGGCAGTGTCGATTGGCAGATTACTACCGACAGATTCATCTTTTTTTCCTCAACGGCAAGGAAGGCAGTGAATTGCATAACTCTTCTTATGAACAGCAACGCTACAACAATCTCTCATGGCGTCGGCAACCGCTTGAGAAGTTCTTCCAATGGACTTATGTGAATTACACGCGAAAGCAGGAGCAAGCAACGCCGCAGTTTCAACAGCTTTTGGAACGCTTACGTATAACGTATGGAAACATGAACCGTGTTCCTCAATCGGTGCGCGATGATTTCCGGCGCCGTTCGCTCTCTATTATGCCGTTGACGAATATCCTAACTTTCAACACACGCGCCATTGCCCTTTACATCTGCTGTCTGATAGATTTCCCGTGGCTTTACTATTTCTTCGAGATTTTCGTTCTGTCTGTCCTGTGGGCTTATATGCGTTGGCGACATGAGCACTTCTGCAGAGAAATGTGTGTTAACCTCTAATCGTCAAGCCGATGAAATTCGCTATCATTGCTGCGGGCGAAGGCTCGCGATTGGCTGATGAGGGCATACTGCTGCCCAAACCGCTTGTGGAGATCGGCGGCCAAGTGATGATTGACCGGATCATGCAGATCTTCCTTGACAGTGGCGCGACGGAGATTAACGTCATCTGCAACCAACTGACAACACTTGTCTCCGACCATTTGGAGGCCTGCCGTCAACGAGGCATTCCCGTACGCTACGTTGCTAAGACAACAGCCAGTTCTATGCACTCGCTCTTTGAATTGGCACCGATGCTGGAGGGCAACGAACCGTTTGTCATTACCACGGTTGATACCATTTTTCGCCCTGATGAGTTCAAAGATTACGTGAGTGAATGGCAGCGCTTGGCTGACAGCGGCGAGGCTGATGGACTGATGGGCGTCACGGATTATATTGACGACGAGAAACCGCTCTATGTGCAGACCGATTCACAACTGCGAATCACAGCCTTCCTCGACGCCGAGGAGCATCCCCATTATATAAGTGGCGGAATCTATGGCCTCACGCCTCGGGCTCTCAACACCCTTCGCACCTGCATAGACCGCGGCGAGAGCCGTATGCGCAACTTCCAGCGTGCTCTCATAAAAGATGACCTCCGCCTTCGCGCCTATCCTTTTACTAAAGTCCTCGATATCGACCACGCATCTGATATCCCCAAAGCTGAAGAGTTCTTAATGCACAATTCGCATTGCACGAATCATCATGGCCACAGCACCGTGCTTGCTATTTTGAGAGCTGAATGTTTCTCGCCCAACAGTGTGGAGCAGGACAGAGCCATCCTGATGGCTGTTGTCCGTCGGTTGCAGGGTAGGGGATGCACGGTTCAAGTGATAAGTGAGGAGGAACTGCCACACGACATCAACACCTCGGTTTTCGATCTGGTACTGTCTATGGGCCGCTTGCCGGAAACCCTTGCGTGGCTGAAGACGCTACACGTTCCAGTCATAAACAAACCTCTTGGCGTGGAAAGATGTGCACGCAGTGTCTTGCAGAATATCATGCTACAGGAACATGTTCCCGTACCGCCCACGCAAGGCAACTGCGGTTACTGGCTCAAGCGAGGCGACGCAGCTGCCCAAACCCCCGAGGATGTCCTCTTTACTGCCGATGAACAGGCGCTGCAGAGCGCTATCGAAGGCTTCCGCCAACGCGACATTAGCGACTATGTTATCAGTGCTCATATTACTGGTGATCTTGTTAAGTTCTATGGCGTGCTTGGCACTGGTTTCTTCCGCTTGTTTTATCCTACCGACGACGGTATGAGCAAATTCGGCCACGAAGCACATAATGGCCCGGCTCATCACTATGCTTTTAGCGCCAATCACTTACAGAAGACAGCTGAGCGCTTAGCATTCCGTGTGGGCATCACTGTTTATGGCGGTGATGCCATCGTTCGCCCCGATGGCACCTTCTGTCTCATTGACTTCAACGACTGGCCCAGTTTCTCACGTTGTCGAGAAGATGCTGCCGATGCCATCGTCAAAACTCTTCGCTCGGCGCTTGCGACACTTCTTAAAGTGTCAAGCGTCCCTCTGGGCCGAGCGCGCTCTGCGAAAAATTCTTAACTCTCAACTCTTAACTCTCAACTTTTCACTCTTAACTCTCAACTTTTCACTCTCCACTCTCAATCCTCTCTCATGCGCGGTTTCATCTTCGATTATGGTGGTACATTGGACACGGGCGGCTGTCATTGGGGGCAGCACATTTGGCACGCCTATGAGCGTGCGCTTGTTCCTGTTCCCGTGGCTTTGTACCGTGAAGCTTATGTTCACGCTGAGCGTACACTGGCACACCAACCCCTCATTCGTCCTGATTTTACCTTTCATGAGACCCTGCGGACAAAACTTGCGATACAGTTTCGTTACCTGCAGGAACACGGTTTACAAGGCGATGCGGATGCCATGAGCACTGCCGTGCTTGGAGACCTTTATGCCTGCACCATTCAGCAGACAGCGCATAGTTGTAATGTGCTGTCCCGTTTGGCAGAAAACTACCCTTTGGTGTTGGTGAGCAATTTCTACGGCAATATTCACACGGTGCTGCATGAATTTCACCTCGAAGGTTTCTTTCAACACGTCATAGAATCTGCTGTGGTGGGTGTACGTAAGCCAGACCCTCGGATCTTCACCCTCGGAGTAGAGGCTTTGGGACTGCGACCCGAAGAGGTCGTCGTCGTGGGTGATTCTCTTGACAAGGACATTATTCCCGCTCGTCAGGCTGGCTGTCAAGCTGTTTGGCTGCAAGGTGAACAATGGACGGAAATCCCTGCGGCTGCCATTCCTCCAATTCCCATCATTCAAGACCTCAAAGAACTCTTATCTCCAGTCCTTCTTCCTTGAGAGCGATGAATAGAAGAGCCAATCAGCTGATATTGCTCCAGTCTATGTTGCTGGATTTCAGGTCGCGAAGATGCTGCCACATGGCAGCGTATTCAGGTCGTGACTGAGTAGGGTCGAGGTCGAGAATGCGGTTGGCTGTGTCGCGGGCCAACTGCACGAGTTGTCCGTCGCGGGCGAGGTTCGCGATGTGGAGGTCGAAGGCCATGCCGCTTTGTTGCGTACCTTCGAGATCGCCGGGGCCTCTGAACTTCAAGTCTGCTTCGGCAATCTCGAAGCCGTCATTGGTCTCGCACATAATTTGAATGCGCCTCTTTGTGTCTTGAGATAGTTTGTATTTTGTGACGAGGATGCAATAGCTTTGTTCGGCTCCGCGACCTACACGACCGCGTAGTTGGTGCAGTTGTGCAAGTCCGAAACGCTCTGCATTTTGGATAATCATTACGGAGGCATTGGGTACATTGACGCCGACCTCAATGACCGTCGTGGCTACGAGAATCTGCGTTTCGCCACGAACGAAGCGTTCCATCTCGGCATCCTTTTCAGATGATTTCATTTGACCGTGGACCTTTGAAATGCGAAGGTCAGGGAAGGCATGACAGATGGCCTCGTATCCGTTCTCAAGATCTTGGATATCCATTTTCTCGCTCTCTTTGATGAGCGGATAGACGATATAAACTTGACGTCCTTTTGCAATCTCCATGCGAATGCTCTGATAGAGGCTCTCTGTGCGCTCTTCCCAAAAATGGCGAGTTTCTATTGGCTTGCGTCCTGGTGGCAGTTCATCGATGATGCTCACGTCAAGGTCGCCATAGAGTGTCATGGCCAATGTCCGTGGGATAGGGGTGGCTGTCATCACAAGAACGTGAGGAGGCGTCTCGTTTTTCTGCCATAAACGTGCCCTTTGAGCAACACCGAAGCGATGTTGCTCGTCGATGACCACTAAGCCCAGTCGGTGGAATTCCACAGCGTCCTCCAGTACGGCATGAGTTCCAATGAGTATGTGTACTTCGCCTGTTCGCGTGCCTTCGAGAATGGGGCCTCTGCGTTTCTTGCCCTTGACGGCTCCGGTTAAAAGTTCCACGCGCACAGGCATATCCTTCAGGAACTCACGGAAAGTGGTGTAATGCTGTTCTGCCAGGATCTCTGTGGGAGCCATGAGACAGGCCTGGAAGCCGTTGTCCAAAGCAATAAGCATTGTCATCAGAGCTACGAGCGTTTTGCCAGAACCTACATCGCCTTGCAGAAGGCGGTTCATCTGTTTACCGCTGCCCATGTCGTGTCGCATCTCGCGGATGACGCGCTTCTGAGCATTCGTCAGTTCAAAGGGTAGGTAGTTATGATAGAAGGTATTGAACAGTTCGCCCACACGGGAGAATACATGGCCGAAGACTTGCTGCTGGCGCAGGCGAGCAAAACGCAGTATGCCTAACTGAATGAAGAACAGTTCTTCGAACTTCTGTCGATAGGTGGCTCGGCGCAAAGCATCGGCAGAGGGTGGATAGTGGAGGTCGTGGAGTGACTGTGCAAGCGGCACGAGGTTGAGCTGAATGATTAGGGAGTCGGGGAGGTAGTCATCAAGGGTGAGCGGCCCTTTCTCAAACAGCGTGCTCGTGAACCGCTCGATGCTTCGACTGTTCAATCCGCCTTTCTTCATCCGCTCAGTAGTGGAGTAATAAGGTTGTAGCCCCATGCTGCCCAGCTGAAGACTGTCAGCCGGATCTATGTCGGGATGAGGGATGTTGATGCGACCATTGAAGACGCCAGGGCGTCCGAAGACAATGTACTGTTTGCCTATGAGATAGTTCTTCTTCATCCATTTGAATGCTCCAGCCTGAAACCATACTAAATCGACTAGACCCTGTCCGTCGGTAAAATGGGCTATCAAATGGCGCTTGCGACCTTGTCCCTCCTCCTCGAAACTAAGGATTTCCCCCTTTATTTGCACAAACGGCATATCGGCCGTCAACTCATGGATGTAGTAGAGTCGCGTGCGGTCTATATGCTTGTAGGGAAAAAAGTACAAGAGATCCTTGAACGTCGTAATGCCGAGTTCCGATTCCAGCAGCTTGGCTCTTTGGGGGCCTACGCCGGGCAGATAGGTGATGGGAGTGGAAAGGTCGATAGGATGTTGAAGATTTTTAGAGTTGTTATAAACTGATGTTTACGCCGCTCATAAACGTAGCCTTGGGCATAGGGAAACCGTAGTTGATCTCATAGCGTTGTGCTAACAAGTTCTCGCCGCGCAACCAGAGACTCAGGTTCTTGAGAATGGCATAGTTGACAGTACAACCAACCAGACAGAAATCTTTCTGTGTGCAGTCAACTTTGCCGTCATTGTCTCTGTCTAGACCAATGCCGCTGAAGTATTGCAGGCTGGCGATGACTTCCCACTTGCCATCATGCAAGGCAGTCTCAAGGAAACCTTTGTACTTGGGCGCAGCCGCAACAGGCGTTGCCATGTGTAGCAGCGAGTGATTAGTAGTCACCGTCCAGTGTCTGTTGATTCGGTATTGTGCTTCCAGTTCGAGACCGCAGTTCTCAATCTCGCCTGTGTTGATGTTTCGGTTTGCCACAGCCTGAATCATATTATCGCCTTTGATGTAAAAGAGGTTCACACCATACGAAAAGTTGTATGTCCGATGACGCCATGACAATTCATAGTTCCACAATCGTTCTGCGCGGAGGGAATCGTGGTTGGCAGTTCCGTACATAAACATCTCGCGGGTTGTGGGATTGCGGAATCCCTTGCTCGCTAAGGCTCTTACTTCAGCTGCCTGCAACGGGCGCCATACGATGCCCGCCTGAGGCACCCACTCACTGCCTGCGGTGGAGTGGTGGTCGTAGCGCAGTCCTGCATCCAAGGTCAATCTATCAGAGAGTTCCTGTCTGAAGTCCACGTAGCCAGCCAATTCATCCTCATGAGCGTGAGCGCTTTGCATCAGTCGTTTCTTGGTTGTCACTGTTTCACCTGTCTTGCGGTCTGTGTACCACGCACGGCCGTAGATGTGCTGATAATCAACGCCGATGGTGATTCGATTACCATGGAACAAAGATGCACTTTGGTACCACGAAACACCTGCAACGGCATCTTTTGAGCGGAACAGGTCTGTCTGCGGCTTACCGCCTTTCTCGTTGTACCCATCGTTAATTTTGTGTCGCCCGAAGTTGTCATAAATGCTCAGTGCACCCGATGTCCTCTCATAATGGTTTTCAAGGACCAGATTTGCAGAACCGCGTGTAATCCATTGGTCGTTTTCCAACTTTGGCTGTGCCACGCTGCCTGGGTTCGAAGCATTCCAGTGGGTTAGATTCAGGTCGGTTGTCACGTTCCAATGGTTGCTGAGCTCGTAGCCCAGCTTGACAAAACCTCCGAACTGTTCGAAACCCATGTTAACACGATGGTTGTCGGAGCGGTTGTATTGTGCAGCCACAGTGCTGGTGAACCGACCGCTGCGAACCTGATTAGAGGCTTCTGTCTGAAGCGTTCCATAGCTTCCGGCACCTATATTAATATGTGTACGGACACCGTTCTCATTCATCGAGCGTGTGACGATGTTCAGTACTCCGCCCATCGCATTGCTGCCGTAGAGCACCGAAGCCGGTCCTCGAAGCACTTCCACGCGTTCTGCCATCAGTGTCTGATAGCTGTCGCTGAGAGGGTGTCCGAACACACCGTTATATTGCGGATGTCCGTCAATGAGCACAAGGAACTGTCCGCTGCCACCTGAAATGCCGCGCATGAGGATCCCGCCGGCGGCACCTGTCGAGACGCCATAGCCCATCATTGCACGGCTCGTGACCATCAGGCCCGGAACCCGTTGTAGCATGGTGGGCAGTACGTTGGGCTGTTGTTGTGAAGTTAGAGCCTGTCTGTCGATGACATCTACGGTGAAGGGCAGTTGACGCAAATCCACTGTTGAGCGAGCGCCAGTGACCACAACTTCAGGCAGGAACAGAGAGTCCGTCTGAGCTGTACATAATGCGACTGCGGCCGCAAGAGCTAAGAACATAGTCAGTCTTTTCATACAAATGCCGATGTCAATGATGTGTCAGACAAGATCGTCTGTCTGGTGCTTCATTTTGTATGTTGTTTGCTTTAGAACTTTGGGAAAGGGACAGGCATGAATCCTTGTTGGATGCTGAGGCGAGAGAGGGGGATGACGGCGCACCATGATGCTAGGTCATGGATGCTGATGCCGAAGGGCATCCCTTTTGTCAGACTCTCGATGAGTCGGCGGTTCATGTTGAGGCTCATGAGCTCATGCGAAGCTTTGCCTGTGTCATTGAGTGTGATGCGACCACGTGTGCCTATGAAAGTGAGTTGACGTTCGTATGGTTGCTCTGTGAGCACGTCGTGTTTCAGGAGAATAGTACGTCCGCGTGTGGTGCGGATTAGCGTTGTCGTGTGGTCGCCATTCTGAAAGTCAGGAGCAGGCGTGTGCAAGACATCTTCATAGACACGGGAACCCGTCAGCGAAGCGGAGTCCATGCACACGAGCGTTTCCAAACGGTCGGTGTTTCCGATGTCGAGTGCTTGGCAGATGGGACCAAGTTCATGGGTGGGGTATAGGTCACCACGTGATTGCCGGTTGATGTTGAGGCGCCAAGGGGCCCAACGGTCGCCTAAGCAGTGGTAGTAGGAACCTTCAGCGTGTACCACTTCGCCTATCTCTCCATTACGGATGGCAGAGATGGCATCAATGACCTGTTGCTCAAAACATACATTTTCCAGAAGCAGACATTGCCGGTCTGTTGCCTGAGCGGCTGCCACAAGGCTTTGGATGTCCTTTATCGTTGTGGCTGCCGGAACTTCAACGGCTACGTGTTTGCCGTTGTTGAGGGCTTCGATAGCAATGGTTGTGTGGGAGTTCCAGTCGCTGCAGATATAGACTAAGTCCACGTCAGCAGATTGGCAGGCCACACGATATGCTTGCGGTCCGTCTGTGCATAGAACAGGTCGCTTCCCACTCTTTGCCAGAAACTCTCGGGCGGCATGTAAGTTTTCGGCGCAGAGATCGCACAGGACTGTCACTTCTGCACCAGGGCATTCCTGAAGCAGACGAAGCGCCGTGCGCCCTCGGTCTCCTAACCCGATGAGGCCAATGCGGACAGTGGAAAGTGCGGTACCCATAGCTATGGATGGTTGCTATTCAGCCACGATGCGGCAGATGTTGACAACGGTCTGCATAGCTTTCTTCATCGACTGAACAGGCACAAACTCATGCCGTCCATGGAAGTTGAGACCGCCTGCGAAAATGTTTGGGCAGGGAAGGCCCTTGAAACTGAGCTGCGCACCATCAGTGCCGCCACGGATTGCTTTGACCACGCATTCCATGTCAGCCTCTTCGATAGCACGGCGAGCGATGTCAATGATGTGCTCCTTGCCTTCGAGCTGCTGTTTCATATTGTAATATTGGTCGCGGATGTCGGCCGTCACAATGCCCTCGCCATAGCGCTCTTCAAAGACGGCCGCCAGCTCTGCGACGAAAGCTTTGCGCTCCTCAAAGCGCTGTCGGTCATGGTCGCGGATAATGTAAGAGAGTGTGGCCTCTTCCACGGATGCTTTGATGCCCGTGAGATGATAGAAACCCTCATATCCCTCTGTGCGCTCGGGCACTTCGTTGGCAGGCATTTCACGTGCGAACTCGGCAGCGATGAGGCAGGCATTTCGCATCTTATCCTTGGCGTAACCCGGGTGTACGTTCAAGCCTTTGACGTGAATTGTGGCGCTGGCGGCATTGAAGTTCTCGTATTCTAATTCGCCGACTTCCGATCCGTCCATCGTATAAGCCCACTCGGCACCGAACTTTTCAACGTCGAAGAGGTGGGCTCCAGCTCCGATTTCTTCATCTGGGTTGAAGGCTATGCGGATGCGACCGTGAGAGATCTCGGGGTGCTCCATCAGGTATGCCATTGCCTCCACGATCTCTGCGATGCCGGCTTTGTCATCGGCTCCGAGGAGGGTGTGTCCGTCGGTCACGATGAGGTCTTCGCCTACATGGTCAAGCATTTCGGGGAACATTTTTGGGGATGTTACGATGCCGTTGTCGGCATCGAGCACGATGTCACCACCGTCATAGTTCTCCACGATGCGGGGGTGGATGTTGGCGCCTGAACAATCGGGACTGGTGTCGTAGTGTGCGATGAATCCTACTGTGGGTACATCCGTAGGCATATTGGAGGGTAGGGTGGCGTAGATGTAGCCCTGATCATCCATAGTCACGTCTTCCAGTCCCATCTCCTCCAGGCTGTCCGCCAGATGGCGTGCAAAGATGAGCTGCTTCGGGGTACTCGGACAACCCTCTGCCTCTTCAGAAGATTGTGTGTCGTAGCTTACGTAGTCGAGGAATCTTTCTATTAACGAAGAATTATTCATTATGCATTATTCATTTTTCATTAATTACTTCACTTCCCATCCCAGTGCACTGGCGCCGAGCACGGCGGCACTGGCTCCGTCCAACTCGCTGACTAAGAGCTTCGCCTTGCCTTTATACACCTTGAGTACGTTTTCGTCGTAGGCTTTCTTGATGGGGTTCATGATGAGGTCGCCTGCCTTGCTGAGACCGCCGAAGAAAACGAATGCTTCGGGCGAGGAGAAGGCGGCGAAATTTGCGCAGGCCTCACCCAGAATGCGCCCAGTATATTCGAAAATCTCAAGAGCTACGGCATCGCCTTCGCGTGCTGCTAGTGTGATAGCTAAGCCATCCACCTTGTCCAAAGGTATGTTACGCAGGGACGTCGGTTTGTCGGTCTTCTCCAGAATCTCCCGAGCCGTGCGGGCAATACCCGTCGCAGAGCAGTAGCACTCCAGACAGCCCTTCCGGCCACAACCGCACTGACGTCCGTCCTTTTCAACGATGACGTGGCCCAGCTCGCCGGCCATTCCGTCGCAGCCTAGCACCATCTGGCCGTTGCACACGATGCCGCTTCCGACACCCGTGCCAAGGGTTATCATGATGAAGTTCTGCATACCTTTGGCTACGCCGTACTGCATCTCGCCGACAGCGGCGGCATTAGCGTCGTTCGTCAGGCGTACCGGAATACCTAAGCGCTCACTGAACATCTGAGCCAAAGGAATATTGCCTTTCCAAGGCAGGTTGGGTGCAAACTCGATGCAACCGGTATAGTAGTTGCCGTTGGGAGCGCCGATGCCCATGGCGTGGATTTTCTCGATACCGCCCACCTGATCGATGATGGGGCGCAGGGCTTCAACGCAGTCATCGACATATTGATTGACATCGCCGTGACCGGCAGTCTTAACGCGGGTGGAGGCAACGATGTGAGCGTTGGCGTCAACGATGCCGAATTCAGAGTTGGTGCCTCCGAGGTCGAGGCCAATCACATAAGGTTTCTTTTCCATGAGAAGGTAGGTTTTATATTTATATGTGTCTTTTTAAGTGCTTTCAAGCGTCAAAGATAAAGAAAGTTTCATAATCAGCGAAGGATTCTCGTCGAAAAATGCCCTTTTTGGATAAAAGTGGTGCTTTTCTTTGCATTTTCTTCATTTTCTCGCAAAAAAAAACGAACTTTGCAGCCAACATGTGGTTTGAAAACGTCACTTTGCTCGACTTAACCGTAAAAGGTATGATTGTCGGAATGGTCGCCAGCGCTCCCATGGGGCCTGTGGGCGTCCTTTGTATTCAACGCACGCTGAACAAAGGACGCTGGTACGGACTTGTAACGGGCCTTGGTGCTGCTGCCAGCGACATCATCTATGCTATCATCACGGGTGTGGGCATGAGCTTCGTCATCGAGTTTATCGAGAACCCTCGCACCATGTATATTCTCCAGCTGGTTGGCAGTGTCCTGCTGTTCTGTTTCGGCTACTTCACTTTTCGGACAAAACCGCAGCTCCGCCCGTCGTCGAAGAAGAAGGGAACTCTTACCCACAATGGCGTAACGGGGTTTCTTGTCACGTTTAGCAACCCTCTGATTATTTTCCTCTTCTTGGCACTCTTCGCCCGCTTTACATTTGTCGTGCCTGAACATTTGGGCCAGCAGATTCTGGGCTACATTTCCATCTTCCTGGGAGCGATGCTCTGGTGGTACGGACTCACGTATATTGTCGATAAACTCAGGCTCACGTTCGAACTGGAGCGTATTGGATTGATCAATCGTATCATCGGGGTTACAGTCATGGTCGCCTCCATTCTGGGACTCTTGTCAACATTATTGGGCTTGACGCTGTATTAAACGTAGTGTGAAGAATGAACATTGCCAGAAAACTGAAAGATTCTAATATAGCGGAGTATTTGCTCTATATGTGGCAGCTGGAGGATACCTTACGGGCTTATGGCTGCGATGCCGAGCGCTTGGCCAATGAATACGTAAGCCGCTTTCAATACTCCGACGAGGAGCGGGCTCGGGAAACTCAATGGCTTGCCGACCTCTGCGCGATGATGCGCGAGGAAGGCGTGACCCAGCAAGGACATTTGCAGATGAACAAAGGCACTCTCTCGCTGCTCACCGACCTGCATCTGCAATTACTACAGAGCCCCAAACATCCGTTTTATCATGCTGCATACTACAAGGCGCTGCCCCTGATCGTGGAACTCCGCGCCCGTGGAGGGCACACTGAAGCACCCGAACTCGAGAGTTGCTTCGATGCGCTTTATGGCGTGATGCTTCTCCGATTGCAGAAGAAACCTGTATCTCCTGAGACGCAGGAGGCTATAGCCACCATTTCCCATCTCATCGCTTTGCTGGCGGAGGCATGGAAGAAGGAAAAAGCGGGTGAACTGGATTTTTAGAACAATAAATTTACATCATCATCATGAATATATTGGTTACAGGCGCCTGCGGACAATTGGGGCATGAGATGCAGCTCCAGGCCCAAGGCCATCCTGCATTCACATGGTTTTTTACGGACATAATTAGTGCTGAAGGCAATGGCACTGCCATCACTCCGCTTGACATCACCGACAGCGTTGCTGTGAACGCCTTCGTGGCTGAAAAGAATATCGATTTAATCGTCAATTGTGCCGCCTACACAGCTGTGGATCGCGCTGAAACGGATGAGGAGAAGGCTTTCCTCTTGAATGCCACCGCTCCTGGCTATCTGGCAGCCGCCATCGAACACCAAGGCGGACAAATGATTCAGATCTCCACGGACTATGTCTTTGACGGCACCGCCCACATTCCCTACACGGAAGATCAAACCACCTGCCCCGCATCGGCATACGGCCGAACAAAACTGGCAGGCGAACAGGCTGTCCTTGAGGCTAACCCAACAGCCATGATTATCCGCACAGCATGGCTCTACAGCACTTTCGGAAATAACTTCGTCAAAACCATGCTTCGCCTCGGTCGCGAGAAGGAGCAGCTCGGCGTCATCTTCGACCAAATAGGTACTCCCACCTATGCCCGCGACCTTGCCGATGCTATCATGACAGCTATTAACCAGGGCATCGTCCCTGGCATCTATCATTTCACCGACGAGGGCGTTACGTCGTGGTATGACTTCACCCTTGCCATCCATCGCATAGCGGGCATCACCACCTGCCACGTCCGTCCTCTTCACACCTTCGAGTATCCCACGCCCGCTGCCCGTCCCCACTACAGCGTGCTCGACAAATCGAAGATCAAGCAAGCCTACGGCATCGAAATCCCGCATTGGGAGGAAAGCCTGTGCGAATGCATGAAAAGTCTCTGAAAGAAAAGCAGTTTCTAATAACAAAATAAGTATCCATCTAATATGAATACCACCCTCAATAGTAAATATTCCTCTCGCCCTTTGGAGAGGTGACGGGGGTGAGGCCTTTTTTATGAATCCCGAAATAGAACGCAGGCGAACATTCGCCATCATTTCTCACCCCGATGCGGGTAAAACAACACTCACAGAGAAACTCCTCCTCTTCGGCGGACAAATTCAGGTGGCAGGAGCTGTCAAGAGCAACAAAATCAAAAAAACTGCCACCTCCGACTGGATGGAGATCGAAAAGCAGCGCGGTATCTCTGTCACCACCTCCGTCATGGAGTTCGACTACAATGATTACAAAGTCAACATTCTCGACACCCCAGGCCACCAGGACTTCGCCGAGGACACATTCCGCACGCTGACTGCTGTTGACTCGGCCATCATCGTCGTGGATAGCGCCAAAGGCGTGGAGGCGCAGACACGCAAACTCATGACCGTTTGCCGAATGCGCAAAACCCCCGTCATCGTGTTCGTCAACAAAATGGATCGCGAGGGTAAGGATCCCTTCGACCTCCTCGACGAACTCGAGGAGGAACTCCAAATCAAAGTCCGCCCGCTCTCATGGCCTATCAATCAGGGTGCACGCTTCAAAGGCGTCTATAACATCTACGAGCAGAACCTCAACCTCTTCACCCCCGACAAACAGCGTGTCACCGAGAAAGTCAGTGTACAGCTTGATTCCGTCGAGCTGGAGAACCGCGTCGGCGCTGATGATGCCGCCAAACTCCGCGACGATCTCGAAATCATCGAAGGTGTATATCCTGAGTTTGACCGCCAGACCTACCTCGATGCCGAGGTGGCACCCGTCTTCTTCGGCTCTGCATTGAATAACTTCGGTGTCAAGGAACTCCTTGACTGTTTCGTGGAGATTGCCCCTTCCCCACGCCCCACCAAGGCTGAGGAACGCGATGTCCAACCCGAAGAACCTAAGTTCACAGGCTTTATCTTCAAGATCACAGCCAACATCGACCCTAACCATCGCTCCTGCATCGCCTTCTGTAAAGTTTGCTCGGGCAAGTTCATCCGCAACGCTCCCTACCTCCATGTGCGTCAAGGCAAGACCGTTCGTTTCTCTTCGCCTACGCAGTTCATGGCGCAGCGCAAGTCCACCATCGACGAGGCATGGCCGGGAGACATCGTCGGACTCCCAGACAACGGAATTTTCAAGATCGGCGACACACTCACTGAGGGTGAACAGCTCCACTTCCGCGGACTGCCAAGCTTCTCGCCGGAAATGTTCAAGTACATCGAGAACGCTGATCCGATGAAGACCAAACAGCTCGAAAAGGGCATCGCACAACTCATGGACGAGGGCGTGGCACAGCTCTTCATCAACCAGTTCAACAACCGCAAACTCATTGGCACCGTTGGACAACTCCAGTTCGAGGTTATCCAGTATCGTCTTGAAAATGAGTATGGGGCCAAATGCCGCTGGGAACCTGCCAGCCTCTACAAAGCCTGCTGGATTGAGAGCGACGATGCTACCCAACTCGAGCAGTTCAAAAAGCGTAAGTATCAATACATGGCTCGCGACCGCGAAGGGCGCGATGTCTTCCTCGCCGATTCCAGCTATGTCCTTTCCATGGCACAGCAGGACTTCGAGCATATCCGTTTCCACTTCACCAGCGAGTTCTAAAAAATGAAACTCTCACGACTCCTCCTGCTGGCAGGCATCATGTTTCTGCCGCAGATGATTCAGGCGCAGCGTATGCTGCAGCCCCTCGGGCGCGGTGTCGTAGCTGTAGCCAACGGCTCCACCGTCACCGTTACCTGGCGCCGCCTGGCCCAGGAACCTGAGAATGCACAGTACAATGTGTATGTCAACGGTTCTAAGGCAACAACAACATCGCGCACCTATTGGAAAACCACCACCAGCAAGATTCCTGCAGGGGCTAATGTTTCTGTGAGCCTCGTCACCTCTGAAGGTGACGAACAGCCGCAGAGCGTTCCCTTCACAATGAAAAACTTCGATATGCGGAATATCTTCGTGGATATCAACTTCGAGAAAGGTGGCTCGCCGCTTGCTTCGGCTGATTTCAACACTGCTTACGTCTGGCCCATCGACCTCGACGGTGACGGAGAGATGGACTATGTTCTCAACCGCAAGTCGAACACAAACGCTTTGGATTGCTACGTGGAAGGCTACTTGCGTTCAGGTGAGCATCTGTGGACCGTGAAGTTGGGACCTAATGAATTGTCGTGCGCCGGTCAGGACGACCAGATCACAGTTGCTGACATGGATTGCGATGGGCTTGGCGATGTCATCATCCAGTCCTCGGACGGCACCCAGTTCTGGGATGCCGACAAACAAACCTTCGGGCTCTTCGTGAAGGGCAAGACGACAGGCGACTCCGATGGTGACGGCATCATCGATTACGAAACCCAATCCACACGCAATGCACCACGCTACATCTCCATCATTGATGGTATGACAGGATGCGAGAAAGCCAGCATCGAGCAGAGTTATAACCAGCATTACAACCGCACGAACCGTTCCTCGTTGATGGGTGATGAGTACAACAAGCATGTGGGTCACATGGGTGTGTTCTACCATGACGGCATTCACCCTGCCGTCGTCATGGAGTGGCACATGCGTGGCACCGGCGGAGACCATCATTATTATAATATAGGTGTGGCCTACGATTTCAGTAGTGGCAAAGCCGGTGCTTTGAAGGAACTCTTCAACACTCCGACGGGCGCGCCTGCCTTCCACCAGATTCGCGTGGGGGATATGGATGGTGACGGATGCGACGAGATGATTGTGGGCGGCTATACGATGGACCATGACGGCAGCATCCTCTTCAACACAGGTATCAGCCATGGTGACCGCTTCCGCACGAGTGACATCGATCCCGAGCGCCCCGGCCTCGAAACCTTTGCTATCCAGCAGAATGCCCCCGATCTGCTCGGGCAGGTGCTCTACGATGCCCGCACCGGCGAGTTCATCAAGAAGTGGTATCTCTCGGCAGTGGGCGACATCGGTCGCGGAGAGTGCATGGATATCGACAAGAACCACCTCGGTTGGGAGATGTGGTCCACGATGGACAGCAAGGTGTATGATGCCCAGGGCAACCTCATCACGGAATATGAAAATCAGTATCCCTGCGAGGGCATATGGTGGGACAACGAACTGGACCGCGAAGTGGTGCAGACCAGTGACAGCCATTATAATGTCTATATTCAGGACTTCTTCAAGGGGCGTGAGGTGGAGTTCGCCAAGATTAGTGGCTACCGCTACACCACCGTCTATGCCAAGCGTGCTGCCTTTTGGGGAGACATTATCGGCGACTGGCGCGAGGAACTTATCTTGTTGCACAAGGAGAACGGAGTCATCGTGGGCATCACGGGTGTCACCACCGACTACGCCTCCGATACCGATTTCATCTATTGTCTTCTGCAAGACCCGCATTATAGAGGTGACTGCACCACGAAAGGCTATTACCAGAGCCCCAATCCAGGCTTCTATCTGGGCTTCGATATGCCACGCCCGCAGCTGCCTCCTTGTATGGTTACAGACCTCGTAGCGAAGGCTGACGGGCAATACACTTCTTTCGATCGCTCTGCTTCTGCTGTTTACGCTGACGGGAAAAGTGTGCTCTTCGATCTCACCTATCCAGCAAAGACCTTCACCATCAACAACTCTTTCTCGCCCTCGGTCATTTATGCGATGCCAGTGCGTAATCAGAGCATCGCCCTCAGTGGCACGGGCACGGTGGAGGGTGACCTGCAACTCTGGAAGGGGCAGCAGGGGCGTTTCATTGTGAACACTCCGCTCAACCACACGGGCGGCACCTTCATCTCCGAGGGCGTTCTGGAGGTGAATACCACCGTTCAGGGTGACATCGACTTGCGCGCTCGCGGCACGCTGGCAGGTAACGCAGTAGTTGCCGGCAAACTGATTCTTGAAGGAGCCCTCAACCACGAGGGCTGTCGTCTGATGCCGGGCAGCGAAGCCGGCAATCTCGGTGTGATTACCTTCAAACAGGATCTCGCTATTGACAAGCGTCTGTTCATCGAGGCAGACATCAGGGATGCTGATGCCAGTGCCGATTTAGTCCGTGTGGAGGGGAATCTCACCCTCAGTAGCAAGGGGCAGCTTATATTCACGATTGTCCCCGATGCAGACAAACCACAGCCTGGCCGCTACAAACTGGTGGAATATACAGGCGAGTTCACAGGCAAACTCTCACAGGTCTCGGTTCGCGGAATGCAAGGCTTGTCATATTCTATCAGAAATGAGGAACAGGCCCTTTGGCTTGTTATCAACAAGCAGCGCGAAGCAGCCGACGGTGTGCGTTGGTCTGGCGCTGAGAGTTCACTTTGGGACTACCAGACAGCCAACTTCATGCTCAACGATGAGACTACGGAGTTTGTGGCTGGAGACGCTATCGTCTTTGGTGATGATGCAGTGAAGACCACTGTTCAGATGAGTGAGCTGATGCCCGTAAGCGGCGTGATGTTCGAGAACGATTCGAAGTCATTCACCCTCAGCGGTACAGGTGGCTTCACAGGCAGCGGTGATCTCGTAATGAACGGTCAGGGGCGCGTGACGCTCAACGCCACGAATAGCAACTACACAGGCAAGACAATCATCAACAGCGGCACCGTGACAGTGGCGGAGCTCGCTGATGCAGGCCTGCCAAGCAGCATAGGTGCTGCTGGCTCATCTGCATCCAACTGGCAGATAGGTAATGCTACGCTTGTTGTCAGCAACGCCAATACAGCCACCAACAGGGGCCTCACGATCAAGGACGTTGCCACAATACAAATCAATAGCGGTGTGGTAGCTCTCAAGGGCATCATCCAGGGCAACGGTCGTCTCGTGAAGAAAGGCAGCGGACAGCTCAACATCACATACGCTGGTAACAATACCTGGAAATCCACCGAGCTGAATGCCGGCACACTGGCCATGGGCGTCTGGAACACCACCTTCGGTAATGCCTCTTCCACCATCGACGTGACGGGCAATGCCGCCATCACCATTTTCGACAGCAATTCTACGAGCACCGTTCCTACGCTTGGCAATACCATCGATATCGCGAAAGGCAAGACGCTCACCGTCAATGCGGGAAAGCGTTGCAATGTCCGCGGCAAATGGACAGGTGAAGGAACTGTCAAAATCAGTTTCCCTTATGTGCGTGGTGACTTCTCCACCGATATGGCCGACTTCGAGGGAACGCTGAACGCCACCAGCGGACAGTTCCGCTTGGTCAACGCGATGGCGATGAAGAAAGGAACCTTCACGCTCGGTGCTGGCGTCTATGCTGTTGGCGCTAAGGCAGGCAGCGGTACAGAGACCAGCTATACACACAACATCGGAGCCCTCAGTTCCACAGCTGCCGATGCTCAGCTCAGCACCAGCGTGTGGAACGTGGGATACCTGGGCACGAACACTACTTTTGCCGGGATTATCGGCACTAACGCTACGCTGAACAAATACGGTGATGGCACACTGACGCTCTCGGGCGCTTCTGCCGCCCCCATCAACATCTATGCCGGCGAAGTGAAGGCTATGAACACCTCCAAGTCCACTACCACCGGTACGATAACAGTACGCAGCGGAGGTCTCCTCACGGGCACGGGACAGGTGCAGAACGTCCTGGTGCAGTCTAACGGTACCCTCGGAGCGGGACAGACGGCAACAGCTGTCGGCACGCTCACCGTGAACGGCACGTTGACCCTCAACGCTGGCGCCGTGCTGCGGCTGCGCACGAAGTCAACAACTACGCGCACCACTTGCGATGCCTTCAAAGTGGCAGGTACGGTGAAACTGACATCCCCTGTCATCAATGTGACAGAACTCAGCACCAGCTATGAGATCGTGGACGGCACAGAACTGAAGGTGTTCACCGGTACGGGCGCTGTCACCGTGTCTGGCACCGTCACTATGCAGCCCACAACGCCTAAGCCAGGTTTCCTCTGGGATACCACAGCCCTCGCCACAGAGGGAGTCATCCGCGTAGTGGCAGACCCCACGGGAATCAACAGTCTCCCCACCGAACCCACTCAGGTTGGAGCCGTATATGACCTTAGCGGGCGCAAGATTGCAGATGGCAAGTCGGTTGCCCGTCAATTGCCTAAAGGTGTTTATGTTATAGATGGTGTCAAAGTCTTGAAAAAGTAGTTAGACATGAGACAATCCTCGGTTTCCTCCTTCCTCGTATTATTCTTTTTCCTATTCTCCCTTTTACAGGGCATATCAGCCATTGAGCGAAAGAAACTCAACTTCAACGCAGACTGGGAACTTCATATAGGCGACTTGGAAGTTCCTACGCCCGAAGGGTGGAAAGCCTCCCGTTGGGGGGGGGGATTTGAAGGGGCCTTGCGCATAACGCTTCCCTACGCCTTTAACGGCGATGAGGCGTTCCGCAAGGATATCGTGGATCTCACAGACACAATCGTATGGTACCGTAAGGTATTCCACCTTCCCTTCTCTTCTGCCGAGGCAAAAGCAGCTTCTCCGATTGAGAACGCTTTGGAAGGAACCAAGTTCTTCATCGAGTTTGAGGGTGCCCGTCAGGGAGCAGATGTCTATCTCAACGGCCACCATCTTGGCTTCTCCGACAACGGCGTCATGGCCTTCGGCTTCGACCTTACACCTTATATCCAAGAGGGGGAGAATGTGTTAGCCGTTCGCTGTGACAATAGCTGGACCTACCGCGACCGAGTGCTTAACAGCCGCTACCAGTGGAACGACCGCAACTTCAACGCCAACTACGGCGGTCTGCCGAAGAATGTCTGGCTCCACATCACGGGCAAGCTCTACCAGACCCTGCCGCTCTATTCCGACCTCGGAACAACGGGTACCTACGTCTATGCCACTGATTATGATATCCCTGGGCACAAGGCGGTCATTCATGCTGAGTCCGAGGTGAAAAACGAGGATACTCGCGCGCATACCTTTATATATTACGCGCGCATCATGGATATCGATGGCAAGGAGGTTGCGCAGTTCCATGGTGATCCTGTCACCATGCAGCCCGGCGAAACACGCATCGTCAAGGCCCAGCAGTTGGTCGAAGGGCTTCACTTTTGGTCGTGGGGCTACGGTTATCTCTACACCGTCCACACTACTCTGCTTCTTCTCTCATCCCCTGAAGCCTCCCCTCGGGGTGGTTTGGAGGGGACCAGCTCGGAGGGGACCCTTGATGCCGTCACCACCATAACCGGCTTCCGTAAGACTCGCTTCGGCGATGGCAAGATCTGGCTCAACGACCGCGTGATGATTGTTCATGGCTATGCCCAGCGCACCTCCAACGAGTGGCCAGGCGTAGGCATCAGCGTGCCTGCGTGGTTGAGTGACTATAGCAATGGCTTGATGGTGGAAAGCGGTGGCAACATGGTGCGCTGGATGCATGTAACACCGTGGAAACAGGACGTGGAGTCGTGCGACCGCGTGGGGCTGCCTCAGGCTATGCCCGCCGGTGATTCCGAGAAGGATGTCGAGGGCGCCCGCTGGCAGCAGCGCACAGCCCTCATGCGCGATGCCATCATCTACAACCGCAACAACCCCAGCATCCTCTTCTACGAAAGCGGTAACGAAAGCATCAGCCGTGAGCACATGCAGGAGATGAAAGCTATCCGTGACCAGTACGACCCGCATGGCGGTCGTGCCATCGGCAGCCGCGAGATGCTTGACATCGACGAGGCAGAGTATGGTGGCGAGATGCTGTATATCAACAA
>CACZSQ010000026.1 GCA_902783885.1 uncultured Bacteroidales bacterium
ATTCTTCATTCTTCATTCTTCATTTCTCCATTCTTCATTCTTCATTCTTCATTTCTCCATTCTTCATTCTTCATTCTTCATTCTTCATTTCTTGGGGGCCTCCAACTCTATGAGCTCGTAACTCTTCGAACCGAAACCGATGCGCTCGGCGTAGTCCGTGATGTAGGTGCCGTGCTGGCGGTTGATGCGCTTGATGAGCGGTTTGTTGTCGTCGCCAGGCTTCCCCTGATAGTTGAAGACCTTGTCGAGGCACGCCTGATCCACGGCCACCGGGTCGAGTGAGGCCATGATGCCCATATCCTGCAGCTCGGGCGTGGCAGGGTGACCGTCGCAGTCGCAATCGACAGACATATTGTTCATCACGTTAATATAGATGACGCGACCGCCGAAATAGTTGTGAACAGCCTGTGCCGCAGCGGCCATCGACTCGAGGAAGAGGTCCTGTGTGGGGCCGGCAGCAAGGTAGTCACGTGTCCACATCAGCTTCGGGTCGGCGGTCTTGCCGGCAGAATGGATATAGGCTTTGCCGTTGGTGGAAGCCACACCGATGGAGGCGTTCTTCAGTACACCTCCGAAGCCGCCCATCGCGTGCCCCTTGAAATGAGCGAGGTTGATCATGAAATCGTAGTTGGCAAGGTGCTCGCCTACGATGTCATACTTCAGATGTGTCTTGTCTTTGATGGGGATGCGAATCTCGCCGAACTCGTCCATCAGATCAACGGCAAAGATGGAGTCGAAGCCGTGCTCGTGAATGGTCTCCCAGTGCTTCTGAGGGTCCTGACGTGTGCCGCCATAGGCCGTGCAGCACTCCACAATCGTGCCGTTCACCTCCTCCACCAACCCACGGATGAAGGGTGGCTTCAGGTAGTGAGGGTTGCCTCCTTCACCCGTAGAAATCTTCACCGCAACGCGCCCCGTGGCCTCTACGCCCAAGGCTTTATAAATCCGAACCAGCGACTCCGGAGTAATCTCCTTCGTGAAATAAACCTTGCTCTGCGCCGATGCCATCATAGAGGCCAGCAGAGCACAAACAATCAGCAGATTCTTCTTCATAGTAATTCTATTTATTTATTTTTCATTACACTCCCCTTTAGGGGGCTTGGGGGCCTTTACACTCCCCTTTAGGGGGCTTGGGGGCTTTTACACTCCCACGATACTCCTGCGGAGAAACACCCATCGTCTTCGCAAACAGGCGCGAGAAATAGTACGGGTCCTCGATGCCCACCTTGTGGCAAATCTGGTTCACACGCAAGTCCGTCTGCTCAAGCCAGTGGCAAGCGGCCTGCACTTTCAGCTGGTTGATGTATGCCATTGGACTATAACCCGTACTGCTGCGGAAAAGCGACGTGAAATAACTCTGCGAATACCCCACATAGCGCAGCACATCGTCCACCGTCACATGCTGCTCCACATGCTCTTGCATATAGTGGATAGCAGCGCTCACAGGGTCTATAAACGCTCCCTCCACACCCTCCACACCGCTGCTCCGATACAACTCCAGATAACGCATCGAGGCCAGATAGTGATGCAGCAGAGCCGACGCATAACGCAGGTGCTCCAGACTGTAGCCTCGCGACAACGTCGCCAGTATCTCCTCAAAGATATTGTTGCGGTCACGCATCCGAGAGTGACGCGTCGTGTTGATGCGCTGAGGCTCCTGAGCACCCTCAGCATACACACCCGCTGACATGCCGTTGAAATGAATCCAATAGATGGTCCACCTACCACCCTCTGACGAACCGTAAGCATGAGGACATCCCGCCGGCAGAATGAAATAATCACCCGCTGACACCTCACATGTCCTGCCACCTAAACGATACCAACCACTCCCGTCAACGCAGTAAATCAGAACATGATCACCACAGCCCTCATCCCTGCGACAATAATGGTGACCCGCATGAGGGTAGTAGCCGATGGCCGTCACAAACAGACTCGCCGTCAGCAAGTCCTCACGCTCCATATCAACCACCATCGGCGGAACAACCAGCGAACGCTCACCCGAAAAACCATCCTTCATAAACAACGTCTTTGAGATTTCTTCTGCAAATCTGACCCTATTCTTGTTAATCGTGAACGGATTCCGCCACAAAGATAGGCAAAAAGCAGTTTTGTCCATCCCTTTTCCTCCTTTTTTTTAATCAAACACCCTCATTTCCGTCCTACCTTTGCCACAGAAATCCATCTTCGACACATTTATCACACTTTTTTATACTTCTTTCCTTACATAACCATGCAATCTAAAGGTTTTCTTTATTTCATTTGCGCCGTATCAGCTATGGGCGGACTGCTCTTCGGCTATGACTGGGTTGTCATAGGTGGTGCGAAGCCGTTCTATGAACTGTATTTTGGGATTTCCGCATCACCTGTGATGCAGGGCGTAGCCATGACGACTGCCTTGTTGGGCTGTCTCTTTGGCGCGATGGTGGCGGGCGGTGCAGCTGACCGTTATGGGCGCAAGCCGCTGCTGATGCTCTCGGCGGTGCTTTTCACGTTGTCAGCTGTGGCCACAGGAATGTTCAATGATTTCACCTTGTTTAATATCGCGCGTTTCATAGGCGGCGTGGGCATTGGTGTGGCATCAGCATTGTCTCCGATGTACATTGCTGAGGTGAGCCCCGCAGCGATTCGCGGGCGAATGGTAAGCCTGAATCAGATGACGATTGTGCTCGGCATTCTGGCTGCCCAGATTGTGAATATGCTATTGGCCCGCGAAACGACGGTTGCAGAGAGTCAGGCCTGGAACGTGGAACTTGGTTGGCGTTGGATGTTCTGGGCAGAGACATTGCCGGCAGCTCTGTTTCTCGTGTTGAGCTTCTTTATCCCGGAGAGTCCTGTGTTTTTGAAGTTGAAAAGTGAAAGAGAGAAAAGTGAAAATAATCCTTCAAATGATACCTTGGAGGTACAGCTCACAACTGCAAAAGGGAAATCTTATTTTGCTCTTTTTGCTCCAAAATATCGCAGTGTGTTGCTTCTCGGACTTGTGATAGCGGTCTTTCAGCAGTGGTGCGGTACGAATGTCATCTTCAACTATGCTCAGGAGATTTTCGTGGGTGCTGGTTTCAATGTTGACGGGATGTTTATCAATATTGTCATCACAGGTGTTGCCAATGTGCTCTTTACTTTTGTGGCGCTCTATACGATTGAGAAATGGGGCCGCCGCACGCTGATGCTCTTGGGCGCAGGAGGACTGGGAGTGATTTACCTGACACTTGGCACTTGCTACTTCTTGGGTCTGACGGGCTTCATGATGGTAGCGCTTGTCGTGGCAGCCATCTCTGTGTATGCAATGACATTAGGTCCTGTCACGTGGACGCTTCTGGCCGAGATCTTTCCGAACCATATCCGTGGCTTGGCGATGGCGACCTGTACGTTTGCTCTGTGGATGGGCTGCTGTACGCTGACCTTTTCGTTCCCGTCCATGAATGCTGCTCTGGGCAGTAGCGGCACTTTCTGGATTTACAGTGCTATCTGCTGCTGTGCCTTTGTTTTCCTGTGGTATCGCTGTCCAGAGACGAAGGGAAAAGAGTTGGAGGAATAGGAGAAATAGACAGATTCGATAAAAATTACATATTAGACCATTATGGAAAAGAATACAATGAGTCAAAAGGATTCCGCTAACAGCCTTGCTGCGAATACTGGGGGCAGTTCTGTTGATAGAGCTCGTGCCTGGCGTGAAACGGTTACGATTCCGACGTATGAAGTGGGTGAGCCTGAGAAGAATCCCATGTTTCTGGAGAAACGAGTGTATCAGGGTTCGAGTGGTGTTGTGTATCCCTATCCGGTCATAGAGCATATCAGCGATGTGAAGGTGGACAAGGAGTGGCACGCCGTGTTTCTGGAGAACGAGTATATCAAGGTGATGATACTTCCGGAGCTGGGAGGTCGTGTGCAGATGGCCTACGACAAGATCAAGAGTCGCCATTTTGTGTATTACAACCATGTCATCAAGCCCGCGCTTGTGGGCCTTGCAGGGCCATGGATTTCCGGCGGCATTGAGTTCAACTGGCCTCAGCATCACCGTCCTTCGACGTATATGGCAGTGGATAGCGACATAGAGGAGGAGCCGGATGGCAGTGTCGTTGTGTGGTGTTCAGAGATGGAGCGTATGTTCCATCAGAAGTCCACGGTCGGTTTCCGTCTGCGTCCGGGATGTGCTTATCTGGAGATTAATGTGCGGATGTATAACCGCTCGGAGCTGCCTCAGACCTTTCTGTGGTGGGCGAATCCGGCGGTTGCTGTGAACGATGCTTACCAAAGTGTTTTCCCGCCCGACATCAATGCAGTCTTCGACCACGGCAAACGGGCCGTAAGCAGTTTCCCTATCGCTACGGGTACTTACTACAAAATGGACTATTCGGCTGGCGTTGACATCTCCAACTATAAGAACATCAAGGTACCGACGAGTTATATGGGAGTGAATTCGAAGTATGACTTCGAGGGCGGTTATGAGAATGACAGTCATGGAGGTATGCTTCATGTGGCAAACCACCATGTGTCGCCTGGCAAGAAGCAGTGGACCTGGGGCAACGGCGATTTCGGCCGTGCCTGGGACCGTAACCTGACTGATGATGATGGTCCATACATAGAGCTGATGGCCGGCGTATATACGGAGAACCAGCCGGACTTCTCATGGCTGATGCCATACGAGGAGAAGGAGTTCACACAGTATTTTATGCCCTATCGTGAGGTGGGCATTGTGAAGCAGGCGAGCAGGGACTTGGTGATAGGCATCAGTCCCGAAGGCGAGGGGCGTACAGCTCTCGTTAAGGTGTTGGCGACGAGCAGGCAGGATGTGCGGATTCTTCTGAGGGGCGATGACGGCAGGGTTCTCTATGATGAGGAACGTACGCTGTCTCCGGAGGCTGTGTTCATAGAAGAAGTGGATACGCAGGGTGCTCCTTTCGACCAGCTGACGCTGACGGTGGAGCAGAAGGGGCGCTATGTGAAGGCGCTGTCGTGGCACGCGGAAGCAGACGAGATCCGCCGCATCCCTGATGCTGCGGAGGCGGCATTGTTGCCCGAGGAGTGCAAGACCGTGGAGCAACTTTATCTGACGGGTCTGCATCTGGAACAGTACCGTCACGCGACGTGGTCGGCCCTGGACTACTATGAGGAGGCACTTAGGCGCGACCCCCTTGATGTGCGGTGCAACAACCAGCTGGGGCTGTGGTACTTGCGGCGGGGCCGTTTTGCGAAGGCAGAGCCGTACCTGCGCAGGGCCGTGAAGGTGCTGATGAAGCGCAATCCCAATCCCTACTGGGGTGAGCCGCTTTACAATCTCGGTTTGTGCCTGAAGTATGAGGGTATGGCCCAGGGTAATGACGCTCCTGGCAATGCGCTGTTGAGTGAGGCTTACGACTGGTTCTACAAGGCCACGTGGAACGGAGCGTGGCAGGGTGCGTCATATTTCGCCTGTGCACAAATCTCGACGTGGCAGGGTCGCTGGGAGGAAGCGCTGTGGGAGTTGGAGCGGGCCATTGTGGCCGGCTATCACAACCAGAAGGCCCGTGCGCTGAAGGCAGCGTTACTGAAGAATATGGGTCGCGAGGACGAGTGCCGTGCGCTGATAGCAGAGAGCCTGCGGCAGGATCGCTTCAACTATGGTGTGCTCTTTGAAGCCGGCGATACAAAACGACTGACGACTCTCATGCGCGGGAATGCGCAGAACTATCATGAACTGGCTTTAGACTACGCCCAGGCAGGCCTGCGGGAACGTGCGATAGAGGTGTTAGACTTGGCCATTGGGGCTGGTGCCGTGAGTGCGATGACTCATTATTACAAGACGTGGCTGAGCGGCAAGCCGTCGGTTGCGACGACGAGCGGAGAACCTACGTTCCCAAACCGCTTGGAGGATATTCTGGCTCTGGAACGAGCCATAGAGGTTGACGCGAAAGATGCTCAGGCACCGTATCTGCTGGGCTGCCTGTTCTATGACAAGCGGCAGTATGACGAGGCCATCCGTCTGTGGAAACTGTCTGCGGAGCTGGATGAGCGTTTTCCGACGGTGTGGCGCAATCTGGCCCTGGCGTCGTTCAACAAGGAGGGTGATAAGGAGAAGGCGGTGGCGCTGATGGAACGCGCCTTCGGGTTGGACGAGAGTGACAGCCGTGTGCTGATGGAGTTGGACCAGTTGTATAAGGTTATGCAGCGCGGACACGAGGAGCGCTTAGCGTTTCTGCAACGCTACCCTGCGCTGATTGCAGAGCGCGACGACCTGGTACTGGAGGAGATTACGCTACTCAACCAGCTTGGACGCCATGAAGAGGCGATGGCAAAGCTCGACGGGCACAAGTTCCACCCCTGGGAGGGCGGCGAAGGCAAGGTGCCGGCGCAATACCAGCTGTGCCGTGTGGAGCTGGCCAAGAGACTGCTCAGCAACCAGGTTAGCTCCGGCGAAGATGTTAATAGAGCCATCAAACTGTTGGAGGCCTGTCTGGAATATCCCCATCATCTGGGAGAGGGCAAGCTGTGCGGGGCTCAGGAGAACGACTTCTACTACCTGCTGGGCATGGCCTACGATAAGAAAGGTGAATCAGCGCATGCGCGGGAGTGTTGGGAGAAAGCTACCAAGGGTCCGCAGGAGCCTGTAGCGGCAATGTATTACAACGATGCAAAGCCTGACAAGATATTCTATCAAGGGCTGGCGTTGAGGAAACTGGGCCGCGAGGATGAAGCACGCGGACGCTTCTACCGTCTCGTGAACTACGGACAGCAGCATTACTTTGACAAACCGGTGATGGACTATTTCGCCGTGTCTCTGCCCGACCTGCAGATATGGGAGGACTCGCTGGAGCGGCGGAACGCTGTACACTGCAGATATATGCTGGCGCTGGGCTACTACGGCCTGGGCGAGCGGACAAAGGCACTGCGCTATCTGGCGGAGGTGGAAGCGATGGATGTGAATCACCAGGGCGTGCAGCAGTTGCACTCGCTGGTTGAGGCCTTCGGATAGGGGGCGTCAGTACCAGTTGAGCTGGCCGCTGTAGCTGCTCTGCTTGCGCCATTTGAGTACGTCGGCAAGCGTGGATGAGTTCGCAGCGAAGTGGAAGTTGTACGAGGTGTAGGGCGAAATCACCATGCTGCACGACATGGTGAAGCAGTGGAGGTCGCGTGAGACGGAGGCTGTGGTCATCGAGATCTTCTTGAATGTGAAGTCGTAGCCCGATGACCAGCTGATGTTCCAGCCTGATGCAATCTGAACGTTGCCCGAGAAGTTGAGCGTGTGGGTGAACTTATAGGGGTAGCGCATGTTGCGCGGGTTGATGGGTGCGGCGGTATTCTCACGCATGGTGACACCGTACGAGACGGAGAAAGACCAGGGTATGCTGAACTTGAGGTAACCGTCCTCGTCGGTTTCTCCCTCCTTCGTCTGTCGCCGTGCTCCCCGTTGTCCGCGTGTCAGTTCCGGGTCGAGGTTGGTGTTGTTCATGTCGCGGTCCTCCTCTTCGTCGTCGAGGTCCTCATCCTCGTCTTTATCCTTCTCGTTCTTGTCCTCGCCACGGCCGAACCATTTCTTGAAGGTCTGGTTGTTGAAAGTATAGGAGAGGTTCTGACTCGTGCCTTGGAAGCGACCGAAGCGTCCGTAGCTGTACTCGGTGCGGTCGCCTACATATACGTTGCCGTTCTCGTCAAACTCGTAGGCATAGGTGGCGAAGACAGCATTCATGGAGAAGGTATAGTTCTTGCTCAGCTTGAGGCGTAGGCGCATGTTCAGGTCGCTCCAAGGCTTTGTTTTGGCCGCGAAGTTATAGCTCATGGATGCGCCGAGCTCGTCGATGAGGCTGAGTTTCTTGTAGCCCGTAGAGTCCTTGTCGGTGCGGATCTTCATCTCGAGGTTGTTGGAGACATCCATTGAGAGGCTGCCGGTCATGCCTTGTCCGGGAACGCCGTAGAGCGAACCCTGGTAAGGGGAGTAGTTGACGGTGGAAACGTTGCCTTTGGAATCGGTTTTCACGTAGGAGTCGTAGTAGCCGTAGCGGGAGGCGCTGAAGTCGGGTGAGTAACTGAAACCCACGGAGGGCGTGAAGACATGTCGCACGGCGGCTATCTTCTTGCCGAAGAGGGGACGATACATACCATAGAGCTTCGTGGAGGCCGAGATGCTCATGTTGTAGTCATAGACATTGTAGAAACCGAACACCGTGTCCCGCACCTCACGCTGCTTCTCCTGATCCCACGATCGATTGGTTTTGTACGCATACATACGGTCGGTGAAGTTGATCTGCGGCGTGATGTTGATGTAGTTGAACAGCGAGAAGGATGCGCTGATGGGTATGCTGTGCCGGATGCCGTTGCGCCAGTCGCGGATGAGATTTGAGTGCAGGAGCTTGTCCTCCTTGGTTGAGATGCTGTTGGAGAACGTGCCGGTGTAGCTCATGGCAATCTTCTCGTACCATCGTTCGTTGCCGACCATCTTCTTGCGCTTGAAGGGATTGAAGCGGGCAAGCGAGACGTTCAGCGAGGGGAGCGTCATAGAGATGCTGGAGTCGCGCAGGTTCTGGGAGAGGTTCATCGTCGTGGAGATGGTCAGCCCGATGTCGGCGAACGACTTGCTGAAGGAGATAGATGATGTGCGCGTGCTCTGGGTGTAGCTCTGGGGGTTGTACATCGAGGTTAGGTTGTTACGCTCGAAGCTCGATGTGGCGAAGTTGACGCTCGCTGAGAAGGTCTGCGACGGGTGCGCCTTGGCATCCTGACGGTGGCTCCACTGGAAGCGGAAACTCTTGGCAACGGAATAGTCGGGCATATTCTTCTCGCCCTCCACGGTGTGCTGGTAGGCAAAGTTCATGGACCCGTTGTAGCGGTAGCGCTTGCGGTAGTTGCTGTAGCCGGAGAGGCCCCAGGAGCCCTTGGTGTAGATTTCGCCGAGAACCTTCAGGTCGATATGGTCGCTGATGGCAAAGTAGTAACCGCCGTCGCGGAGGTAGAAACCGCGGATGGACTCGTCGCCGTAGGTGGGCATGATGATACCGCTGGAGTACTTGCTGGAGAAGGGGAAGAAGCCATAGGGAATCGCAAGCGGAAGGGGAACGTCCTCGACAACCAGGTAGGCGGGGCCGAAGACGACGTCCTTGCCCGGGCGCACTTTGGCGCGCGTAAGAGCGAGGTAGAAGTGAGGGTGCTTGGCATCGCACGTGGTGTACTTGGCATGAGCCACATACATAGTCCCCGAGGAGTCGCGCTTGCTGTCCTGGCTGATCATGAAGCCTTCGCCCTGCTGCGTAAACACGTTGTTGATGAATGCTTTCCGGGTCTTGAAATTATAGGCAATCTGGTCGGGCTCGTACTCATCGTCGCCCTGCTTGAAGAGGGGAGGGGCAACAACTTTACCCGTCGAGTCCTTGCGCCCCAGGGCGTGAACGATGCTGCTATCGACGCTCATCGTGATGAGGTCTGAGGAGAGCTCCAGGTTCTGGTATTTCACGTTGGCCTCGCCGTAGAAGTTTACGCGATTGGCCACGTAGTCAAAGGTCACGGAGTCCTGGGCCACGAAGTCCACGGGTGCATCCAGGGCGCTCTTGCTCTGCTTGCTGGAGTCGATGGCCAGCGTGTCAATACCTGTGTGGCCGCCCTTGCCCAAATAGACCGTGTCGCCCTTGACGATGATATAGCGAGCCGTGTCGGCCTCGACACTGTCGGGAAAGGCGATGCCTGACGGCCTGAGGCTGTCGGCAAGTGTGGTTCTGAGACTGTCTTCGAGGCTTGTCCCGAGGCTGTCTGCAAGGGCTGTGGAGTCGGCAGGGATTGCTGAAAGGCTGTCACCGGCTGTCAGCGTATCGCCGGCGTTCTCGCTGACGGTGTCTGCACCAAGGACGGTGTCGCCCCTGTTGACGAGGCCTGCTGCCCTGCGGGATGACAGGCGGGTTGGATGGGATGGCTGCACCTCACTGACGGTGTCCTTGGTCACAGCTGCCCATGACTTGGGAAAGCTCACCCAGGGGGTGGCCGCCGAAGCCATCAGAAAGCCAATGAAAGTGGCCGCAAAATATAGCGTGAGATGTCGTCTAATCACAAGCATTACTGCGCGCACGCAAGGGCACACGCAAGAAAATCCGTGCAAAAATAGTGCAACTCGCGCTCATTCGCAAGAAAAATGAACGTTATTTCGGTTTTGAAAGCCTTTTTGATACCTTTTTGATGCCTTTTGGGACTGTTCACCAGCCAAAACGCAGCTGCCACGCTTTCATGCGCTCCACGCTTTCACGGCCAAACTTTTCCAGGCTTTGCAGCACCTGCTCGGGTGTCCGGACACGCTCCAGATGGCTCTTGGAAAAGTACTTGTCGGCATAGCAGATGATCTGCTCTTCAATGGTCTCGGGGGAGAAGTCCTCAAGGGGCAGGGGCAGCGCCTGACGGATGATGGCCTCGCGCGTGAGGCCCGTACCTGTATGTCGCTCGGCAACGCGGGCGTGGCGCGGCAGACCTTCCTGGCGCAACAGCTGGCCGCCCAGCCAGCCATGGCGGATATAGGGCTCATCCCCGAAACATTGGATGCCGGGAGCGTCGGTTTTGAACACGCCGATGTCGTGGAGCATCGCGGCTTCAAAGAGGAAATCCTCATCGGCGCCCAGCTCGGGGTGTCGGCGTGCCACCGCTATTGCCATGTCAGCCACGCTGCGGCTGTGGGTGAGCAGAATCTGCCGCAACGGCTCGTTGTCGGAATAGTATTTGTCAATGATGGCTTTCCACATAATCGGGGAAGGGGAGTGTTATGGCTGCTTGGGAATCAGGCGCTTGCGGCCGTTCTCTATGAGCAGTCCGTGGGTGGCTGTGGTGCGGCGTCCGCTTAGGTCATAGCGGGCGGCATCCGCGGCTTGGGCTGCTGGTGCTTGGATGCCTGTAGCTATGGGGGTTCGGAAATCGGTCTGCGCCTGCACGGGCCAGGGACAGCGCACGAGCAGCGTGTAATGGGAGTCGGGCTGCAGGTGACTGAAGGCCACGGTGAGGGTTTCCTGACTGCCGGCCGCTGTGTTCAGGACGCGGTAATGGCGCAGGTCCTCGTTCTCATCGCCATCGGCATACAGGCAGAAAGTCACGAGGTTGCCCGCATAGCCGGCTGACGCCTGGTTCATGACAGGCAGTGTGAAAGTGGCTGTGAACGCGTCGTCGTCGCTGGGTTCAACGGTGGTCTCCAGCTCGCCCCACTTGAGTTTGGGAGCGGTCCCCACGGCTATCTGCACGGGCTCTGAGAAGGGGATCGTCACATCGTCGTGGGAGATTCCTAACAGACGGTTGCCGCTTTCGTGGAACTGCAGGTAGATGCGTTGGGTGCGGCTCTCGCCGGGGGGCAGCGTAATGGCGGCAAGGCCCACATAGTCGGCCTGGACGAATATGTCCTCATCGGTGGGGAGATAGGTCATCACCTCATAGGTGTATGTGACCTCTTCCGTGCTGGTGTTCTCGAAGTCGAAGTCGGCAATGGTGTAGGCATGGGTGTCAGGTGGGCGCAGATAGTGGACGCTCCGAAGGACGATGCCCAATTCGTCAATCTTGAGTGAATCGGGCTCCAGCGGCTTGGCCTCTGCCGACGGGTGCATGAACAGGGCGCCTTGGTTGCAGAAGAATCCTTGGGCTATGCCCGTGGCGTCGTAGTCTTCAGGCTCCCACGGATTCAGGCGGTCGAGGTCGTACCAGCCGTCGTAATGGCCGTCGTAGCCCCAGTTGACGTGGTAGTAGCCTTGGGCATCTACGCCGTCGATGTTGAAGGCGTGACCGCTCATGGCCATGTTATGACCGGTGTAAGCTATTGGGCGCCCGTTTTGGAGCTCGTACTGGAGCATCGCGTGCCAACGCTCGGGCGGGTAGAGCAGCCGCTCATAGTGGCGCACCATACCGTAGCCGAAGGCTTGCTTCAGGGGCACCACGGCTCTGTCGGCGCTGGCGCCCGACGACCCCAGACCATAATTCATGTGCACAGCCATTCCCGCAGCCAGCGAGGGCAGCGCAATAGCCATACCTTGTGCCTCGGTCCATCCGTCGCGGTAGTCCAGCAGGTAGTTGTCCCAATCAAACCGGGTGCCTTTGGGAAGATCTGCGATGGTGTAGTTTTCTGTTTCCCAACCTGCAAGGTCGTCGCAGAGGGCTTCGGGGTAGCGATAGTAGGCCAGCACCTGTTCGATGCTGGTCGCCACGCAGCCTGAGAGGCAGTGCGCCTCGCTCGTCGTGCCGTCGGAGTATGTCCAGCGAGGGCAGAGGCTGTTGTAGGGCTCCTCCTGTCCGCGGATGGAGTGCAGCAGCGGTGCCACGGGCTGGATGGCTGGAGCCTGCCTGGCTTGCTGGAGATAGCTTGCCCGTGAGCGTTGTCGCCGTTGGGATGGGGTAGGGGCTTCGGCTGTCAGTTGGCGACCGCGCAACAACTCTTGCAGCGCTGGGGGAATCGTTCCGGTTCGCTGCACATCATGAGCCAACAAGTCACCGTCGATGCGTAAATTCTTCTGCGCAGAAAGGCTTGTGCAGAAGAAAATTAACAAACATATAGTCAGTGTTTTACGCATCTTTGATTCGTGTTGTGCTTAAAGAGTGGCGGGTGCGCCTTATTCAAGTCCGAAGAAAGCTCGTCCCTCAGCGTTCAGGAGTGGGCGCACCTCTTCCATCGTGAGCGTGAACGAGGGCAGTCCGCAAGCGTAGGCGGCTATCTCATACTGCTGGTAGATGACGCTGAGCTCACCGCCGATGATGGCAGGCGCTGTCTTGGGCATCGGCAGTGTCGTGCCTTCGTTCTCCGGCGTTTCCGGGTCATCGAAGAGCAGCAGGTGCTCATAGAGCTGTTCGTCGGTCATCACCGAGTCTTCGGCAAACGCGTTGAAATAAGATTTCACGCCCTTGATGAGCAGTGCCTGCAGCTCGGCCTTCTTTGTCTGGTCGAACATGCTCCACTCCAGGCGCTTGCCGCTCTGTTTGTTGAAGGTGGCACTCTCGGAGACCCAAGCTCCGTGAGCTCCGCCGGTATAGACGTCTAAGCCCAGGGTGAGTGTGAGATAGTTGTCGGTCTGCTCGGTGAAGGAGATGTAAAGCCCGTTCTCATAGGTAGTCTCGAAGCCTTCCTCGGCACCGCTCTTCACAGCTACGGCCATACTGTCCAAGCCTTGGCGTGCGCAGGCTTCCACATAGGCAGCAGCCCCTTCGGCTCTGTCGCCGAGTCTCGGCAGGACACTGGTCTCGAGATGTGTCCCGTTCTCCCAGCTGGGATAGCTGTTGTCAGGCAGCAAGTCGCGAATCCAAGCAATTGCGCTCAGCGTGCCCGCGTCAACATCGGTGCTGTCTGTGATGACGGGGAAATCAATGTTCATTCTCTGGAAGGCGTGAGCGTCGTTGATGGTGATGCTGTCCTCAAACACCACGGCCTTCCAGGCTATCGTGTCACAGGCAATACTGTCGGTGTTTTCGCCATCGCCGCCCTTGAACCATTGGCAGCTCGTCAGCAAACTGCCGTACAGGGTTGTTGCTAAAACGGCCCCTGCAAATAGGGCTTTCTGAAAAAAATGTTTTCTCATTTCTTGTTCGTTTGAGGTGAAGCGTGCTTGCCTGTTGGGGCTAAGCACGCTTGTCTGTTGGCATTATGTTGGCTTTATGCGCGGGCGCGCTTGATGATGTCCAGGCACTCGCGGCACTTGTCGGTCACGTATTGCCAGTCCTCCGCAGCCACTTTGTCCTTGGGGAACAGCTTTGAGCCCATGCCTACGCAATAGACACCGGCCTTGAACCAGCTCTTGAGGTTCTCCTCGTCGGGCGACACGCCGCCAGTGACCATAATCTTCGACCAGGGCATCGGTGCCATCAGGCCTTTGACCATGTTCGGGCCATAGACGTCGCCCGGGAAGAGTTTCGTCAGGTCGCAGCCCAGCTCCTGTGCCTTGCCGATCTCGCTGACGCTGCCGCAGCCGGGGCAATAGGGGACGAGCCTGCGGTTGCACACGGGCGCAATCTCGGGGTTGAACAGCGGACCAACGACGAAGCACGCGCCCAGTTGCAGATACATCGCAGCGGTGGGAGCATCCACAACGCTGCCGATGCCCAGCGCCAACTCGGGACATTCCTTGGCTGCGAACTTCACGCACTCGGCAAACACCTCCTGTGCGAAATCGCCGCGGTTCGTGAACTCAAAGGCGCGAACACCGCCTTCGTAACAAGCCTTGATGACTTTCTTGGCCACCTCAGCATCCTTGTGATAGAACACGGGAACCATTCCCGTTTCACCAATCTTCTTTAAGACTGCTAATTTATCGAATTTTGCCATAAAGGTTTGGGGAATAACCTGTTTAATTGATGAATAATTTGTGCTATCTTTGAACGCGTCCGTTGGCATTTCCGCCGGCAAGCGCTTCCACTTCCTCGACGCTCACCAGGTTGAAGTCGCCGTTGATGGTGTGCTTCAGGGCGCTGGCAGCCACTGCAAATTCGAGGGCCTCGCCTTGCGTGCCCTTTGTCAGCAGGCCGTGAATGAGGCCGCCGGAGAAACTGTCGCCACCGCCCACGCGGTCGATGATGGGGTCTATGTCGTAGCGCTTGCTCTGGTAGAACTCCTTGCCGTCGAAGATCAGAGCCTTCCAGCCGTTGTGTGTAGCCGAGAAGCTCTCGCGAAGGGTAGATACGACATATTTGAATCCGAACTCCTCACGCATCTGACGGAAGATACCTTCATAGCCGGCAGCATCGGTCTTGCCGCCCTCTACGTCGGCATCGGGCTTGAAGCCGAGGCACAGCTCAGCGTCCTCCTCGTTGCCGATGCATACGTCCACGTACTTCATCAGGGGGCGCATGATGCTTATGGCTTTCTCGCTCGTCCACAGTTTCTTGCGGAAGTTCAGATCTACGCTCACCGTGACGCCGTGACGCTTGGCGGCCTCGCAGGCCAGGCGGGTCAGTTCTGCAGCCTTGTCACTGATGGCAGGCGTGATGCCGCTCCAGTGGAACCAGTCGGCGCCTTCCATGATGGCATCAAAATCGAAGTCAGCGGGCACGGCCTCGGCAATGGAGCTGTGGGCACGGTCGTAGATGACCTTCGAGGGGCGCATGGAGGCTCCCGTCTCAGCATAGTACAATCCCACGCGGTCGCCGCCACGGGCTACAAAGCGTGTGTCAACGCCGTAACGACGCAATGCGTTCACGGCAATCTGCCCAATCTCGTGCTTGGGGAGCTTCGAGACGAAGTAGGCCTCGTGTCCATAGTTAGCCAGCGAGATGGCTACATTGGCTTCGCCACCACCGGGGATAATGCGGAAGCTCTCACTTTGGATAAATCTGTCATTGCCTTGCGGCGAGAGGCGAAGCATGATTTCGCCTAAAGTTACAATCTTTGCCATTTGTTTGATTACAGGATTTGCCTATTTGTAATTTGCTGCAAAGATAAGGCTTTGCCTTGGAACGGCCAAATAATCCTCGAAAATTCTCCTTGGTGCGGCTCTTTCGCCCGTGAAGCCTTTGTTCAATGAAGAAAAATCGGAAATAATTGAGGAAAAGTTTGGCGGTTTCGACGGAAAGCACTACCTTTGCCGCCGCAAAAGCCGATAAGGCTGGAGCGCTATCCAACATGGTGACTATAGTTCAGTTGGTTAGAGCGTCAGATTGTGGTTCTGAATGTCGTGGGTTCGAGTCCCACTAGTCACCCTGACAGCAAACATCCCTGCAAGCATCAGCAAGCAGGGATGTTTTTTTGTTCTTCCCGTTTTTAGTTCAATAAGAAGTATGGCTTATCGGCACAACAAGCTTGATGGTGATGTTGCGTCCCATGTTATAAATACCCATCCGGCCGGTGACGTTGTTGAGGTCGGCGTATTTCAGTCGGCTAAGATGATTCTGGTAAGCCTTGTTCAGCAGGTTGTCTGCGGTGACATAGAGCTCCGCCACTTTCTTGCCTCTCCATGTCAGGTCTGCGCCTGCCGAGAGGTTCAGCAGTGTGTAGCCGGGTGTGGCCGTCTCTGTGTCGTCAACGCCATAGACGTGGTTTTGTCTGAGATAGCATTCCACTCCCGTCGCAACATAGAGGTTGTCGGCGGAGAAACCTTTCGCATGGTGGACGTGTCGCGCGTGCGAGCCCATCGTGGGGTGGCTGTGGTGCAGCAGTTCCCATTTCAGCTCTGATGTCCAACGGGGTGCCGGCGTATAGGGCAGGTATCTTGTTTCCTTGGGCTGGTCTAAGAGCCGGGCATCCACGAATGAGAATGTGTTCTCGAAATGCAGCGAGTGGATGGGGTGGAAATCAATCCCCGTCTCGAAGCCGAGCAGGCGTGCGTTCCCTTGTGTGTAACTGTAGGCTGGCTGGTCATCAATCTCGCGCCCTTCGCCTTTCAGGAAGATATAGTTGTCAATATGGTTGGCAAAGAGAGCCAGTTGAGCCGAAAGATAACGTGATGTGAAGTCGATTCCCAGGTCTGCCTGCAGGCTATATTCGGGTTTCAGTTGTCTGTTGCCTATCTCATAGCGTAGGGCTCCTTCATGCGAACCGTTTGAGCCCAGCTCGCTCATGTTGGGGGTGCGGAAACCGCGGGCCACGTTTAAGCGCAGGTTCAAGTGGTCACTGATGTTGCAAACAGCCCCCACACTGCCTGTCACGCCGTTGAAGTTGCGGCTGAAGCCGGTGAAGCGCATCACCCCGTCGTCCTCAAGCGCGTCGCCTCTCAAATGACGGCGGTCCAGTCGTAAGCCTCCGTTCAGTGTCCATCGATTCTGCTGTTTGCTGACAGTTGCATAGAACCCTATGTCAAAGAGCTTGTAGGCTGGGATGAGAAATTCCTCCCCCAGGTTCAGCGACTGCTGCCACATCCCTTGCAGACCCGACGACAGCTTCCAGCCGCTGAATTCGTGGGTCAGGTAGCGGAGGTCGTAAGTCAGGGTGTGCAACTTGAAATCGAGGGCGGGCTCCTCCTCGTTGTCCTCAAACTCCTGGCGGCGGTTCTGCTGGTAGCCTACGATGGCTTTCAGCTGGCCATGGGGCAGGTTCAGGGCATTATCCCAGACGAGTTTGTAGTGTTTCACTTGTTGGAAAGGCAGCCACTTGCTGTAGCTGTGCCCTCGCCATCCGTCCTCGTGTGTCAGCTGTCCCGTCAGTGGGTCCCGTTCGCCCTCGATGATGCCTGGCGTCTGGTGATAGACGGTTCCTGTCAGGCGCGAGTAGCCCCATAGCTTCTGCACACCCAGCAGCAGTCGGCCTGCCATCTCCTTGAACTGTGAGCCGGGCACGTAGCCGTCGTACTTGTTCTTGTAGGCGTGAGCCATCTTTCCGCTCCAGCGGGCATCCCATACGAAGCCCTGCCGGTTGCCGCCCATGTTGAGCGAGTAGCCCAGCAGCCCGTTGTTTGTCTGGTATTCCGTGGCGGCGCTGCCTCGCAGCTCACCCTCGGCGGGAATGGGCTGACTGTGAAGGATGACGACCCCTGCCATCGCATCGGAGCCGTACATCAGCGAGGCGGGTCCTTTCAAGATCTCGACGCTGCCCACGCCGTCGCCGTCAACTTCCACGCCGTGCTCGTCGCCCCACTGCTGTCCCTCCTGGCGCACGCCTTCGCTCATCACCACGACGCGGTTGTAGCCCAATCCGCGGATGATGGGTTTCGAGATTCCGCTGCCTGTGGTCAGCTGGCTCATGCCCGGCTGGTGGGCTATGGCGTCAATGCTGTTCGTGGAGGCCACCGAGCGTAGCTCTTTGGCGCTGACGATGCTGATGGGCGCCGTGGAGTGTTTCAGTTTTGTAGCGCCGGCCACGCCTGTCACAACCACTTCGTTCAGCTGCATGTGACGGTAGAAGACGTCTGCCGAGTCGTCGGCGTGGTTGTGTTGCCGGACATATATGCTATCTTGTGCTGCCACAGTCAAGTATAAACCCAACAATGGCAGAATAAAAAAGACTCTTTTCATTCTGTGGAATGTGTTTTAGAAATGTGTCGGCAGTAGCACTGCCAACAACAATCTTGATGCTGTCGCTCGTTTTGTTTTTACATTCACGGTGGCAAAGGTACAACTTTTTTAATGAAGAATAGAGAATGCTATCGTATTTTTTTTGTACTTTTGCGCCATGAAGAAAGGTTTACTGTCTTTGAGCCCGCTTTTGGTGTTCCTGGTTGTGTATGTCGTAGCCAGCCTCGTGGCGGGCGATTTCTACCGGGTGCCCATCAGTGTGGCTTTCTTACTGACCAGCATCTATGCCGTGTGCATCACAACCGGCAAGTCTTTGCGTGAGCGACTGACGCTGTTCTCCGAGGGCGCCGGCCATCCCGATGTGCTGCTGATGATTTGGATCTTCATCCTTGCGGGCGCTTTCGCGGCATCGGCAAAGGCGATGGGCGCGGTGGATGCTACAATTCAACTGACGCTTCAAGTGCTACCCGATAACTTGCTGATGTCCGGGCTCTTCATAGCTGCATGTTTCATTTCTCTGAGCATCGGCACAAGCGTGGGCACTGTCGTGGCTCTGACCCCAATCGCAGCGGGCATAGCCACAGCCACGGGCACTTCCGTTCCCCTGATTGTGGGTATTGTTGTGGGCGGCGCTTTCTTCGGCGACAACCTGAGTTTTATCTCCGACACCACCATCATGGCCACTCGCACGCAAGGCTGCAAGATGAGTGACAAGTTCCGCGTCAACTCGCGCATCGTCATTCCTGCTGCGGCTATGGTGCTGTTGCTCTATATGTTCATGGGAAGCCAAATGCACGCTCCACAAGACATCGCCAGCGTGGATGTGTGGAAGGTGCTGCCCTATGTCGTTGTGTTGGTGACAGCCATTGCGGGGCTCGACGTGCTGGTGGTGTTGCTCGTGGGCATCATTCTCAGCGGTGTCGTCGGCTTTCTCCACGGCAGCTATGATTTCTATGGTTGGCTGGGCGCCATGGGCGATGGCATCCTTGGCATGGGCGAGCTCATTGTCGTGACGATGCTGGCGGGCGGCGTGATGTCCCTCATCCGCCACGGCGGCGGCATCAGTTTCATCGTCCGGGTGCTCACACGCCTGATTCACGGGCGTCGAGGTGCCGAGCTGACGATTGGCGGTCTGGTCATGTTCACTGATTTCTGCACGGCCAACAACACCGTGGCCATCCTCACCATGGGCCCCATCGCCCGCGAGATCGCAGAGCGCTACGGCGTTGACCCGCGCAGGAGCGCCAGCCTGCTCGACACCTTTTCCTGTCTGGCGCAGTCGATGATTCCGTATGGCGCACAGCTGCTCATGGCGGCTTCGCTGGCTGCCGTCAGCCCCGTGGAGATTATTCCTTATTTGTACTATCCTTTTGTCATGGGCGCGTGTGCCTTGTGCGCTATCCTGCTCGGACCAGCAAAGCGTATCACTCTCAATTAAAAAAATATGATGGACAATAACACCAACAGTCAAATACTTTCAACTCCCTCCCCAGGAATGACGGTGGGAGAGTCTGTTTTCAAGTATTTCCCCGATCTCACTGCAGAGCAGCGTGAGCACTTCACCGCCTTGGATGCCCTGTACCACGACTGGAACGCCAAAATCAACGTCATCAGCCGGAAGGACATCGACAACCTCTACGAGCACCACGTGCTGCACAGCCTTGGCATTGCAGAGATTATCAGCTTCCGTCCGGGCACCCGCGTGATGGACCTCGGCACGGGAGGCGGCTTCCCGGGCATTCCCTTGGCCATCCTCTTCCCCGAGGTGCAGTTCCGCCTTGTCGATAGCATCGGCAAGAAGATTCGCGTGTGCAATGAGGTCATCAGCGCTTTGGGCTTGACCAATGTCACCACCCAACACGCCCGTGCCGAGGAGGTCCGCTATGTGAAGAGTCCCAAGAAGCTGAAGAAAGGCGAGGCCCCCGAGCCCGCTGAGGGCCTCCAGCCCGCAAGGTTCGATTTCGTTGTCTCGCGCGCTGTCATGCCGTTGGCCGACCTCGTGAAGATCTCCCAGCCGCACATCTCACAGCGTCAGCAGAACGCCCTGCCCAACGGACTCATAGCGCTCAAGGGCGGGGAGCTTCAGCATGAGGCCGGTGCTGTCAAGCGGGAGAAGATCATCACCCCCTTGTCCGACTTCTTTGCAGAGGAGTATTTCTCGACCAAGCAGGTGGTCTATGTTCAACTGTAAATCACATCACTCATCGTGACTATCACTCCCTTTTGTGTCAATCCACTCAGCGAGAATTGCTACGTCGTCAGCGACGAGACGCGCGAAGCCGTCATCATCGACTGCGGCGCATTATATCCCGCGGAGCAGAAGAAAATCGCTGATTATATCCAGGAGCATGAGCTGCTTCCCGTGGCCCATCTGCTCACCCACGCCCATTTCGACCATCTCTTCGGTGCAGGCTTCATCTACGAGCATTACGGTCTGGCAGCCCGCTGTCACATCGCTGACCGGCCACTCTTCGATGATGTTGATGGGCAGATGCGCGCCATCCTCGGCGGTCATGCGCTCAAGTTCGCCACCAGCCCGGCTGGCGAGTGGCTGACCGAAGAGTCCGTCATCTCCTTCGGCAACCACCGCCTCACCGTCATCCCATGCCCGGGCCATACGCCGGGTGGCGTCTGTTTCTACTGTGCCGAGGAGAACGTGCTCTTCTCCGGTGACAGCCTCTTTCAGTGGAACATCGGTCGCACAGACTTTCCGGGAGGTAGCCTTTGGGACCTCATCAGCGCTCTCAAGCGGCTCCTGCGTATGTTGCCGCCGGAGACCGTCATCTACCCTGGCCACGGCCCCTCAACCACAGCCGCCCAAGAGCACGTTCATAATCCCTATCTCTCATGAGCAGCAAGAGCCTTTCCTTTGTTCTGACACTCATTCTGCTGGCATCGCTTCCCTTGTCGCCGACCCTGGCGGAGGAAGCGTCATCCACAGCACTCCCTGTGGTGGAGTTCCGTGGCGACCGCACGCTGATCTACCCCCAGCGCATGGAACTTCAGGGCGAGGAGACGCTGCTCGACGTGCTGGAGATGTGCCCCGACCTGATGGCGGCAGGCTTCGCAGATTACCTGGCAGGCGATGAACATTTCGACAGCTATCAGCTGCGAATGGACAACGTGCCGCTCCAGGGCGACACCCGACTGCTGCTCACCCAGCTCAAGGCCAAGGACATCACTCTTGTGCAGATTGTCGATAATTCCGGCGTGGCCAAGGGCCGCACCGGCGACGGCCGCGTCATCGACGTGAATTTTGTAGATGCTGCCGAAGCAGGCATTCGCGGCCTGGCATCTGTTCAGGGGGCCACCGACGAGCTGTTCGCCCCTTCGGCACAGCTGCGCTATAGTGGCCGATATACCGATTTCTGGACGGGTATGACCTACTCGCAGTCGGAGTTCTCCGACCTCAACGACCGCTCGGGTTCCCTCCATTTCCGGCTGACGCACCATCTTTCAGAGCGCGACCGCATCCTCGTGAATTTCGGCCAGACGTCGGGCGTCAGCAAGTCCCGCGAGAATGATATCACGCAGCACGACCGCCGCGAATCCATGCTGGCCCGCCTGCGCTATTTCCATGTCTTTAACCAGGAAGGAACCGAGTTGCAGCTGCTCGTCTCCTGGATTCACGATAATGCGCCGTCTGACACCTACGATGCCGACCGGAAGCAGTTCCGCAAGGTAGCCTCCACGTCCAACACCCCCATTTGGTTGGCTGAGGTGGTGACACCTCTCTTCGTGCCCAACCTCACGTTGATGGCCGGCTACGAGGGCGACCTCGAGATCACCAAGTACGGCATCGAGCAAACCCCTGTGCTGGGCGGCCTCTTCAACGAGGAGAGCGAGTACCGCGTGATGAACAACGACCTCTATGCCCAGTTCCATTACGATGTGGGGCCGTGGCGCCTGATGCTGGGCGACCGCCTGATGCTCTACCACTATGACCAGCGTGGGCGTGCCGAGAACTGGACCAAGAACGATGCCCGCAACCACCTGCAGGCCAGCGCCGGCTGGGTGCATCGGCATCATCAGGTGCAGATAGGCTACTACCGCAAGTTCCGCAACCCCGCCTCGCTGGCGGTCTTCCCCGAGGCATGGCCCACCATCGGCGGCGTGTTGCGCAGCGGCAATCCCGATTTGGAGGAGACGCGGATGGACCAGTACAACTTCGTCTATGCCTACAGCCGTCCGCGTCTCACGGGTCAGCTCGATGGCAGCTTCTACCACACCAGTGCCCGCGAGGACTATTGGACACTCGGCGCTTCCGCCCGCCATCGGTCGGGCATCCTCTCTCTCACCGGCGGCTTCAATGTCGTGTCCTACCGTGCGCCTGGGCTGTCGCGCGTCACCTATGCCGACATCCGTCTCGTGCCCACCGTAGCTCTTCGCCGCCAATGGCAGCTGAGCGGTAAGCTCATCTGGTTCTCCGACAAGGCACCCCGCCGTCTGGTGGCCGACGACACAGCTTGCTACGGTTCTCTGCAGGTGGAGAAAGGGTGGGGCGACCGCTGGCGTCTGCTGGCTCAGTGGCATGACATGTTCTACGGCCGCCGCTCCGCTGCCCTGGCAGGCCTCAGCTACCGCTTTTAGCCCCTCCACTCTCCACTCTCCACTCTTCGCTCAATTCGCACAATTCGTACAATTCGCCGACAAAAACACCAACCGCTAAACGGATAATCATAACGGATAATCATAACGGAGAATTTTAACGGCTAATTAAGCGAATTAAGCGAATTAATTTTCCACCACAGATTGAACATCTTTTTCGAACACGGATGATGCGGATTGACACGGATTTTAAGCGAAAGGCTTCACGGCTTTCGAGAGAGAGTCTTTTCGAACACGAATTGCACGAATGATTTTTGCACCACAGATTGCACAGATTACGCGGATTTTTTTTCGAACACGAATTACACGAATTTCACGAATTGTATGGCCGGTCGATAGAATTCAATTTTTTCGAATTACACAAATTGAGCGAAAGGCTTCGCGGCTTTCGAGAGAGAGTTTTTTCGAACACGGATGACACAGATTCCACGGATTTTTAGCGAAAGGCTTCACGGCTTTCGAGAGAGAGAGTTCGCATCAGAGTAATTTAATTGTTATCAAGAATTTGAGAATTAGAGAATTTACTAGCTTTTGCGAAGCAAAAGACATTCTATTCATTCTCATCAATTCATTTGTAGAGTATTGTAAAATGAGATTAATTCTCTAATTCTTGATAAATAAAAATACTTCTTAGAGCTCAGGCTCTCCACTCTCCGCTCGGCTCTTGCGAGCCTCTTGAAGTGTCAAGCGTCCCTGTGGGCCGAGCGCGCTCTGCGAAGAACTCTCAACTATTAACTATTAACTTTTAACTATTAACTATTAACTTCCCCCTCCCAACACTCCCCTTTAGGGGGCTTGGGGGCCTCAACTCTCAACTTTCAACTCTCAACTGACTCTCAACTATCAACTCTCGACTCTCAACTCTTTACTCTCCCCTTTAGGGGGCTTGGGGGCCTTAACTCTCAACTCTCAACTTTCAACTGACTCTCAACTCTAAACTCTCAACTCTCAACACTGGCTTGTGCGCCTTATTTTTTTCCTCTTTCTTTTCCTTCTTCATTAAAAAACTGTACCTTTGCAGCAGAAAACATAAAGAAGACAAACCGATGAAGAACTATTTGCAAATATCATTTTTGGCTATATTGCTGGGATTCATGGTGTTAAGCGTTGCTTCGTGCAGCAAGGAAGACGATGATGCCGACCCCTCGCAGACCGAGCAGGAGGCAGGCGGACAAGAGTCCGGGAGCAGCGAGAGCGGCAAAGGCTCTCTCTTTGTCGTCACCGTAGATAGCAAGGGTAAGGCTGACGGCAATCACAGCTTTCAGCAGATCACTTCCAGCATCTACTATATCGACAACATCAAATATACGGTTGAGAATGACTATTTAGTTGTTTCCGGCTACAATAAAGCATACCTTAGTGGCGCAGCTGTCATCATCTCTACCTTGAATTATCTTGGGCGCACGTTACACGTGACGGACATTGGCGAAAATGCTTTCAGAGGCTGCACCGCCCTCACCTCAGTCACCATTCCCGCCACCGTGACGAACATCGACGAGAGTGCGTTTTTCGATTGCAGCGGCTTGACCTCAGTGGACATTCAGGGCGACGTGACCGGCATCGGACGCTATGCGTTCGAGGGCTGCCGCAGCCTGGCGTCGCTGACCATTCCCGCCAGCGTGACGAGAATCGGTGATTACGCGTTCTCCAATTGTCGCAGCCTGACCTCCGTGGTCCTTCCGAGCAGTGTCACAATCCTTGGCGAGGGCGCCTTCAGGGGCTGCAGCGGCCTGACTTCCATTTCAGTGGAAAAGGACAATCCCAGATATGACTCCCGCGACAACTGCAATGCCATTATCTCAGAGTCAACATTGTTGGCCGGCTGCAAGAACACCACCATCCCCGGCAGCGTGACCACCATCGGCGATTGGGCGTTCAACGGTTGCACAGGCCTGACCTCTCTCCATCTCCCAAGCAGCGTGACGGAAATCGGAGGCTATGCGTTCAATGGCTGTACAGGTCTGACCTCTGTCACCATCCCGAGCGGTGTGACCAGCATCGGCGGCTATGCGTTCAATGGCTGTGAACGCCTTGCCACAGTCACCATCAATAGCAACGCCATAGCTTCGCAGGGCTATTACAGCACCAACTCTTTAGCCAACATCTTCGGCACACAGGTTGCAGAGTATATCTTAGGTGACGAGGTGACGGGCATAGGCAGCTACGCGTTCTATGGTTGCAGCGGCATGACCACGATGAACATCCCCTGGGGCGTGACGAGCATCGGATTTGGAGCGTTCAACCGTTGCAGCAGTCTGGTCGCCATCACCATCCCCGGCACCGTGACCGCCATCGGCAACGATGCGTTCTACGGCTGCAGCAGCCTCGTCGATGTGTCCATCCCCGACGGCGTGAAGAGCATCGGCGGCTATGCGTTCTCTGTGTGCCGCAACCTGAACTCCGTCAGCATTGGCAGCAGTGTGACGAGCATCGGCGAAGGAGCATTCTATGCCAGCGCCATCGAGCACGTCTATTGTTATGCCGTGAATCCGCCTTCCACCGAGGGAAATGGTCCTTTTACGGGATTCCCCGTTTCTTCGGCCACTCTTCATGTTCCCTCCCAGTCGCTTGATGCCTACAGCACAACAGCCCCCTGGAGCGACTTTGGCACCAAGGAGGCTCTGGGAGAATAAGATGATGAACATCTAAAGTCACGGAAGAAGAAAAGACTCTTTGTGCTATGGGCAGAGCGCGCTCTGCGAAGGAACGACATCAAGAAGGCCATCAGTATGCTGAAAGGTGTGACAGCAGTGAAGAAGCAGAAGCAGTTCGACATCACGAAGACTGCGGGTTACCGCGAGGCCATGGACGACGTGAAGCACGGCAGAGTATATCATTATGACTCGCTAAAGGACTTTTATAAGGAAATGGGTCTTTAGCTATGGCTTACACGATATCACTTTCCAACCGCTTCAAGAAAGACTTCCGCCGTTGCATCAAGCGTGGGCTCAATATGAAGCACATCATTCGCCGAGACATCCGCCAGGTGTTTCGGCGTTTCTGATGATGAACATCTAAAGTCACGGAAGAAGAAAATACTCTTTGTGCTATGGGCAGAGCACGCTCTGCGAAGAACTCTTCGCTCGGCGCTTGCGAGCCTCTTGAAGTGTCAAGCGTCCCTGTGGGCCGAGCGCGCTCTGCGAAGAACTCTTAACTCTTAACTCCCCGCTCGGCGCTTGCGACGCTTCGCTTGCGAAGAACACTCCCCTTCAGGGGGCTTGGGGGCTTTTTTTTCCTTCTTTTCTTCCAATCCTCATTTTAAAGGGGTCGGATTCGCCCCCCTTTTACAAGAGGCAGGAAGTAATGCTTTCACCCTTAGCCCTACAAAATGGATAGAACAGACAAATGCCATCGGTATAGTATG
>CACZSQ010000027.1 GCA_902783885.1 uncultured Bacteroidales bacterium
AGCTGGGGGATTCGAACCCCCGGTACGGTAACCCGTACGTCAGTTTAGCAAACTGGTGGTTTCAGCCACTCACCCAAACTTCCTTCCGTTTAGCGGGTGCAAAGATAGACCTTTTAAGTGAACTATACAAGAAAAAGAGAAACTTTTTTGATGATTCTCTCGCTTTTTCTTGTTTTGTGCTTCTTTAGAGACGATTCCCTTCGCGGGGGAAAATGATACTGGGCGAGAACGCATGTGCTTCTTCGAGGGACATCTGGGCGTATGCCATGATGATAACCACATCGCCCACCTGCACTTTACGTGCTGCGGCACCATTGAGGCAGATACAACCGCTGTTGCGCGGACCTTTAATAATATAGGTGTCGAAGCGTTCGCCATTCATGTTGTTGACGATGAACACGCGTTCGCCGGCTATCAGACCGGCAGCCTCCATGAGCGCCTCGTCGATGGTGATACTGCCCATATAGTGCAGGTTCGCCTCGGTGACGGTGGCGCAGTGGATTTTTGATTTTAGGACTTCAACAGTCATTGTTTTTCAGTTTTTCAATCTCTCAATCTCGTAAATTCGATCTTCCAATCTCTATATACTCAAAAGTGAATATGGTCAATGAGTCGGATAGGTTTGCTGCCGCAATAGACCGTGATACATCCCACAATAGCAAGTGCGTCGCTCCACGTGTTGACATCGGCCAGCGAGTCAGCGTCCACAATAGAGAAGTATTCCACGCGCAGTCCAGGGACAGCGTTGATACGCGCTTCCACATATTCGCGGGTGAGCTGAACGCTATGAGAACGGGCGAAGTTGCGGCCTGCGACAAGCGAAGCATAAATAGCAGGGGCAATAGCGCGCTCCTCAGGTGAGAGGAGGGTGTTGCGGCTGGACATAGCCAGTCCGTTGGCCTCGCGAACGACGGGGCAGGGCACAATCTGCAGCTTGAAGCCTAAGTCGGCCACCATACGGCGGATGACAGCAATCTGCTGAAAGTCCTTTTCGCCGAAGTAAGCACGGTCGGGCTCTACGTAGCTGAACAGCTTTGACACAATCTGACAGACACCGTTGAAATGTCCGGGACGCATAGCTCCCTCCATGACAGCGTCTGTGGGAGGATAGGAGAACTGTCGGGTGTCAGGCTCGGGATAGACTTCTGCCACGCTGGGAGCGAAGGCGACCTGAGCGCCACAGGCAGAGAGCAGTTGGCAGTCGGCATCCAACGTGCGCGGGTAGCGCTCGAGGTCACTCTTATCGTTGAATTGCGTAGGATTCAGAAAGATGCTGACGACGGTGACGTCGTTCTCTGCCACAGAGCGGCGCACGAGTGAAGCGTGCCCCTCGTGGAGTGCGCCCATTGTTGGCACGAGGCCAATCTGCTTACCCGCGTCGCGGGCAGCTTTCAGTTCGGCGCGAAGTTCTTGAATAGTTGTTATAATCTTCATTTCGGGGCGCAAAATAACACATTATTTATCAAATGGAGAAGTAAAAACGCAAATAAAATGAAAAAAATAGGCTTTTTATGCACTTTAACGGCATAAAGATTGCTTTTATCCCGTATTTTTTATATATCTTTGCACTGAAATTTATACTAAAGAGGTTCTCATGAAGACGAAAAAAGTCCTGTTTATAACCCAGGAAATCATGCCTTATGTTGATGAGGCAGAAATGTCGTTACTCGGCAGACGCATCCCGCAGATGGTGCAAGAGAAGGGTTGTGAGATTCGAACTTTTATGCCAAAATGGGGCGGCATCAACGAACGCCGCAGCCAGTTGCATGAAGTCATTCGTCTTTCAGGCATGAACTTGATTATCGACGAGACCGACCACCTGCTTATCTTGAAGGTGGCCTCTATTCCGTCGGCCAGGATGCAAGTCTATTTCATCGACAACGATGACTATTTCCAGAAGCGTCTGCAGGTGTGTGATGAGCATGGCGTTGAGTATCCGGACAATGGCGAGCGGACCATCTTTTATGCCCGCGGCGTATTGGAGACGGTTAAGAAGCTGCGCTGGACTCCGGATATTGTACATTGTCAGGGCTGGGCATCCGTCATGGCACCCCTCTATATTAAGACCTGCTATCGTGAGGAACCTTCCTTCCGTGACAGCAAAGTTATTTTCACTCCTGGTGGAGGTGAACTCACGTTACCCACCACAGAGTTGTTCCGTCAGAGCCTGTTCTTCAAGGGCATGAAAGGCAATGAACTCGACAACTACCCGCAGCAGCTGATGATGAAGGATCTCTACAAGCTCGCGCTAGACTACAGCGACGGTTTGATGTTAACTCCATCATGGCAGGATCCCGAGCTCATAGAGTATGCCCGTCAAAAGGATATCCCTGTCTTTGGTCCTGTTGATTTGTCGAAGCAGGATGTCAACAACGATATAATAGAATATTTTGATTCACTCGTCGAGGGCGAAGAACTCGAGGATGATTTCTAAACAAAAGATTGTTCGTTAAAGAGAATGAAATATAGTATTTATGGGATTGTGGCATCCGCAGTCCTTGCCTTGGCAAGTTGCGAGGATGCTTTCGAGGATAACACCGGCAACGTAGGAATCTACGATGAAGCCGATGCTGTTTATACCAGTTCCGAGACCTACACCGTTACTACGCGTTCATTGCCACTGGACTCCGTCATCTCATCCACAACCAAGTCCTACTTCGGCGAGGCTTATGACCCAACCACAGGTGTCAATGTGCGTGCAGAGTTTCTTTCGCTTTACCACACGTTCGAAAACTACCGTCTGCCAGACACTACGCTTATCACCAGCCGCCTGGGCGACTCTCTCGTATGTGATTCCGTTGTTCTGCGCCTGTATTTCAACAACTATTATGGCAGCGATGCCAACCCGTTGAAGATGGCGGTCTATGAACTCGACACACTCAATGTCGTACGCGAGGATTCCATCTATTATTCCACTATAAAACTCGATGAGTACAGGAATCCTAAACGCAAAGATAATCAAGGAAATATCACACCTCTGATAGAGAAGTCCTTCACCGCTACGGACTACACCGTGTCCGAGGTGCGCCGTGCCAACGCATCATACTACAAAAACGTCCATATCTTCATGCCTCGCGACTACGGCACTCACCTGTTGCGCCTGATAGCCAAGAACCCGCATTACACCCGCGATTCCTATCAGTTTGCTCATCATGTGTGTCCCGGTTTCTATTTCAGTCTCATGAGCGGCACGGGTACCATTCTTGTAGTTGATGTAAGCACTCTCGATATTTTCTTCAAGCACATATCGAGTGCCAAGGAAGAGGTCGGACTTGTTCGTTTCTCTGCTACGCCTGAGGTTGTTCAGAGTACGCGCATCACCAATACAGGTGTCGAGGCGAAAGCTCCTGTAGATGCTGAGAGTAAGCAGCCGCTGGCTCCTACAGAGAATGCCACCTACGTCATGGCTCCTGCAGGCATCGCCACAGAGATGACGTTGCCCGTTGATGAGATCTTTGCAGGCCACGAGACCGACAGCATCAGCCGTGCCAACATCACCTTAACCCGCTACAATCCGAAGGAAGAATCAATGTTTGAAGCCCCTACCACGCTGCTGATGCTGCGCAAATCCCAGCAGAAGGTATTCTTTGAGAAAGGAAAGGTGCCCGATGACATCACATCCTTTGCCGCTTCTTTTACAGCAGCCAGCAACACCTATACGTTCACGAACATAGGTCGCCTTATTTCGTATCTCTATCGCACGAAACAGCAGGTCATGAGGCAGAATGGTTGGTCCTCTGACGAATACAACACGAATAATCCCGACTGGAATAAGGTTGTACTCTCTGCCGTGACGATGACCAAGAACAAAAATACAGGTTCTGTTGTTGTCGTCCGTCCCGACTTTGCGCTCTCAAGTGCTGCATTGGTGGGCGGCACACAGCCTCTCAAGATGCAGGTTCTCTATTCGTCAAAAGCAAAATAATCCGTTATCTGTTCAAATCCCCGACTCATGGATAGCACAGGGATTACATACAAAGAGATTTATCTTGCTGGAGGATGCTTCTGGGGAACAGAACATTTCTTCAAGCAGATAAGGGGTGTTGTGGCAACTGAAGTCGGCTTTGCCAACGGTCATATCCCCAACCCATCGTATCAAGAAGTCTATACAGACACGACAGGCTATGCAGAGACGGTTCATGTGCAGTACAATCCTGACATTGTGAGCCTTGACTTTCTCCTGCAGATGTTCTTCAAGGCTATCGACCCGACAAGCCTCAACAAACAAGGACACGACGAAGGCACTCGCTATCGTACCGGTGTCTATTATACCGATGCTGCTGATATACCACTGATAGAGAAAGCCTTTGAGGCTGAACAAAAAAATCATCAGCAACCCTTGGTTGTGGAGAAGCAGCCTTTGGAGAACTTCTATACCGCTGAAGACTATCATCAGGACTATCTCGACAAGAATCCTACGGGCTATTGCCATCTTCCTCAGTCACTCTTTGAATTCGCAAGAACGGCGTTTGCTCAGCAGCGTCAGCAATAATCTTTGGTTGTTTGAACCAAAATCAGCATTTTTGCATCCTAATACAAATAGTAACAATAGAGTATGAAACGCCCTTCTATCATTTTCTTCATCCTCTTTGTATTACTTTCTGCTGTTGTATCAGCACAAGACTACGGCTTCGTACATCCCGGAGGCCTTCACACTCAGGCGGATTTCGACCGCGTGAAGGCACAGCTGGCAGCTGGTAATCCAACCGTAAAAGCTGCCTATGCGAAACTGACCAGCGCTGCCTATTCACAGAGCGGCGTGCAGACGAGCCCCGTCGAGACAATCGTTCGTGGTGGAGGCTCGGGCGAGAACTATATCAATGCCGCCCGCGGTGCCACGATGGCTTACCAGAATGCACTTCGTTGGAAGATTGCCGGCACACCAGCTAATGCCAAGGCTGCTGTACGCATTCTGATGGCTTGGTGCAACACGACGAAATACATTTCAGGCAATTCTGACCAGTGTCTGGCTGTGGGACTCTATGGCTATCAGTTTGCTCAAGCTGCAGAACTGATGCGCGACTACGACGGCTGGAGCCGCGAGGATTTTGCTAAGTTCCAACAATGGATGCTCACCCTGTGGTATCCCAAAGCCATCAACTTCTTGCGTTCCCGCAATGGAACATGGGAGAACACTGGCAAATGGTGGCAGGCGCCAGGCCATTACTGGAGCAACTGGGGCTTATGCAACACGCTCTGCGTAGCTATGATTGGCATACTCTGCGACGACGTGTTCATCTACAATCAGGCCATGTCCTATTTCAAATACGACCAGTGTGCCACGTACAAAGACCCTCGCACAGAAGTGCCGATTAAGAACGACGGCCTGACAGAGTTCCTCGGCAACCTCGTGGTGACAACCAGCGAGAGCGACTTAGAAACTGGAGCTTATGGCAAGCTGGGACAGATGAATGAGAGCGGGCGCGACACCGGTCACTCGGCCATGGCGTTGGGCCTGGCCATAGATATAGCCAAGGTCGGATGGAATCAGGGCGATGACCTTTTCGCCTACATGGATTATCGTCTGGCTGCCGGCATCGAATACGTTGCTGCGCAGACCCAAAGTATAGAGAATCTGCCGTGGGTGAACTACCACTACGCTTCCAGCGGCTACTATTATTCCGACTCTCGCGCATGGCTGATGACAGGTCCAGCTCTCGGCGCTCAGATGCGTCCCTATTGGGGCTCTGTGATTGGGCTCTATGAGAGCGTGAAGGGCGTGCCTATGCCTTACTCTGAAGTGTCATATAAGAATATGGGCATCGACGAGGGTGGCCAGGGTGGCACCAGCGGCGGCTATGACCACCTGGGCTATTCGGTGCTGATGAACACCTACGATGAGCAGCTGTGCCCTGCAGACAAGGTGCCGACTGAGCTGACGCCAAAGATGGAATACAGCGGGACGCTCACCACGAATCTTATTCCGAGCCTTGCGCAGGAGAAGACACGCAAGCTGGTGAACGGCAAGACCCTGCTGCACAACGAACTGGGCGGCCTCGTGAACACGTTTACGCTCAACAACAACACCGCAGTGCCCACTGGGCAGACACTCACCCTGATGCCTCAGCTGCCTGAAGGCGAGGAGGACACAGGACAATGGCAGTGGGAGAGTGGCGAGACCACTCGCGACATCACCGTCACCACCGACCGAAGCCATATCTACCGCGTCACCTATACCAATAAGAACGGCATCCAGAGTTCTCTCTGCTTCCCCATCGCCGTGGCGGGGGACTGCCGTCCTGATGTGCTCACGCCCTCTGTCAGCGTGGCGGGCGGAGAAGCTTCTGAAATCACCCGCCTCGATGTGCTCTACGGCAAGAGTGTAACACTCTCTGTAGTACCTTCCTGCGGGTGGGGCACCTTCAAATGGAGTACGGGAGCCACAACACAGAGCATCACCAGAACCATCACTGCCGACACACAGATTACTGTGAACTTCAAGAACCAAGGCGGTGCCGTAACCACACAGACCTTTGACATCCACATGCTTGCTGCCGAGCCTTATGTCAGCGTCAATGAGGGCACACCCGCTGCCACCACCGATGTCGTCACCACGACAGGGACGCCTGTCACGCTCGGGCTGACGCTTCCAACAGCTGTGAATCCGGCCAACGTCACGTGGAGCACGGGCGCCACGGGTGCCACGCTATCCTTTGTCACTCCGCAGATGTCTGCCACCTACACCGCCACCTTCGTTCTGAAGAATATAGAGTACACCTTCTCTTTTAATGTCTTCGTGCCGAACGACGATGCCCCACCCATTGAAGAAGGTCGCTATCTGTTGCGCCACGTGCCCACCGACACCTATCTGACCTCCCATGGGAAGAGCCAGCTTGTCACCTTCGAGCCCCGCGACGAGTCAGACGACAGGCAACTCTGGTACCTCGACCACACCACAGCAACACCGCCCAAGTACGGCTTCCTCAGCCTGGCCGATGAAGAGGGCCTGAAGTTGTCCACCTTAGCTAAACTGGCAGCCAACACGGCCTCCCCATTCTTGCTTGATCAGGCAATAGATTCCGACCGCATCAGCGTTCACACCGGCACCACTTCGCGCAAGTATTGGAACGTCGATGCAGAGGGCACGCTGCTGACAGGCGCTACCACCACGCTTCAGACTTATCCCTTCCAGCTCATTCCGGTCGATGGTGATGGGATTGAAGGTATCACCTCCGACGCCGCCCGCTTCAGCGGTGTGGATGCCGATGCCGTGTACGACCTGAGCGGTCGTCGGATTCCACAATCTTTCTATGACAATCTCCCCGTTCATACGCCTACGAAGATCTATGTCAAAGGCGGCAAGAAAGTGATTATCAAATGAGCTGACTACTCACATTATGCCAGGGCGCAGACTGTCGAGGACTGTGCGGAAGGGTACTGCTCTTGCGCCCATAAGACCTGTGTCTTCGGGGCTTAAGACATAGGTCTTCGGGGCTTAAGACTTAGGTCTTCGGCCGTTAAGACCTGCGTCTTCTGACCCTTCGACGTTGCAAAGGTACGACAACGCCGTTGCGGTTCTCGAATGAAAGAGCAAAATCGACAAGTACAATGACACCGCTGGGTGGTGGGACTTTTCGAACATCGTTGAGGGGGATGGCTGCCTCGCACGCCTTTTTGCATTATTTAAGTCCGCTGATTTTGCGCACTGAGGGCTTTTGTGTACCTTTGCCCCTATGAAACACAACATCCTCCTACTTTGCCTGCTGCTGTACCCGCTGTACGCGGCATCAGCCAATGTGCTGCGCACGGCGAAAGAGAACATCAAGAAGCGCCAGAAGCTCGAGCAGACGGCGCGCGAGCTGGTGTCCGAGGCGCAGAAGGAGGGGATGAAGCACGACCGCCAGATCGAGTGCTACCAGCTGGCCGCCGAGTGCAGCAAGCTCATCAACGAGGCTGAGAACGTGAGGGTCTATCTCAAACAGTCTTACGACACGGTGAAATTCTACAACACCGTGCGTGACGTGTTCCTCTATATTGAGAAAGCCGACAGCGTCAGCTGCACACCCAACGAGAAAGGGGTCATCAAGCGCAACAACCCCGAGCGCTACCGCTCGCTGCTGCTGCCCCTGCGGGCGAATCTGCTCAAAGGGGGAATGTGGTTCTACAAGAAGGTGAACCTGCAGACAGCCTACGACTATTTCGACCTCTATATCAGGATGTCCAAGAGCACCATCTTCATCAACGACAATTTCGTGACCACAGACCCGGAACTGCCCACGGCAGCGTATCTGGCGGTGTTCATAGCGCAGATGAACCGCAACTACGACGGAGTTATAGAGCATGCCTCGATGGCTAAGAGGGAAGGGGAGCACGCCCCGCTGATTCAGGAGTTCTACGCCCGTGCCTTCGAGACGCGGGGCGACACAGCCCGCTGGGTGGCGGCTCTGGAGGACGGCTTCGAGAGCTATCCGCAGCGCCACTATTTCTTCAGCCGACTGATGGACTACTACACGATGACGCGGCAGGAGGAGAAGGGGCTTGCCTTCTGCGAGGCAGCCATACAGGGCGCGGACTCCGTGCCGCTCTACTGGTACGGCAAGGCTCTCATGCTGCTGCGCCTGAACCGCGACCGCGAGGCCATTGATGCCTGCGACGCCTCCCTGAAGCTCGACCCCAACTACGTCAACGCTCACTACACCAAGGGCATAGCGTCGCTGAACCTGGCTGTCATCTATGCCGAACAGGCGTGCACCGATGTCACCGACCCGCGTTGCAAGCGCGACATGGAGATTGTACGCAGCCTCTATGAGCTGGCGCGCAAACCCATGGAAACGGTGCGCAGGCTGTCACCCGCCGACAGCCGCCGGTGGGCTGCTCCGCTCTACCGTATCTATCTGCACCTGAACATGGAACGCGAGTTCGAGGAGATGGAACGCATCCTGCAACAGGACAGGCAATAAGATGGATTGCTGATGAGAAACCTCGCTCAAATCATACCATGCTTCGCGCTCGTCGTGCTGATGGGCTGCCACCGACAGCCGGCCGCCGACGATGCCCGGCGCAGCAGCGTGGATGCCATCAATGAGCGGGCCTATGCCTGGCACTACCGCGACGTGGACTCCGTGAGGCTGTGGGCCACCGAGGCCGCCACACTGGCAGAACAGATCCACTACACCGACGGCCGTGCCGAAGCGCTGAACAACCTTGCATTTGAGCGTTTCCAGCAGATGGACTTCGACAGCGTTCTCGTGCTGGCAAGCGAGATCATCGACATGTCACCCGCCCCCACAGAGCGCCTGGTGGCCGAGGTGATGCAGATGAAGGTGGCACAGCGCACGAGCGACAACCTGGCCTTCTTCCGCCATCGCACGCAGGCCCTGCGGCTCATAGACCGCCTTCAGCGCGACGAGCCCTCGATGGACACCCACACTCACCGCCGCTTTGCCTACGGCTGCAGCGAGGCACACATCGTGGCCTCGACCTACTTCTACTATCTCAATCAGCAGGAACGTGCCATCGCCGAGATTCGCGATGCGGAGCCTTATTGCCAGATGCCCGAGGACACGGCGCAGTGGCTCAACTACTGCTACATGCGCGGCTCGGGTGGATTGAGCGAACAGCCCGACGCGGAGAGCACTCTGGCCGAGGAGTTCGGATACCTGATTAAGGGTTTCTGGTTGGCACGCTACGAGGGGTTCCTCTTCTTCGAAGCCAACACCGAGCAGGCGCTGGCGACGCTCTTTGCCGACTCTGTGCGCCTGGCAACTCTGCAAACGGCATTCCCCGAGCAGACGACGCTGCTGACAACCATCTTCGCCAACGACGACCCCGCGCTGCAGCTGGCAGAGAGCGCCTACGCGAACTTCGTGCGCTACGATGACCTCTACCAGGAGGCCTGTGCGCTGCGCACCCTCGGCGAGCTGGCCTTCGAGCGCGGCGAGTATGAGGAGGCTATCCTGTCGTACTCCAAGGCGCTGGCCTGCGTGAACCTGCATCACCTCTGCTACTATGCCCCCGACGAGGTGCTGGAGGCCAGTCCCGAAGCCGACCTGTTGCAGACCTATAATCCTTTGGGCGACAGCATCTCCGTGGAGCGCATGTGGATGCAGCAACCCAGCGTCAAAACGGTGCCGGAGTGGATTGCGGGCATACGCCAGCAGCTGTCCGTGGCCTACAGCGCTCTGGATTTCACTGCGGAGAGCGACTACAACCGCAGCATCTACCTCGACCTGCTGGACATCACTCGCGAGGACGCAGAGCTCGAAAGCCGTGCTGCAGAGCTCAAGGCAGAGAGCCGCCGCTTCCAATGGGTCATCGTGGGTGTGGTGGTGATAGCCCTGGTGGTGAGCCTGCTCACGATGTTCCTCATCCGTGCCTACCGCCGCCGCACCGAGGCACAGAACCGACTGCTCAGCCAGCAATATGCGCGTATGCAGCAACAAGCACAACGCGAGCAGGAAGCACACACCGAAGAACGCGAACAGCTGCTGGAGCAGCAGGCTGCCACCGAGCAGCGCCTGCAACGCGATAAACGAGGCAACATAGAGAAACGGGCCAAGTTGCAACTCGTCAACGCCATTGTGCCTTTCCTCGACCGCATCATACACGAGGTGCACCGCATGGAGCGAAGCGGCACCACCAACGAGGACTCGCTCGCCTACATCAAAGAACTCACCGAGCAGATCAGCCAGTACAACGACCTGCTCACCGAGTGGATTCAGATGGAGCAGGGGCAGCTCAGCCTCCAACTGACATCGTTCCCGCTGGAACCCCTCTTTGAGAGCCTGCGCAAGAGCCACTACGCCTATGACCAGAAAGGACTTCGGCTCACCGTCTGCGACTCCGCACTCAGCGTGAAGGCTGACCGTGCGCTGACACTCTTCATGTTGAACACCCTGGCCGACAATGCACGCAAATTCACGCCCGCTGGCGGTAGCGTCACCATCAGCGCCACAGAGGGTGAGAACGCCGACGGCAGCTACGTGGAACTCTCCGTGGCTGACACCGGCTGCGGCATCTCGGAGGCCGACATAGACTTGATACTGAACCATAAGGTGTATGATGCAAACCTGATAGGCAGAGGCAGTCGGCAAGGCAGCAAGGGCTTCGGTTTCGGGCTCATCAACTGCAAAGGCATCATCGAGAAGTACCGCAAAACGAACCCGCGCTTCCGCGTCTGCCAGCTGGGCATCGAGAGCCGGGTGGGCGTGGGGAGCCGCTTCTGGTTCCGCCTTCCCAGAGTGATGGCAGTCACGGCGGCGCTGTTGCTCGCCGGCTGGAACGGTGCCAAGGCTCAGGAGCGTGCTCATGAGCTAGCTGACTCTATCTATATCTGCAATGTCAACGAGCGCTACGATGATGTGCTCCGTTTCGCAGAGGAAGCTTTGGAAGTGATGAACGAGGAGCACGTGGGTAGCGATGCCGCAGCTCTGCGCCTCACGCTGGCTGATGCCGGTCGTGAACCAGCAGAACTCCTATGGTGGCGCCAGCAGAAGGCTGTGGACTACGATGTACTGCTCTTCATCCGCAACGAGGTTGCCATAGCTGCCCTGGCGCTCCACGACTGGCCGCTCTATCGCTACAACAACCGCTGCTACAGCCAACTCTACAAGCTGGTGAACCAGGATGCGACACTCGAGGCCTTCTGCCAGCAGATGCAACGTTCACAGCAGCTGCAGCGATGGGGCCTGACTGCCATCGTGGTGCTTGTCTTGTTCGGTGCCGTGGCTGCCTATGTGTTCTACTTCCTACCCCGCGTGCGTTTCCGCCGTAAGTTCGCAGCCATGAGCGCTCGGCGCATACAGCAGCTGCAGCTGACCCACGATGCCGAGCGTGAGCGCCTGCAGGCCGACTACGAGATGGCCGAGGACGAGCACAACCGCCGCCTCTACGAAGAGGAACGGCTCCACGTGCAGAACCAAATCATCGACAACTGTCTCTCGACCATCAAGCACGAGACCATGTACTACCCCGGTCGCATCCGTCAGCTGGCGCTGAGGGGCGGCGACCTGACAACGCTCTGCGAGACGGCTGACTATTATAAAGAGGTATATACGCTCCTCAGCGCGCAGGCAGCACAGCAGGCTGAGATGAAGAACTTCAGACGTAAGATGCTCACGGCGGATGCCGTACACGCCACGCCACGGAAGCTCACGCTCTGCAATCAACTCGGCAACAGGACATTCTATGCCGACCCCGACCTGCTGCAGATGCTCGTGGAGACGCTGGTAGAGGGCGAACGTGCGCTCGCAGCGCCCCTGCCGCTGACATTGACGGTGGAGCCTGACGGACGCTTTGCACGCTTCACGCTCGCAAGCCCCTCGGTGGCACTCTCCGACGAACAGCTGAGGAACCTGTTTATGCCACACATAGGAGGAATCCCGTGGCTCGTCGGCAAGCAGATTATCCGCGAGCACGATACCTTCCTCGGGCATCCCGGGTGCCGCATCACCGTGGAAAGAGTGGGGGAGGGACATGCTATCTGGTTCACGCTGCCAATGGGAAGAGTTGAGAGTTAAGAGTTAATAGTTAAGAGTTAATATATGAATCCATTCAAAGTTATTATTGTAGAGGACGTTAAGTTAGAACTCAAGGGCACGGAAGAAATCTTTCGCTCCGACATCCCTGAAGCGCAGATTCTCGGCACCGCTATGAACGAAGGTGAACTCTGGAAACTCATGCGTCAGGAGCTCCCCGACCTGCTGCTGCTCGACCTCGGGCTGGGCGGCTCCACCACCGTGGGCGTGGACATCTGCCGACAGGTGCACGCTCAATATCCGCAGGTGAAAGTACTCATCTTCACAGGCGAAATCCTCAATGAGCGACTGTGGGTGGATGTACTGCAGGCGGGCGCTGACGGCATTATCCTGAAGACGGGGGAACTGCTCACACGCAATGACATTCGCCTCGTCATGGACGGACGACGGCTGGTGTTCAACGAGCCCATTCTCGAGAAGATTGTCGAACGCTTCAAGCAGAGCGTGAACAGCGACACACGACGCACCGATGCCTTCATCGACTACGATATCGATGAGTATGACGAACGTTTCCTGCGACATCTCGCACTCGGTTACACCAAGGACATGATTGCGTCGCTCCGGGGGATGCCATTCGGTGTGAAGAGCCTGGAGAAACGACAAGCCGACCTCATCAACCGCCTGTTCTCCGAGAACGAGCGCAACGGAGTGAACGCCACGCGACTGGTTGTTCGTGCTTTGCAGTTGCGCATCATCGACCTTGACCATCTAAAAGCAGACGAAGAGTAGGGCACACTCTTTTAGGACAACCTTACAACCTCACAACCTCATCACCTCAATAATCAATGAATCAGGATGAACTGAATCCTGCCCAACAGGCAGCCGTGGAATATTGCGACGGACCATCTTTGGTGATTGCCGGAGCCGGTTCCGGCAAGACGCGCGTGCTCACACATAAGATTGCTCATCTGCTCAGTCTGGGCATGGAACCTTGGAAGATTCTGGCCCTGACCTTCACAAACAAAGCTGCTGAAGAGATGAAGTCGCGAATCGCCTTGCAAGTGGGAGCGGAGCAGGCAAAACGGTTGTGGATGGGCACCTTCCACAGCATCTTTGCGAGAATCCTACGCACCGAGCACGATGCCATCGGCTTCTCGGCGAACTATACCATCTATGATGCAGCTGACAGCAAAAGCCTGGTGAAGAGTATCATCCACGATATGCAGTTGGACGACAAAGTCTATAAGCCCAGTGCTGTGCTGGGACATATCTCAGGTGCTAAGAACAGGCTCATCCTGCCCGCTCAGTACATGAACGATGCACAACTCGTTAAAGCCGACCAGGCCAGCAAGATTCCGCAAACGGGCGAAATCTACAAACGCTATTGGACGCGTTGTCGTCAGGCTGATGCGCTGGACTTCGACGATATCCTCATGTACACCTATTTGCTCTTCGAACAACATCCTGAAATCTTAGCCAAATACGAGGAGCATTTTGACTTTGTCCTCGTGGACGAGTATCAGGACACGAACTATGCGCAGCACGCCATCGTGTGGCAGCTGACACAACACAAACAGCGCGTCTGCGTGGTAGGCGATGATGCGCAAAGCATTTATAGCTTTCGTGGAGCCAATATTGATAACATTCTCACATTTCAACAATTATACAAAGGCGCCAAACTGTTTAAGCTGGAACGCAACTACCGTTCAACGCAGAACATTGTGAACGCTGCCAACAGCGTCATCAAGCATAATCGGGGACAAATTTTTAAGGAAGTGTATTCCGAGAAAGTGCAGGGCGACCCCATTCACGTCTATGGCTTCTACAGCGATCTGGAGGAGGCGGCAGGCGTCGCCAAGAAACTCCTCAACCTGAACCGCTATGATCATGTTCCCTGGAACGACATAGCGATTCTTTATCGCACCAACGTGCAGAGCAGAACCTTCGAGGAAGCGTTCCGCAAGCAGAACATTCCGTATCGCATCTTCGGAGGGCTCTCGTTCTACCAGCGTAAGGAAATCAAGGATATGATAGCTTATTTCCGGCTGGCGGTGAACCCCAATGACGAAGAGGCCATCAAACGTGTCATCAACTACCCGGCACGAGGAATTGGGCAAACAACCATTGACCGCATTCGCAAGGCCGCCACGGAAAATGACGTGAGCCTGTGGCAAGTGCTCACATATCCAGGGAATTACAATACAGGTATCAACCGAGGAACTGAAGCAAAAATCTATAGTTTCGTGCAACTGATAGAGAGCTTTCGAGCTGACATCGCTACGCAGGACGCGGCCACGCTCGGTAAGCGAATTGCCCAGGAATCGGGCGTAGTGAACGACGTTTTCAGAGGCCGAGAACCTGAGGACATCTCGCGTCAGGAGAACCTGCAGGAGCTGCTCGACGGACTTCAGCAATTTGTTGACGAGAGGGTAGAGGAAGAGGGTAATGAGCGCGTGTATATGACTCATTATCTGCAGGAAGTGTCACTCATCAGCGACCTCGACGAGAGTGACGACGACCAAACAGACAAGGTGTCGCTCATGACGATTCACTCTGCTAAGGGTCTGGAATTCAGAGTCGTATTCATTGTCGGCATGGAAGAGAATCTGTTCCCGAATCAGATGGCTGCCACGTCGCCACGGGAGATGGAAGAGGAACGACGCCTGTTCTATGTTGCCTTGACTCGTGCCGAAGAGCAATGCTATCTCACTCATGCTCAGAACCGTTACCGTTACGGCAAGAGCGAGTTTTGCACTCCCAGCAGTTTCCTGAAAGAGATAGCCCCGCAGTACGTCAAACAGGAAAATACTGTTAGCTCAGCGCCACGACCACGCAGCTTTATGCGTTTCGGCCTGGATGATGAACCATCCTCAACTTCACGACTGGACTCATCATTCCGCAAGTTTGATTCATCAGCCCAGATGCGCTTCCAAACCTCAAGACCAGCCACAGCACAAGAACAATCTGTAGAACAGACCCAAACGACCGCTGGCACGCTGAGCGTAGGTTCACAGATTGAACATTCGCGTTTTGGGCGTGGCAAAGTCGTAGCATTATCGGGCAACGGCATTGACGCAAAGGCAACCGTACGATTCGAAAATGTAGGTACAAAACAATTGCTGCTTCGCTTTGCCAAGTTTACCATTCTATAACCTTGACAGGTTTCTCATGGTCTAACTTCTAAGGAATTTCTA
>CACZSQ010000028.1 GCA_902783885.1 uncultured Bacteroidales bacterium
CATCGTCATTGCAGATGTAAGAGCTCCGCGCGACGGTAAGTTTACAGAGAAGATTGGTACCTACAACCCAAACACCAATCCTGCCACTGTAGATTTGAAATTTGATCGTGCTCTCTACTGGGTAGAGACGGGCGCCCAGCCCACAGACACCGTGCGTAACATCCTCTCCGACGAGGGCGTCTATCTCATGAAACACCTCCGTGGTGGCGTGAAGAAGGGTGCTTTCGACGAGGCAACCGCACAGGTTAAGTTCAACGCCTGGAAGGCCGACAAGCAGAAGGGCCTGAAAGCCGTTGCAGACAAGGTCGCTGCCGACAAGAAGGCTGCTGCTGCCGCCGCTCTCGAAGCAGAGAAGAAGACCAATGAAGAGATCGCTAAGAAAGTAGCCGACAAGAAGGCTGCTGAGGCTGCTGCGAAAGCAGAGGCTGAGGCTGCTGCCAAGGCTGAGGCTGCTGCAGAGGAACAACCCGCAACAGAGGAGGCTCCCGCAGAAGCTTAAACCCTGACTCTCCAAAACATTACATTACTTCCAAACAAACATACAGAAGGCGTGGCTGCGAAGCCGCGCCTTTCTTTGTATAGTTGTGGCGATTATCGTAGGCTGTCGAAGAGCGCAGTGAGGGCAGCGTCGGCATCGCCTCCGGCTTCGTTCAGAAGTGTGACGAATTTGGAACCGATGATGGCGCCAGCGGCATTGTCCTGAGCGGCTTGTAGAGTTTGCCGGTTGCTGATACCAAAACCAATCATGCGTGGATTGCGGAGCTGCATGGCGTTGATGCGGCGGAAATAGTCCTGTTTGGCATCATCGAAACTCTTTTGTGCACCTGTGATGGCCGCGGAGGAGACCATGTAGATGAAGCCGTCGGTGTTGGCATCGATCAAGCGGATGCGCTCCTCGCTGGTTTCAGGGGTGATGAGCATGATGACTCGCAGGTCGTAGCGGTCAGCCACAGGCTTGACCGTTGAGAGATAGTCGTCAAAGGGCAGGTCGGGGATAATCATGCCGCTGACACCGGCTTCCTCACATGATTTGCAGAATGCTTCGATGCCATAGTGAAGAATAGGATTGAGGTATCCCATCAGCACGAGAGGAATCTCGACCTGGTTCTTGATGGCTTTCAGCTGTCCGAAGAGCTTGCTCAGCGTCATACCGTTCTTCAAGGCTTGCGTTGCCGCACTCTGGATGACGGGGCCGTCGGCAAGCGGGTCGCTAAAGGGAATGCCCACTTCAATCATGGAAATGCCGCGTCGTTGCATGGCGAGAATCACTTCGGCTGTTCCGTCGAGTGTTGGGCAGCCAGCGCAGAAATAGAGCGAAAGGAGTTTCTCGCCCGTTTTGTCAGCGAAAAGTCTGTTAATCTTATTTGCCATATAGATTTGACGATTTATGTATTGATAGTTAATTCATTAAGGAACTCGCGGAGAGCTTCAGTATCCTTTATGCCAGGAGCCATCTCGAAACGTGAGTTAAGATCGATGCCAGCAAACAGGGGATGATGAAAGGCTTTGATGAGGGCTGCATCCTGAGGGCCTATGCCTCCGCTGAGCAGGAATGGGGTTTGACCATCGTAGTGGGAGAGCACGCTCCATTTGAATTTCTCGCCGTTGCCGCCAACGGTCTTACCCTTGGTGTCGAAAAGGAAATAATCGACAATGCCTTCGTACGGAGCCGTAGCAGAGAGGTCCGAGGCGGTGGAAATATTGAAAGCCTTGATGGTTGTCCACTGGTGAAGCTGCCTTACATATTCTGGCGACTCGTGACCATGAAGTTGTATGATATCAATAGCGAAGTCACGGGCTACCCGCACGACGGTCTCTGCATCCTGGTCAACGAAGACGCCTACGCGCTTGGCGTTGACCGGCAAATAGGCGGGCTTTTCATGGACGTAGCGTTTCGAATGGGGCCAGAAGATGAAGCCGATCCAAGCAGTTGAGTCCTGTGGAGTGCTTGGCGGGCGATGCATCGCGAGTGACGAGCGGAGAGTAGCGTGCTCTGTCAGTAGCTGCTCCACGGCGCGTATGTTGTCAGCATCGCGCATTCCGCACACTTTTATGATGGGGCTCATAAGACTCATAGATTAATATTATCGATAAACTGTCCCAGTGCCTGCCCGGGGTCAGCTTCGCGCATGAAAGTCTCGCCGATGAGAAATCCCCGAAAGCCAGCCTCGCGAAGGGCGCGTACGGTGGAGGGGTTGCTGATGCCGCTCTCGCTGACAAGGACGGGCGCGCAGGGGCCACGGCCACACACGCAGTGCAGTTTCTCGGCCAGTCGGAAGCTATTCTGCACATCAGTGACAAATGAACCGAGGTTGCGGTTATTAATGCCGCAGAGGTCTGGTTGCAGCTCCGCATATTCCAGTTCCTGCTCAGAATGCATCTCCAGAAGAACTTCCAACCCCAGTTCGTGAGCTTTTCCCATGAGCTGATTGCATTTTTGCTTCGTCAGACAGGCAGCTATCAGTAACACGGCAGATGCTCCACAGAGGGCTGCGGCATAGAGCTGGACCTCGTCGATGACGAAATTCTTGTAGAGAACAGGCAGGGTGACACCACTCTGGCGGGCGATGCGGATGAAGTCATCGCTGCCGCCGAAAAAATGCTCGTCGGTGAGGATGCTGAGGGCTGCGGCTCCGTTCTCCTGATAGGAGAGCGGAATCACTTCGGCCTGACCATCTTCCTTAATCCAGCCTTTCGAAGGAGACCGTCGTTTGAACTCGGCGATGATGCCAGTATCGCTCCGTAGCAGCGCTTCACGCAGCGAGGGCTTGGGCGTACGGAAAGCTTTCAGCTCCTGCTGCTTATGTGCGACGATGTCTTGAAGAATATCCATTTCATATCAACTGTTTAAGTCAACAAATTTCTTGAAGGTTTGCAGAGCGCTGCCGCTGTCGATGCTCTCGCGTGCAATGGCTATGCACTCCTCGATGCTTTTCTTGCCCTTCTCCAGCACCTGAATGCCAAAAGCTGCATTAGCCAGTACAATGTTCTTTTGGGCTGGGAGTGCACGGTTCTCCAACACGCTGTCGAAGATCTGGGCAGCTTCTTCTTCAGTGGCTCCGCCTACGAGCTCCTCAGGCTTTGCAATCTCGAAACCGAGGTCCTGAGGCCGGAAGATGCGCTCGTAATCCTTTGTTGTCACTTTGAAATCGCCGGTCAGCGAAATCTCATCGTAGCCGTCGATACTGTTTACAATGCCGTAGTCGATGCCCAGTTTCTGATACACTTGATGATAGAGACGCATTTGGTCGAGATTGGCAACGCCGAGCAGTTGGCATTGGGGTTGTGAGGGGTTCACAATGGGGCCGAGTAAGTTGAAGATGGTAGGGAAGGGCAGAGCCTTGCGTATCGGTCCAACAAATTTCATGGCTTTCGCAAAGAGCTGAGCGTGCAGATATACGATGCCGGCTTCGTTGAGTGAGCGGTTAAGGCGGTCGATGTCATCCGTAAACTTGATGCCATGGTGCTGGATGACGTTCGAGGCTCCGCTCACAGAAGTGGCCGCGTAGTTGCCGTGTTTGGCTACTTTGTAGCCGGCGCCTGCAATCACAAAGCAAGCCGTAGTGGAGATGTTGAACGTGTTCTTACGGTCGCCACCCGTGCCTACGACGTCAATGTAGCGGTCAGCCTCAAGGAGTGCCGGCACCCCTGTCTCAAGGACACCGTCGCGGAAACCCAGCAGTTCTTCGACGGTCACACCTCGCATTTGCAGGCAGGTTAAAAGTGCCGTGATCTGCTCGTTGGGGTATTCGCTGTGGGTGATGCCGATGAGGATTGCTTTCATCTCCTCGCGGGAGAGCTCTTCGTGATTCAGAAGGCGGAAGAGATAGCCTTTCATTGTCTGTTCCATAGTGTTTGTATGTTTTTTTATTTTTTTATAAGTATAGCCAGTTCAGTATCATCCTCTTGCCATCAGGAGTTAGCACGCTCTCAGGATGGAACTGAATGCCCCGGATGTTGAATTGACGGTGGCGTAAAGCCATGATATAACCTTCATCGCTGACTGCTGTCACTTCTAGACAATCGGGCAGGTTAGCGTTGGAGACAACCCAAGAGTGATAGCGCCCAACTGTAATCTCATTTGCGAGGCCGCCGAACATAGGGTCGTCGGCTACGATATGGCAAGGTGTGGCCACACCATGAAAGACGTCTGAGAGGTTCTGGAGTTGCGCACCAAAGACTTCGCCAATGGCCTGATGGCCTAAGCATACGCCGAGGATGGGTTTCTTGCCAGCGTATGTGCGAATGACATCGGTAAGCAAACCTGCTTCCGAGGGGATGCCAGGGCCTGGCGAAAGGACAATCTTGGTGTACGGTTCCAAGTCAGAGAGCTCAAACTGGTCGTTGCGCAGCACTGTTGTTTCTACACCCAGTTCTGTCAGCAAATGACTTAAGTTGAAAGTAAATGAGTCGTAGTTATCTATGATGACTATTTTCATAATGCGTTGTTTTTTAGGTTCTTTAAAGGGAACTGGCTTCCTCTATGGCCTTCCTTAATGCTCCGAGTTTGTTGTTGACTTCCTGTAGTTCGTACTCCACATCGCTCTTGGCAACGATGCCGCCGCCAGCCTGTAACCATAGTTCTCCGTTTCGCGCGACGAAGGTGCGGATGGTGATGGCTTGGTTGAGCGAGCCGTCGATGCCGATGATTCCGATGCAGCCGCCGTAAGCACCGCGATTATGAGGCTCATACTCGCTGATAAGCTGCATGGCGCGTACCTTGGGTGCACCGCTTAACGTACCGGCTGGGAATGTGTCGATGAAGGTTTTGATTGTGTCGGCATCTTCGTTGAGTTCGCCGCTGACTCTTGATACTAAATGAATGACATGACTGTAGTATTGCAAGTCCTTGTAGAAGTCAACCTTCACGCTGTGGCAGTTGCGGCTCAAGTCGTTACGTGCCAAGTCCACCAGCATTACGTGCTCGGCATTCTCTTTAGGGTTGTTGCGCAGATACTCAGCCCCCTTTCTGTCGGCGTCGGCATCACCCGTCCGCCTCGTAGTTCCGGCAATAGGATCGATGTATGCCTTACGACCGTCGATGCGACAATGTGTTTCCGGGCTTGACCCGAAGATGCGGAAGCCTCCGAAGTCGAAGTAGAAAAGGTAAGGGGAAGGGTTGATGCTACGCAGCGCCCGGTAAAGCTTGAAGTCATCGCCCTCGTAGCGCTGGATAAAGCGACGGCTGAGGACAATCTGGAACACATCGCCTCGTAGGCAGTGGCGGATGCCACGTCGGATATTCTCACGGTGTTCATCGTCTGTCAGTGTGCTCCTCACATCCCCGACAGGATGAAAGCTATAAGTTTGAACGTTGGCTTTGTTCATAGCCTTCATGATAGTCTCGAGAATGCAGTCTTCAGGAGATGACGGTGATACCAGCTCGACTACCTTCAACATATTGTTGTGGTGGTCAAACACAATCACCACTTTGTAGAGAATGTAGAGCAGGTCGGGGGCATCATTTTTCTCTTGTGTCTCATCTTTCACATCAATGTTCTCGAAGTAGCGAACGGCATTGAAACTGGTGTAGCCGAAAAGGCCGCAGACCTTGGCATCGTCGCCGGCAACCTGGATGCTGTCTATGAGAGTGTGAATAGCTTCAGCGGAACCATAGTCTGCGGACAACGGGCGCTGAAGGCTTGTCCCATCGGGAAAGCAGACGGAAGCAATACCGTGGCCGATAGCTACGCTGGCAATGGGATGAATGCCGATGAAACTTCTCGAGTTGCTGGCATCATGATAGTCAGAGCTCTCCATCAGGGCGCTCTGTGGATAAAGGTCGCGCAGTCTCATATATACTCCTACGGGGGTATAGAGGTCTGCGAGAATCGTTCGACTGTTAGTCTGATATCTGAATGTGTTCATGTTGTGCAAAATCTTTGTTCTTGAGATATGTTTCGATGTCTTTGTCACCTCTTCCGCTGACAGTGAGAACTACGATATCACTGGGCTGGAAACTAATTTTCGATAGCGCAGCAATGGCGTGAGCACTCTCGATAGCTGGGATGATGCCCTCCATCTGCGTCAGTTCGTAGCCTGCCCGGATGGCTTCGTCGTCATTGATAGAGAGCACTTCTGTGCGACCTTGCTTGGCCATGTTGCAGTGCATCGGTCCGACACCAGGGTAGTCGAGACCCGCTGAAATCGTGAATGCCTCCTGAATTTGTCCATCCTCGTCCTGCATCACCAGCATCTTCGCACCATGCAGGATTCCCGTTGTGCCACGGTGAATAGTTGCTGCTGTATGGTCGGTGTTCCAACCATGGCCACCAGCCTCGGCCAGTACAATCTTTACTCGTTCGTCATCCATGTAGTGATAGATTGTTCCTGCTGCGTTTGAGCCTCCCCCGATACAGGCAATGAGGTAGTCGGGGTAGTCGCGCCCCGTTTTTTCTTCCAGCTGCCATTTGATTTCCTCGCTGATGATGCTTTGCATACGGGCTACGAGGTCTGGGTAGGGATGAGGTCCCATCGTGGAGCCAACGATATAGAAGGTGTCAGCAGGGTGGCAGCACCAGTCGCGGATAGCTTCTGAACAGGCATCACTGAGAGTCATGTTCCCCGTCCTTACAGGATGCACTTCAGCGCCTAACATTTTCATCCTTTCAACGTTGATGTGTTGGCGTTCAACATCTGTTGCCCCCATGAATACCTCGCATTTCATGCCCATCAGCGCACACACAGTGGCTGTTGCCACGCCATGTTGTCCGGCACCTGTTTCGGCGATGATGCGTGTTTTCCCCATCTGCTTTGCCAGTAGAATCTGTCCGATGGTGTTGTTGATCTTGTGCGCTCCCGTATGATTCAGGTCCTCGCGTTTCAGGTACAACTGACAACCATAGCGCTGGCTCATCCTCTTGGCATAATAAAGAGGCGAAGGGCGTCCTACATAGTCTTTCAGCAGGGCATGATACTCTTTCTTAAACACTTCCGACTCAATAATCGGCAGATACGCTTCTTGAAGATCATGCACACATTTGTAGAGAATCTCTGGCACGTATGCCCCGCCGAACTCGCCATAGAAACCTTTTTTGTCAACTTGATAATTGCTCATATATTTAATAGTGTAAGTGTTGGAATCGAATTATATAAATCAGAATCTTTAATGAAAGAGGCCTGTCGCAAGAACGACAGGCCTCTCAGTATCTTGATGCAATTTACAGGTACGCGGCTATCTTCTCACGATGTTTTGAATCTTGAGTCTCGCCACCACCAATAATTTGTTGACTTAAACATAGAGATATGATTGTTGATGAAGTTGCGACAAAGGTATAGGCTTCTTTTCAGAACGCCAAAGAATTCAGTTATTTTTTTTACATGGAAACGAAAAATGGGCTTTTCAATTATTTTTGCTTCCTGTCAAGGAATCACTCTCCGTTAATTTAACTAAAAAAACACAATTTCTTTATCTCGTACGCGCGTACCATAAAAAAAAATACTACCTTTGTGGCATCTTAGCAAAGAAAACCTCAGAAACAATAGATGAAGGAGGCAGTAATCACGCATGAAGGCGTGGTGAAAAGCGTTGAGAATAAGCGCGTTTGCGTAACTATTCTCCAGTCGTCGGCTTGTGCAGGCTGTGCGGCTAAGGTTATGTGTGCCAGTGCTGAGGCCAAAGAAAAGGTGGTTGATGTGCTGACCGCTGATGCTGACGCATATAGGGTGGGGCAGAAAGTAGTGCTCGAAGGGCGCCTCTCTGACGGGCGCCGCGCTGCTATCATAGCCTATGGCCTGCCGCTGTTGCTCCTCTTGCCTGTCCTCTTTATTGCCACACGCGTGACGGGCAGTGAAATTCAGGGGGCTTTGTGTGCATTGGGAACAGTCGCACTTTACTTCCTTGTCATCTATCTGGCTTTTCGCAAACGCTTGCAGCAATCCTTTTCATTTCGCATTAGACATTAAACTATAAACTTTAAATAATCCATTTATGAATGTTATCCTGATTGCAGTGATTGTTCTTGGCAGCATCGGACTGGTGGCAGCGCTCATCTTGTTCCTTGCAGGCAAGAAGTTCGCTGTGCATGAAGACGAGCGCATTGGCCAGGTGCAGGAAGTGCTGCCTGGCGCCAACTGCGGCGGTTGCGGTTTCCCGGGCTGCGGCGGTTTCGCCGGTGCCTGTGTGAAGGCAGCCGACAAAGGCTCGCTCGAAGGACTGCTCTGCCCTGTCGGCGGACAGCCCGTGATGGAACAGGTGGCTGGCATCCTTGGCATGAAAGCTGAGGCTGCAGCACCTAAGGTGGCTGTCGTCCGTTGCAACGGCACCTGTGAGAGCCGTCCGCGTATCGCGGAGTTCGACGGTGCTCAAAGTTGTAAAGTGCAGCAGATGCTGGGCAGCGGTGAGACCGCTTGTGCTTATGGTTGCCTCGGTTGTGGCGACTGCGTGGCCGCCTGCCAGTTCGACGCCATTCGCATGAACCCCGAGACGGGGCTGCCCGAGGTGGACGAAGAGAAGTGTACCGCCTGCGGTGCCTGCTCCAAGGCTTGCCCGCGCGGCATCATTGAGATCCGCTTGAAAGGTTTGAAGAACCGCCGTGTGGTGGTGCTCTGCAACAACAAGGACAAGGGTGCCCAGACGCGCAAAGCTTGCAGCGTCGGTTGTATTGCTTGTCAGAAGTGCGTGAAGGTCTGCAAGTTCGAGGCTATCACCGTAGATGCAAATCTCGCCTACATCGATGCTGAGAAGTGCAAGCTTTGTCGCAAGTGCGAGGAAGAGTGTCCGCAGAACGCCATCTACGCTTTCAACTTCCCGCCGAGGAAGCCCAAGGTGGAAGCACCTGCAGCAGTAAAGCCTGCTGCACCCGCTGCAGAGAAATCCGCTACGGAGAAGCCCGCTGCTCCCGTTGCAGAGAAACCCGCAGCAAAGGAAACCACTGTGCCCGTCGATTCTCCGACGGGGAATGTTGAACCCGCTAAAGAACAAGAAAAAGCATGAAGACATTTAATATTGGCGGTGTTCATCCCGCAGAGAATAA
>CACZSQ010000029.1 GCA_902783885.1 uncultured Bacteroidales bacterium
GAGTTGGAAACTAATAAGGAAAAATACTTCAAGCTTGATTTCATCTCTGCATACCAGACATTGAAGAGTAGCGATGCCGACACTCTGCCGCAGGAATACATTGACAGCGTCAGAAACGTGCTGCGCGCTTATTATGACGACGAGCGCAAAGGCTACAACGACGAAGGATGGGCGTTGTGGCAGCGGAGGAACAGTATTGCCAAGGGAGTGCGTCCGTTCAGGGTCGGGTATTACACGGAGCATCCCATGCTGTGGGCATATTACGAAGTGTTGATGGCAATACAGACGCTCAATCAGGCGAATGTCTTTGCCAACTTCAACCCTGAGCCGCACGAGCAGATGCTCTCGCTCTATGAGGCGAAGCTTTGCAATCTGTACAAAGGCCATCCCATTCATCAGCAGATTGCCATGGCTCTGGCAGCCCTTCGCCTCCAACCTGGCAAACCGTACATAGATTATACCGTGCGGAACGTGGATGGCCAGCTCGTTCCCATCTCATCGCTCACTCTGGGTAAGGTGGCACTCATCGATCTCTGGGCTTCGTGGTGCGGCCCTTGTCGCAAGCACAGCAAGGACATGATTCCCGTCTATGAGAAGTATAAGGACAAAGGTTTCATAGTCATTGCCATCGCCCGTGAGCAAAAGGCCGAGTCTATGCAGAAAGCAATGGAGCGCGACGGCTACCCGTGGCCATCGCTGTTGGAGCTGAACGATGAGAACCGCATCTGGGAGCTGAATGGCGTGGGTAATGGTGGCGGTGCCATGTTCCTCATTGACCGCGACGGCACCAGCCGCTCCACTTCCACCGATGCCGAAGAACTGGAGCCGCTAATCAAGAAAGCACTAAACATCGAATAAAACAAAGAACCATTATGAACCTTAGTTAGCTGCGTCGCGAGACACGGCGGAGCTTTCGTGAAAGTCAATGAAATCTGGCGTAGAAGTGTTCGATCATGAGTGATTATCACGAATAATTTTTGCACGGTCGTGATATTTGGTATATCTTTGCCACAGATTTCAATGGATAGATGTAGAGTGATTCATGACACTACCGAAGGACTTTGAGAGTTATTTCCGGGCGCGATGGCGCGAGGAGGATGTGCTGGCGCTGCTGCAAGGACTGGACGGCGAGCCGTCGGTCAGCATCCGCGTGAACCCGAGGTGCTTTGCGCAGGGGGCAAACGCAGATGCCGGACGAGCCGAGCGTGGTCTGCTGGCGGCTGGCGCAGAACCGGAGGGCGCTGACGGGCGTGTGCCATGGTGCCCTGAGGGTTTCTACCTGAAAGGGCGGCCGCAGTTCACGGCAGATCCTCTGCTCCACGCGGGAGCGTACTACGTGCAGGAGGCATCGAGTATGTTCCTGGCTCACGTCCTGCGAACCGTCATGATGCCCTGCAGGCCGCAGGGAATCACTACTGCGCTCGACCTCTGCGCTGCGCCCGGCGGCAAGAGCACGCTGTTGCGCTCGTTGCTGCCGGACGACACCCTTCTGGTGAGCAACGAGCCGCTGCGGGCACGCTGTCAGGTATTGGCAGAGAACATCACCAAATGGGGCCATCAGAATGTCGTGGTGACACAGGCATACGCCCGCGACATAGCCAAGGCGCTGAAGAGAAAGCTCTTCTTCGACCTCATCCTTGCCGACGTGCCGTGTTCGGGCGAAGGGATGATGCGCAAGGAGTCTGCCGCTGTAGAACAATGGTCGCCGGCTTTCGTGGCCGGGTGTGCAGACTTGCAGCGTTCCATCATTTCAGACATCTGGCCCGCCCTGCGCCCAGGCGGCATCCTCATCTACAGCACGTGCACCTTCAACCCCGAGGAGGACGAGGAGAACGTGGAATGGATAGCGCATGAGCTGGGCGCTGACATCATTCCCATCCCCGTGGATGCGGAATGGGGAATCAGGGGTGACCTGAGATTAGAGAAAAGAGATCAGGAATCAGAGACCGTCGCAGGAGAAGCCGAGCGGCTGGACTGCTATCATTTCCTGCCGGGTCTGGTGCGCGGTGAGGGTTTCTTCTGTGCAGTCCTGCAGAAACATGAAGAAGCGGGCGAAGCATTCAAGAAAGGAGACTTCGCAGGAGCTTTATCCAAGCTTGCCACACTGCCCACAGACTTGCTTGACAGCCCCGATGCGCCGCGTGTGGAGCTTTCCTTGGAGGATGCTGTGCGCTACCTCCAGCGCGAGGCGCTCGTCCTGCCGCCTGAGGCTCCGCGCGGCATCGTGCAGGTGTGCTTCCAGGGACAGCGACTGGGTCTGGCGAAGAACCTCGGCACCCGCGCCAACAACCTCTATCCCAAGGAATGGCGCATCCGCAGCAGCTACACGACAGGGCACACGCTGTTCCCAGCCTAACTTTTCGTGAGAAAATTTGGTAGTCTAAGGCATTCTCCGTACCTTTGCGCCCGAATTATCAAGGGGTGCCCGTCGGTTGGCGGGCTGAGATCAAACCCTCTCACCTGATGCGGATAATGCCGCCGTAGGGATGATAAGTGGCATCTTCAGAGCAGGCGCGGCCTGCACCCCTTTATTGTTAAACCTCTAATAATAAAGGACAATGACAAAAGAGAAAAAGAATTGGATGGGGCCTATGAGGCCTATGGGGCTTTTAGGGCTTATAGGATTCATGGGGTTCATGAGCTCACAGGGCGTGATGGCACAAGAGCCCGAGTCAGACTCGCTTCGGCTGGAGCAGATGCAGGAGATTGTGGTGAAGAGCGTGCGCGCCTCCAAGAAGACGCCTGTAGCCTTCACCGACATGACCAAGGAACAGCTCAAGAGCGTGAACTATGGTCAGGATGTTCCCTACCTGCTGTCGCTGACGCCCAGCATCACGATGACGTCGGATGCGGGCAACGGCATCGGCTACACATCGCTGCGCGTTCGCGGCACCGACCCGTCGCGCGTGAACATCACCGCCAACGGCATCCCTATGAACGATGCCGAGAGCGCCACCGTGTTCTGGGTGAACATGGGCGACTTTGCATCAAGCGTACAATCGATGCAGATCCAACGCGGTGTGGGCACGAGCACCAACGGCGCGGGCGCCTTCGGTGCGACGCTGAACATGCAGACCGAGAGTATTGGCATGGCGCCATACGTGGGCTTAGACGTGAGCGGCGGCTCATACTCCAGCCACAAGGAGACGCTGCGCTTCGGGACAGGCATCATCAGCGACCACTGGGGCCTACAGGGCCGGCTGTCGAACATCGGTTCGAAAGGTTATCTGGACCGCGCCTCCACGAAGTTGAACTCCTACTTCCTGCAAGGCGGCTGGTTCGGCGACAACACGGTGGTGAAGTTCATCACGTGGAACGGCATCGAAGAGACCTATCATGCGTGGAACTACACGTCGAAGTACGAGCAGAGCCGCTGGGGCAGAACCTATAACTCATGCGGCGTGATGGGCTACGATGCGGAAGGGAATCCCAACAGCTACTACGATGACCAGACCGACAACTACCATCAGCAGAACTATCAGCTGCTCTGGACACAACACTATACGAACACAATCAGCTCCAACGTGGGATTGCACTACACAAAAGGACAAGGCTACTACCAACAGCTGCAGAGCGCTGCCACGCAAGCCATGTACGGCTCCTCGTGGGCAACGTTCGGGCTGAGCACAGACAACACGCTCACCGCCGACCTGGTTGACCAGCAGAAGATGGACAACGACTTCTACGGCATTGTGGCATCCGTAAACTACAATAACAAAAAGAACCTGGACGTCATCGTGGGCGGCGGCTGGAACCGCTATTCCGGCGACCAGTTCGGCCATATCGTGTGGGCGCAGCCGGGGGTGGTTACCACCGTTCCGGAACCGGCGGCACTGACGCCCGACTTCGAGTACTACCGCAACCATTCCCGCAAGACCGATTTCAACGTGTATGGCAAGGCCACTTATGAGTTCATCAGCGGCATGAATGCCTACGTGGATCTGCAGTACCGCCATATCGGCTATCGGCTGCAAGACCCCACGGTAGCCTATGGCGTGAACACGGACAAGAGCTATGTCATAGACAATCATTACGACTTCTTCAACCCCAAGTTTGGTATCAGCTACGACATCAACGCCCAGCATAAGGTGTATGCGTCGTATGGCATCGGACACAAGGAGCCCGTGCGCAACAACTTCATGCAACAGATTGCGAACCCCGACCGCACCGACACCAAAGCCAGCGCCGAGCGCCTGAACGACCTGGAGGTGGGCTACAAGTTCCAGAGCCCTCGCTTCACGGCAGGCGTGAATCTGTACTGGATGAACTACAAGGACCAGCTTGTGCTGACGGGAGAGCTGAACGCCATCGGCGAGGCACTGACGAAAAACCTCGACAAGAGCTACCGCTTGGGTGTGGAGGCAGAGGCAGCCTGGATGCCTGTTGACTGGTTCCGCTGGGACGCGAACGCCACCTTCTCCCGTAACCGCGTGAAGGACATGAATGTGACCCTCACCGACGGGAGCACCGTGAATCTGGGCGACCAGCCGCTGGCATTCTCCCCCGACCTGATTGTGAACAACATTCTGACCTTTAACTATAAAGGGCTGAAGGTGTCGGTGCAGAGCCAGTACGTCGGCGACCAGTACCTGACCAACACGGGTTTCAAGGAGATGGAGTGCCAGGACGAGAACGGTAACACGACCTTCGAGACGCTGTTGCTGAAGAAGCACTTCAACACGAATGTGGATCTGAGCTACAACTTCTCGCTCAAGCAGTTCGGCATCAAGGATATCACGGCAGGGGTGACGCTCTACAACATCTTCTCGGCCAAATACGACAACAACGGCTGGGCAGCGCCTCAGCTGACGAACGACAACGGCACCATCAAAGCCGTCAACGCATGGGGCATCCGCGACGAGGAAGCAGCCGGCTTTGCTCCCTCGGCACCGTTCAACGTGATGGCACATCTGTCGATGACGTTTTGAAGACGGCAGTAGAAAGACTGAAATATAAAGAATAAGAAGGATGGAGTTTCTGCAGACATACTGGCTGGATATACTGACCACGGTGCTGGGGCTGATTTATATCGCGCTCGAGTACCGCGCCAGCATCTGGCTGTGGTCAGTAGGCATTCTCATGCCGGTCCTCGACATCTTCCTATACTGGCAGCACGGGCTGTACGGCGATGCGGGCATGGCCTGCTACTACGCTTTGGCAGCCCTGTACGGCCTAGCTGTATGGAAATTCAAGAAGACACGCGAGCAGAAGCAGCCCCTGCCCATCATTCACATGCCGAGGCGCTACTACCTGTCTGTCGTCTGCTGCTTCTTTGTGGCATGGGGCGCCTGCTATTACATACTCATCCGCTTCACCAACTCCACCGTTCCCCTGCTCGACTCGTTCACGAACGCCTTGTCCTTCGTGGGAATGTGGGCGCTGGCCCGCAAGTTCATTGAGCAGTGGTGGTTTTGGATTGTTGTCGATGCCGTGTGCTGTGTGCTGTATGTCCAGAAGGACATTCCTTTCAAGGCGGGGCTCTACGGGTTATATATCATCATTGCCATTGCAGGTTATTACAAATGGAAAACTCTTTTGAAGCAGTCATCGTAGCCAACGGAGACTTTCCCGTTCACAAGGTTCCGCTCGGCATTCTCAGTGGTGTGCCCCACATCATCGCCTGCGACGGGGCCATCATCCATGTGCCCCAAGCTGAGGCTGTGGTGGGCGACGGCGACAGCGTGCCGGCTGAGTGCCACGACCGTCTCATCCAGATTGATGAACAAGAGGATAACGACCTGACCAAAGCCACGCGCTATTGTCTGGCGCAGGGCTGGCATAAGATTGCCTACGTCGGCGCCACAGGCAAACGCGAGGACCACACGCTGGGCAATATCTCGCTGCTGATGCGCTACTACCGCGACTTGGGCATCGAGGGAACCATGTTCACCGACTATGGTTTCTTCACGCCCGCCCACGGCAACCGCACCTTTAACGCATTCCGCGGTCAGCAGGTGAGCATTTTCAACTTCGGGTGCACAGACATCAAGTCAGAGGGCTTGCGCTGGCACTCGTATGCCTACGCTCAGTGGTGGCAAGGCACGCTGAATGAAGCGCTTGCCGACCGCTTCACGTTGCGAGCAGACGGATATTACCTGGTTTATCAAACCTACGAATAAGCAGCAGTACACAAACATCGGGGAGGCGCGTTTGCGTCTCCCCGATGATTGGTTGGGATACCCGGATTCGAACCAGGAAAAACAGAACCAAAACCTGTTGTGTTACCATTACACCATATCCCAATCCTGAGGCTTTTATTGCTAAAAGCGGGGCAAAGGTAGATAAAATTTATGACATAATGCTTGTCAACTACATTTTTTTTACTTTTGCCCCGCTTTTTTTGTGCAATTACTCTTCATCCTGGCCGTACTCCAGCTCTCCCTGCACAACCCACACGAGGTCTTCGGCACTGAAGTCGCCATACTTTTCCTTCTTGGCTTTCTGTGCGATGGCGGCTGCAATAGCCTCGGTGTCGAGCGTCACACAGCCGTCGGCGTCGGGCTCCTGTTCGAGCAGGCCGCTCTCCACGTAGTAGTCAGCCAGAAGGTCAATGAAGTAGAAGAGGTCATCGTCAGTGAAGCGGCTCTTCACCTCCTGCGGGAGGTAGCTCTTGATGAACTCCACGCACTGGAGATCATCGCCGGCATCTTCGAGAAGGAAATCGTCGGCCATATCAGAGCAGGCTTTGAATCTTAGCTTCGAGAGCGGCCTTGGGCGCTGCACCAATCTGCTTGTCAGCGACCTCTCCGTTGCGGAAGAAGAGGATTGTCGGGATGTTGCGAATGCCGAAGCGGATGGCCAGCTGGTCATTCTCATCGACATCGACTTTGCCGATGATCACTTGGTCAGCATACTGCTCGGCCAGTTCTTCGATGTAGGGACCGATTTTCTTGCAGGGGCCACACCAGGTAGCCCAGAAATCGACGACCATAGGCTTGCCCTCGGCAAGGAGTTGGTCGAAATTGGAATCTGTAATTGTTAATGCCATAATGATGTTGAATTGATGAATGTTGTTACTGTCAGATTGATTTTTAATTGATGCGGTAGGACAGCTCGGGCTGTGCTTTGATGAACTCAATGAGCTGGCGGTTGACACTGATCTGGTGGTTACGCGACTGGAGCTTGAGGTTTTGTTTGCCCTCAGGGTCGATGATGTTGAAGTAGAGCAATGCCTTGCCCGGAGTAGATGTCAGCTCGCTCAGCGTAAATGTCATATCCTCGGTGAGGTTCGAGAGAGGCAAATCGATGGTGATGCTGTCCACCAGCTCATCCTTCACGTCGGAGAGAAAGTCTATCTTGCCGATGGTCAGGTCGATACGGTTCGGGTTGTAGCGCCCAGGCTGCACGTGTGCGGTGATGAATATGGAGTTGCCGACATCCATATATGTGCCCCAAGTGGCCCAGTCCTGTCCCCATAGAGGCAGCTCGCCAGTGCCAGAGTAATCCTCGATGGACACGATGCCATAGGGCTGTCCGCTCTTGCCAATGCCTCGGCGCACCCCTGTGACGATGCCTCCGAACGTGATGTCCATGTTCAGCAGCCGCGCCTTGTCGGCCAGTTCGTTCATGTGAGTTGTGCAGACGTCCTGCAAGATAATGGAGAACTCATCCAGCGGATGGGCAGAGAGATAGATGCCAACCAAATCACGCTCCTTGTTCAGCCGCTCGAGCGCCGACCATTCCTCGTAGTGGTCGGGGATTGGCGGCGTGGCTATCTCTACGCTGTCGAAGGCATCGCCGAAGAGAGACACGGCAGCGTTCATCTTGCTCTCCTGATAGAGCTGTCCGTGGCGCATGAGGACATCGATATACTGTTCGCCCTTGGCATTGCGGCCATAGAACTGTTCGCGGCGGATCTCGGAGAAGCAGTCGAGAGCGCCACTCAGCACCAGGCTTTCCAATCCGCTCCGCTTCAGGGAAGGCAGGCTGACACGCTGAATGAAGTCGAAGATGCCCTTGAAAGCGCCCCCGCGCTCGCGCTCCAGGAGAATCGACTCTACCGCCGACTCCCCAAGGCCCTTGACGGCACCGAGTCCGAAACGGATGTGACCGTCCTCATCGACGCTGAAGCGGTTGCGGCTGCAATTGATGTCAGGTCCGAGGACGCTGATGCCCAAAGCCTTGCACTCGCTCATCAGCTTGGTGATTTCGGAGATGTCATCCAAGCTCCGGCTCATCACGGCAGCCATATACTCTGCCGGGAAGTTGGCTTTCAGCCACGCCGTCTGATAGGCGACCCACGAGTAGCAAGTGGCATGGCTCTTGTTGAAAGCATAGGAAGCAAACTTCTCCCAGTCGCGCCATATCTTTTCCAAGACCTTGGGGTCATGCCCGTTGGCGGTTCCCTGTGTGATGAACTTCGGTTTCAGATGATCCAGCTTGTCCTTGAGTTTCTTACCCATGGCCTTACGCAGCGTGTCACTCTCGCCACGCGTGAAGCTGGCCAGCTGTCGGGAGAGTAGCATCACCTGCTCCTGATAGACGGTGATGCCGTAGGTGTCCTTCAGATATTTCTCCATGCAGGGGATGTCGTACTCCACAGGCTTGCGCCCCTGCTTTCTGTCGATGAAATCGGGGATATAGTCCATCGGCCCCGGTCGGTAGAGCGCGTTCATGGCGATCAAGTCCTCGAAGGTTGAAGGCTGCAGTTCACGGAGATATTTCTGCATACCCGCCGACTCAAACTGGAAGGTGCCCACGGTCTTGCCGTCGCAGTAAAGCTGATAGGTGGCCGGGTCAGCGATGTCGATGTGCTCAATATCGACCTCGATGCCCAAGCTCTCGCGGATGTTGTTGATGGCCTCGGTGATGATACTCAGGGTCTTGAGTCCCAAGAAGTCCATTTTGATGAGACCTGTATCCTCGATGACCGAGCCCTCGTACTGAGTACAGCGGATGCGCTCACCCGTTTCCTTGTCCTCGGCGGTGCTCACGGGCACCCAGTCGCTGACATCGTCGCGACAGATGATGACGCCGCAGGCGTGCACGCCCGTGTTGCGAATATTACCCTCCAGCATCTGCGCATAGCGCACCGTATCGCGCAGGACGGGGTTGGGCGAGGCAGCAGCCTGTTGCAGTTCCGGCACACACTCGATGGCATTCTTCAGATTCATCTTGCGCGGTTTGCCGTTTGCATCATCAGGCAGGCGGTCGGGGATAGTCTTGACGAGGGCATTGCTCGTGTCGAGCGGCAACTTCTGCACGCGGGCGACATCCTTCAGTGCCGACTTCGTAGCCATTGTGCCATAGGTGATGATGTGTGCCACGTTGTTCTCGCCGTACTTCTGCGTCACCCACGAGAGCACTTTGCCGCGCCCGTCGTCGTCGAAATCGACATCGATATCAGGCAGCGAGATGCGGTCGGGGTTCAGGAAGCGCTCGAACAGCAGGTCATACTTGATGGGGTCAACCTTCGTGATGCCCAGGCAATAGGCCACCGCACTGCCAGCCGCGGAGCCACGCCCCGGCCCTACGCTGACATTCAATTCGTGGAAGGCAGCGTTGATGTAGTCCTGCACAATGAGGAAGTAGCCCGGGAAACCCATGGTCTTCATGATATGCAGCTCGAAGCGCAGCCGCTCGTCCACGTCAGTCGAGAGGGGCTCTCCGTACACTCGCGCAGCACCCTTATAGGTAAGGTAGCCAAGATAGTCGGCTTCCAGCTTCAGGCGATAGAGCTTGTCCACGCCGCCCAGCTGCGCCACCTTCTTCTGTGCTTCCTCGGGCGAGAGGACCACGTTCCCGTTTTCGTCACGCGTAAACTCATCGAACAGCTGCTCAGGAGTGAACTTCTGGCGGTATTCCTCCTCGGTGCCAAACGATGCAGGGATGGCAAAGTTAGGCATGATAGGCCGATGGTCGATGCTATAGAACTCTGTCTTGTCGAGCAGTTCCAGCGTGTTGGACAGCGCCTCGGGAACGTCGGCAAAGATGGCATTCATCTCTGCTGTGGTCTTGAACCATTCCTGTTTTGTATAGACCATGCGGTTGGGGTCGTCGAGGTCGGCATTGGTGGAAAGGCAGATGAGTCGGTCGTGAGCCTCGGCGTTGTCCTCATCCACGAAGTGGACGTCGTTGGAGCAGACCACTTTGATGCCGTACTTCCGCGCCAGCTCCAGAATCACCTTATTGGCCTCTTGCTGCATCGGAAAAGTCTCTCGGTTGGCGTGAATGTTCGGGTCGGTCACCTCGTGGCGCTGAATCTCGAGATAGTAGTCATCGCCGAACACGCGCTTGTACCACTGGATAGTCTCCTCAGCCCCAGCGATGTCGCCCTTGAGAATCTTGCGAGGCACCTCTCCGGCTATGCAGGCAGAGCACACCATCAGCCCATCGTGGTAGGTTTCCAAGTCGTTGTGGTCGGTGCGCGGACGGCCGTAGAAGCCGTCAACCCACGAGCGGGAGACGAGCTTCACCAGGTTGTGGTAGCCTACCTCGTTCTTGGCCAACACGATGAGGTGGTAGCGCTGCTTGTCGAGTTCCTTGTCGCGGTCGTAGAGCGTACGCTCGGCCACATACATTTCACATCCGAAGATGGGCTTGAACGGCGCTTTTCCCTCCTCCTTCAGCGCCTTGTTGCGCTTGTTGACATAGTTGAAAAGCTCTTTCACGCCCATCATGTTCCCATGGTCGGTGATGGCCATGCCGGGCATCCCGTCGTTGATGGCCTTCTCCACCAGCCTGGGAATACTGGCCTGACCATCTAACAATGAGTACTGTGTGTGTACGTGAAGGTGTATGAAATTCTCCATAGAGTCTGAAAACGGGCATAAAAGTACATTTCTTTTAGCGAACGGCCAAAAAAGTTAAACTTTTTTTTGTAACAAAATAAATAATGCTTACTTTTGTCGTGTAAAAGCGCACTATTGCGGCTAAAAGTCATGGTAAAACCCCTCAAGAAACTAAAAAAGAAAATTCGTCTCCATAGCGAAGGAACCACAACGCTTATTGTCAGTGCAATCGTATTTGCCTTGATTTGCTATGCCTTCAGTTATGTTTTCGGCGTTGATAGTATATGGTTCACGTCAGTAACTGTGGTGCTCATCGCAGTCTATCTGGTGCTTGTCAATTTCTTCAGATGTCCTATTCGCCTGTTCAACGGCGACACCGAAGGGCTTGTGCTTGCTCCGGCAGACGGCAAAGTCGTCGTCGTGGAGGAGGTCGATGAGAACGAGTATTTCCATGACCGCCGCATCATGATTAGCATCTTCATGAGCCTTTTCAACGTCCACGCCAACTGGATTCCCGTGGATGGTGTGGTGAAGAGTGTGCGCCACCACAACGGTCGCTTTCAGGCTGCCTGGCTCCCCAAGGCCAGCACCGACAACGAGCGCTCCACCATCATCATCGAGGCTGAAGACGGCACAGAACTGCTGGTGCGCCAGGTGGCAGGCGCCATGGCTCGCCGCATTGTCACCTACCCCGTTGAAGGCGAGGAGTGCTTCGTGGACGAGCACCTCGGGTTCATCAAGTTCGGCTCGCGCGTCGATATCTATCTGCCGCTGACGGCCAAGCCTCTGGTGATGCTCGGTCAGAAGACCACCGGCAACCAGACCATCATTGCCAAGCTGAAGTCCTGAGAGGGGAGAGATCGCTGAATCTTTCAATCGCAGAGTCTTTTAATCGTTAAATCTTTAATCGTCAAATAAAACTGTGCTACTCAACTTCCCCAACGCCCTGACCTGTTGCAACCTCATCTGCGGCTGCATGGCCACGGGCGCGGCTTTTCACGGTCATTTCCAATGGGCTTTCGCCATGATTGTCTTGGGTGCCGTCTTCGACTTCTTCGACGGCATGGCAGCGCGAGCCTTCCACATCAGCTCCGCCATCGGCAAGGAGCTCGACTCGTTGGCTGACGTCGTCACCTTTGGCGTTGCACCCTCAGCCATGATCTTCCAACTCTTCGGGATGGTGCAGTATCCCGACAGCCTCGTGTTCCTGCAGCCCTACCTCCCCTACTCCGCCTTCATCATGGCAGCCTTCTCGGCGCTGCGCCTGGCGAAATTCAATCTCGATGATCGCCAGACCACCAGCTTCATAGGACTGCCCACGCCGGCCAACGCCCTCTTCTGGAGTTCCCTCATTGTGGGGCAGACGGCATTCCTGGCTTCACCACGCTTCAATGCGGTGTTCTTATTCCTGTTCATGCTCATGTTCAGCTTCCTGCTCATTGCAGAGATTCCGCTCTTCGCACTGAAGTTCAAGAGCCTCTCGTGGCAGGACAATCGCGTGAAATACATCTTCGTCATCGGCGCTCTCCTCATCTACCCGCTATTTCAGGACATCACCTCCGTTGCCATCATCATCCTTTGGTATATTGTGCTCTCGCTGATAAGCTGGAAGTTGAGCGCTCAACGAAGATAATGATTGTTCATTCTTCATTTTTCATTTTTCATTCTTCATTCTTCATTCTTCATTATGAAATATAAACGCATCCTACTCAAGCTCTCCGGCGAAAGCCTGATGGGCGAACAACGCTATGGCATCGATGAGAAGCGCCTGGCAGAATATGCAGAACAGATCAAGGAAATCCACGACCTCGGCGTTCAGATAGGCATCGTCATCGGTGGCGGCAACATCTTCCGCGGCCTCAGCGGCGCCGGCAAAGGCTTCGACCGTGTCAAGGGCGACCAGATGGGCATGTGCGCCACGGTCATCAACAGCCTTGGCCTCAGCTCCGCCCTCGGTGCCATCGGCGTGCCC
>CACZSQ010000030.1 GCA_902783885.1 uncultured Bacteroidales bacterium
GGAGTTCCGCTCCTGACACATCTTCCTAACAACGCAAGCGGCGCACCCACATCGGATGCGCCGCTTGTCATATCGCGCCTGTCAGCAGTGGAGTATAGAGAATTGCAAGATTATCCGATTCGGATAATCTTTTTTGGATAATTACTTGGAGGTACAAATGAAAACATGTATCTTTGCCAGCGAAAAAGATGCTTATTAGTTATGATTGAGAATCCTTTCATCACTTTTGGCTACGAGTCGGCGGCCTTTTTTTGCGACCGCAAAGCCGAGACTCACGAATTGGTCACGATGCTGACAAATGGTAATCATGCAGCTCTGATTTCTCCGCGTCGCATGGGCAAGACGGGGTTGATACGCCATTGCTTTGCACAAAAGGAGATACAGGAACGATACTACACCTTCTTGATTGACATCTATGCCACAAAGAACCTGCAGGATATGGTCTATCGCATGGGGCAAGGCATCGTGAACAGACTGAAGCCGCGTGGTCAGTCGGCTATCGATGGTTTCTTACGCTTTGTAACCTCGCTGCGCACAGGTATATCCTTCGACGGACAAGGCAACGCCAGTTGGAATGTGGGAGTGGGAGATATCAAATCGCCCAGTTTCACCTTAGAGGAGATTTTCAATTATCTAAAGGCTGCAGACAGGAAATGCATCGTCGCCATCGATGAGTTCCAAGCCATCAATGACTATCCCGAACAGAATGTGGAGGAGCTGATGCGAACCTATGTGCAGGACTGCCGAAATGCCGTTTTCATTTTCTCTGGCTCGCAGAAGAGCATGATGAGCGAGATGTTCTCATCGCCCGCGCGCCCCTTCTATCAGAGCGTTTCACTGATGTTCCTGAAGCCTGTGGCATTGCAGGAATATGAGGTGTTTGCTAAAGGGCATTTCGAAAAGGCTGGAAAACAGATTGCCAATGATGTGGTGAGGGCTATCTATGAGAGGTTCGATGGCACTACGTGGTATCTGCAAAAGGTGCTCAATCAACTCTTTGCGACAAAGGACTGCGCTATCGTAAGTGATGTTGACGAAGCTGTACTGCAAATCATCAATCAAAACGAGGAAGCCTATAAAGATGTGCTCTATCAACTGACGGCTCGACAGCGCGACCTGCTTGTTGCAGTCAGTCGCGAAGGCAAGGCCAAGCAGATTACGGGGATGGCTTTTGTCAAGCGTTACCACCTCTCTTCTGCCAGCTGCGTACAAAAGTCAGCCCTGGCACTTATGGAAAAACAGCTGTTGACTCATCAGCAAGGCATCTATGAGGTTTATGACAAGTTCATGTCTGAATGGCTTCAGAAGTGTTGAGACCAATGCTCCATCATCTCCCGAACTGTCCTGACCTTGCGAGCACTGCGCAAACCCGTTTGTTTTTCTGTTCCATCTTTGCGCAGCCCGCGCAATGTTGTTTCGATTCTATTTCGCCACCTTTCTTCCGCCGACGATGTAGATGCCCTTCGTCATGCGACTCACGCGCCGTCCGCTGATGAGAATCATCTCTCCATTCCATATCATCGTGTCGTAAGACCTAGATCTTAAGCACTGAAGACCCAGATCTTCAGGCCATAAGACCTGCATCTTTCGAATGGAAGATGCGCTCCTTCTTGGGTAAAAGAACTTTTATTTATGGTAACTCAACCAGCCTACATACACTCGGCACTTAACCTAAAGATTATCTACCGATTAAATACATATTTAGGGTACACTCAGGCTACACTCAGGGTACATCCTTGTGAATCTTGAGTGTACCCTGTGTGTACCCTAAATGAAGTTTTTTAAGCATTCAAGGCATTGATGCACAGCCTTGTACATCGTTAGTGTATGTAGGCAGGTTCAGTTTTAAGCACCACGTCATTTGGAGCGTTCCAAACCTGTGTCTTGTAAATAACATACCCAGAGATGGTTGCAGCATATTTTTCTTCTAAAAAATCGATGGTATTTCCCGATTTGTCCTCCAATGATGATGTGTTTTTTATTAATTTCTATGTTTCATTTCGTATAAGAATCGTTTTCTGGAAGCTGTTCTTCCCGAACCAACTGTTCCCTTATTCTTGCGGCTATAGGAAACATTCCGGAATACTTCTTATAAGCTTCCTGCAATAATGCTGACGAAGAGAATGCCTTTGTGTCGGTATAATCATGTTCGACAACGTAGAAGGCATCTTCAACATCAATGTCTCTTACCAGATTTTCCTTTTTGTGGGTCAGTGTCAGATGTCGGAAACTGTTGGAAGACTTCAAGTCGAAAACGGAAGGAGCGTCAAAGTCATTATATCGGTATAACTCCGTCTTGTTGTATTTCGATAATACTTGTGTATAACCGAATAGCTTTATCACAAGAGAGGTTTTGGGAAACAAGACATCCATAGACAGAAGCATCTCGCTCTTTTCAGAAAGAACCTCGCAACTACCTATTGATACAGAATCCGCATATACAAACCCCGACTTGATACTTCTCTTTTTGTCGCGCAAGGTCTCCTCATACAAGGTTTTCTTATCGAGAAACGGAAGAGCCATGTACCTGTCGCTCATCATCATGCTTCGTTTCTTCTGTGCAATATCTTTTCTACTCGACATGAAGTAATTCGTGACGACATTCCCGCAATGCACCTTTTTGCTTTTGGTGTCGATATAAAACTCCCGTATGCCGTCCATATAGTACTTCAGGCATGAATCCACATGCTCTATACTTCTGAAGAACACTTTACAATGATAATACTTCTTTTTCTTTGCCGTAACCGTGACTTCTGGTATGTTATAGGATGATGGAGACAGGAGAATGATGCTGTCCTCATCGTAAACGAGGCTCTTAGGCTCATAGCTTATATGAGAGATGTGGTATTCGGAACCTTTCTGAAGATGAATATACCCTCCCATGTCCGAGCGACCTATGACTGTTCCATCGGCATCATAAACGGTAGCATAGCTTACTGGATTCTTGGTGATGCTGTCGGTCAGCATCACGGGCTGGGCAAATGCCACCAAGTCGGTAAAGAAAAGAAATAGAGCTAAGATAAAAAGTCTCATATTGCATTTTAGATTCGTAGAATGATCTCAACTATGCTGTTATCCGTGTGCAAAATTACGACTTTTCTTTTATAGCTCGTCCCGTTTCCCTGTTAAAGAAGCAAAAAGCGGGCGAAAAGGTTAATTATACTTTATGAGTTGCTCGTTTTTGAAAGATCGGCCACGACGCACAACGATGAAAGAGAAGGTCGCCACCGGCATCATGCTGGCGACGACCTGAAATAAGAGAGTATATATGGTTGCGTGGATGAATCCTATGCCTCACGCTGTTCCTGCTGTTCTTTCTTCGTGAGCTTGTACTCGACGATGAAGGAGGTGAGGAGGCCGACGCCCATCCCTGCAGCGATAATGAGCCAGAAGTAAATGTTGTGCTTAGGAGCAAGGCCAAGCAAGGCATCGACGAGCGCACCGAGCCCCATGCCGATGAGGATGCAGGCCCAGCGGAGACTGCTGTACTTGTCGTGCTTTTCCGTCTGTTGCTCAATGAGCAGCTTTGCGGTATCTGCATCAGTGCCCTGCTGGATGAGAGCCAGACGGAGCTCGGTGTCGCGGTTCTTCTTCTTGATGCTGGTGATGAACACCATCACGATGGCGACAATGGGAATAGAGAGAAAGAGAACTATCCCAAAAAGCGGTGTCAATTCATCAAAATCATTCATAACGGTTATAAGTTTAGAGTTTAATGTTTAGGGGTTAGAGTTTGTTTAGAGCGCTTTCTATCGATAAGACCTTGAAGGATCTGGATTATTACACTTCCTTTGGTGAAAAATTCCGCAGGGCATAGTTGGCAGAGAAGAGCAGACCGAGCGTGGGCCACAGCATGATGAAGAAGCTCTGCGGCGTCCAGGCATACTCTTTGAAATAAAGGTATGCGCACGCAAGCCAGGTAATCAGCACCAACGGCAGCCCGAAGCTGAAAACGGCAACGCGTGCCCAGCGGCGTAGCCAAGCACGTCGTGCCTGACGGCGCACGTCGGCGATGATGAGTCGGTCGAGGTCGGCGAGGAGTTCGCGACGGTCGATAGTCTCACGAATGAGATTATCGATGGAATTGTCAGTCATTGCGTTCATGATTCATGAGGGCTTTAAGTCGTTCGCGTATTCTATGCAGTTTCACGAGCACGTTGCTTTGTGTGAGGCCTGTGCTTCGGGCGATGTCAGCAGTTTTGCAACCGTCGTAGTAGTGGAGGCGCAGCAGCTGCTGGTCGGATTCTGGAAGGGTTGCGATGGCGGCTTCCATTTGCTGGAGGCGTGCTTCATGCTCTTCGGAGTAAGAAGATTCTGTGGGGATACCACTAATCACACGGTCCGGAAGGTTGTCGAGAGAGCTTGTGTGCCGTCGGCGTTCCTTGTCAAGGAGCTTGAGCGCCGTGTGTGCTGCAATGGCCGTGAGCCAAGGCCCCAACGCCGTACCGCGCCAGGAGTCAAGATTCTCGTAGGCACGGACGAAGGTCTGCTGCGTCACCTCCGCTGCCCCCTCCTCGGTGTGCATCACGCCCAAAGCCTTCGAGAACACTATCCCCGAATAGCGGTGGACAATCTGCGCGAAGGCCTTTTGGTTGCCGCGTTGCGTGATTTGATATGCGAGTTCTCTGTCTGTCATCATATATAAGACGGCTAAACGTCCTCATTATTACACTTTCGAACAAACTTTTTCTCAAATTCGTTCACAAAGAAACACAAAATTGTGCTGAAAGTTGCATGGCTGCTGAGGTGTCAGCCGTGCCCCGAAAGCCTTGGCTATGGTATAGTTTTTTTTTTTCCTAAAATTTGGCGATTCCACTGAATATATTTACCTTTGCGACAAAATTTGCGAAGAGGCGTTGAGCAGGCTGGTTTTCGTTTCGAGAGAAATAGTAATTAACACATAATTTTTTTAATGAACATGAAACAAATCACAACATGGGTGTTGTTGCTCGGCACAATGGTCGGACTGACTGCGTGTGGGCTTGATATCCCGAAGGAAGTCCCGACATCGTATGAGACGATGAAGGTGAAGAAACAGGACGTCATTATACCGTTGAAGTTCAGCGCCAAGCTGAAAGGCCAGTCGGATGTGACCATTACGCCGCAGGTGAGCGGCCAGCTGATGCAGATCTGCGTGTCCGAAGGTCAGCAGGTGAGGAAGGGTCAGACGCTGTTCGTCATCGACTCTCGCAACGCTCAGTTGGAGTTGGAAGCCGCTCAGGCAAACCTGTCGGCAGCTCAGGCGCAGGAGAACTCGGCTAAGCTGGAGTATGAATCTAACAAGAACCTGTTCGAGAAGAAGATTGTGAGCCGCTATATGCTCGACAATTCCGAGAATTCGTATAAGCAGGCTCAGGCTTCAGTGGCTCAGGCATGGGCTTCGGTCAATCGGGCCAAGGTGAACCTTGGTTTCTGCACCATCACAGCTCCCGTGGCAGGTGCCATTGGTGCCATTCCCGTGCGTACCGGCGATCAGGTGTCACCGGCGACGCACCTGACCATCCTGAGCGGTAACCTGACGATGGATGCTGAGTTCTCTGTGACAGAGGACCTCGTTGAGGCTTCTGTTTCGTCCGGCGCCACGAAGGAAGACAAGGAGAAGTACTTGGATGAACTGCCCGACGTGACTTTTGTAATGAAAAACGGTACGGAGTACCCTCATAAAGGTCGCATCACCAGTCTGACGGGTGTCGTTGACGCTGCCACGGGTTCCTTGGGTGCGAAGGCATCGTTCCCGAACCCTGATGGTCACCTCTTCTCCGGTATCCAGGGCACGGTCGTGCTGCCTTATGCCGTTCCCGAGGTGATGGTGATTCCGCAGACCGCTTTGGTGCGCTTGCAGGACAAGCAGCTTGTCTATAAGGTGCAGCCTGACAGCACGGCAACAGCTGTCACCGTAAAGACGGAGGACACGGGCAACGGCCAGGATGTCATCGTCATCAGCGGTCTCCAGGTGGGCGATCAGATTGTGACCGTGGGAGCGAATAATGTGCAGGAAGGTCAGCAGGTGCTCTTTCCTGAAGTGAAAAGTGAGAAGTGAAACGTGAAAAATCAGCTTCCACATGAAGAACAATATATTTATCAATAAATATGTGATGGCGTGCGCCATCTCGATTGTGATTGCGATGGTGGGCTTCATCTCCATGAATACGCTGTCCATCGAGCAATATCCAAGCATTGCGCCGCCGCAGGTGATGGTCACCACTTCCTACACGGGTGCTGACGCGAACACAATCATGAAGTCGGTTATCCAGCCGTTGGAGGAGAGTATCAACGGTGTTCCCGGCATGACCTATATGACTTCGAAGGCTTCGTCTTCAGGCGAAGTGAGCATCAGCGTGTACTTCAAGCAAGGTTCCGATCCTGATATGGCTGCGGTGAACGTGCAGAACCGTGTGTCTAAGACCCTGGCTTTGCTGCCTGCCGACGTGACGAAGGTGGGCGTTCAGGTGATGAAGATGCAGAACAACATCCTGCGCATCCTCGCTGTCAGGAGTGCTGACGGAAAGTACGACGACGACTTCATTTCAAACTATGTTGATATCAACATCAAGCCGCGCCTGCAACGTATCACAGGTGTAGGCGATGTGCAGTCACTGGGTAACACCTACGCCCTGCGTATCTGGTTGAAACCCGATGTGATGGCGCAGTACGGTCTGGAGCCGAACGATGTGTTCAACGCCATCAACAATCAGAGTTTCGTGGCCTCTACGGGTTCTTTGGGCGAGCAGTCGGCAAACACTTACCAGTACTCGATGGAGTATAAGGGTACGTTGAAGAGCATAGATGAATTCAAGGATATCGTCCTCAAGACAAGCGATGGTGGCCACCTGCTCAGCCTCAGGGACGTTGCTGAAGTGGAGATTGGTGCCCAGAGCTACAGTTTTGTGTCTAACATCAATGGTAAGCCCGGCACGTTGCTCATGGTGTTCCAGGCACCGGATGCGAATGCTACGGAAGTGAACGCCCTCATCAACAAGATGTGCGATGACTTGAAGCCCATGATGCCCGCAGGACTGGAGTTCGTGACGATGCAGACTTCAGACGACTTCCTCTTCGCTGCTATCCACAACGTGGTGGAGACGCTTGTCATTGCCATCATCCTCGTCATCCTCGTGGTGTTCTTCTTCCTGCAGAACATCAAGGCTACGATTATTCCCAGTATCTCGATTGTCGTCTCGCTGCTCGGTACATTCTCCATTGTCATGCTGGCAGGCTTCTCGCTGAACATCCTGACGCTCTTCGCACTCGTGCTGGCTATCGGTACGGTGGTTGACGACGCCATTGTGGTGGTAGAGGCTGTGATGGCTAAGATTGAGGGTGGCATCAGCGATGCCCGTGAGGCCACACGTGAGGCCATGAGTGAGGTGTCAGTGGCTGTCGTCTCCTGTACCTTGGTATTCATGGCCGTGTTCATTCCTGTGACCTTTATGTCAGGCACATCCGGAACGTTCTTTACGCAGTTTGGCGTGACCATTGCCTCGTCCGTAGGCTTGTCGTGTGTGTCGGCTCTGACATTGTGCCCGGCTCTCTGTGCCATCATGCTGAAGACAACAGAAGGTAAGAAGGAAGGCAAGAGTCTGACCTATTATACCCAGAAAGCCTATGCAGCAAGCTATAACGCCATCTTCAATAAATACAGCAAGAGCGTTCAGAAATTTATCAAGCGTCCCATCCTGTCGTGGGTGCTGTTGATTGTAGCTGTCGTGCTGCTTGTCTTCTTCATGAAGAATCTGCCTTCAGGTCTCGTGCCGCAGGAGGACCAAGGCGTATTCCTTGCTGAGGTTCGCGCGCCTGAGGGCTACACACTGCAGCAGACGCAGGAGCTGACGAAGCAGGTGGAGGAGAAGGTGAAGGAAATCCCTGAGTTGGAGAGTTTCGCTGTCGCTTGCGGCTACGGCTTGATTTCAGGTAGTGGCTCCAACTTTGCCACGCTGGTTGTTCGTCTGAAGCACTGGGATGAACGTCCGGGCATGAACCACTTGATAGACCTTGTCATCGGTCGTATTTACTTTGCCTGCAAAGATATTAAGAATGTACAGGTGCTCCCCTTCCAGTTGCCGCAGGTGCCCGGCTACGGTACCAGCAACAGTGTGAGTCTTGTGGTGCAGGACCCCACCGACGGCGACCTGTCAGAGTTCGCAGCACATACCCAGCGCTTCCTGACAAAATTGGCTGAACGCCCTGAAATTGATATGGCAATGTCTTCTTATTCGGAGCGCTATCCGAAATTCCAGGTCGAGGTGGATGCTACCCAGTGCGACCGTTCCGGCGTGTCGCCAAGGGCTGTGCTCAGTACACTTGGCGCATTCTGCGGTGGAAGCTATATTGGCAACTTCAACCAGTTCGGTAAGGTCTATCGCATCATGGCCTGTGCAACACCTGAAAGTCGTCTCGATCCCTCGTCGCTCCAGAACATCTTCATCAAGGTGAGTGGCGACAAGATGGCTCCCATCTCCCAGTTCGTAAAGTTGAAGGAGATTGTAGGGCCGTCAAACATCGAGCATTTCAACCTGTTCCAGAGTATTACCTGCAACATCGTTGCTGCCAACGGCTGCAGTGAGGGTGAGGCTCATGAGGTCATCGCAGAAGTCTTCCGTCAGGAGATGCCAGCATCAGCCACCTACGAATATAGCAATATGTCGCGCGAGGTTGAGGAAGCGGCAGGCTCAAACACCACCGCCATCATATATATTATATGTGTCGTCCTCATCTACCTCATTTTGGCATCGCTCTATAATTCCTGGTTCACACCGTGGGCTGTCCTCTTCTCCGTGCCCTTCGGACTCATGGGCGCCTTTGTCTGTGCTTACCTCGGATCGCTGCTCCACTTCCCGGGTATGGATAATAACATTTATCTGCAGACGGGTGTCATCATGCTGATCGGTCTGCTCGCGAAGACGGCTATCCTGATTACCGAGTTCGCATCAGAGCGTCGCGCACAGGGTATGGAAATTGCCGATGCCGCCTTTGCAGCCTGCAAGGAGCGTCTGCGCCCCATCCTGATGACTGTTGCCACGATGATTATCGGTATGATACCGCTCGTCATCGAGGGTGGTGCCGGTGCCAATGGCAACCGTGCCCTCGCACTCGGCGTGATTGGCGGCATGAGCGTCGGCACAATAGCCCTGCTCTTTGTCGTTCCCGTCTTCTTCATCGTGTTCCAGAAACTGCATGAGCGGTTCCAGGGCCGCGTAGAAAATGTGGATTGACAGCATGTCAATCGGAAGAATTGTCAATCATCAATTATCAATTGTCAATGATGAATTATAAGAATTTAATAGCCGTTGCAGCCGTGAGCCTTGCGCTCACGAGTTGCGGCCTATATAATAAATACGAGCAGAAGGTGGACGCACCCGCCAATGCTTTCGGCACTCATATTCCCGGCGACTTGCCCGTTGGAGGGAGCGCATCTCTCGCTCAGATGTCGTGGCGCACGTTCTTTACAGACCCTCTGCTGCAGCAACTCATAGAGCAGGTGCTCGCCAACAACACAGACCTGAACTCCGCCCGCATCGCTGTGGAGAAGAGTGAGGAGGCGCTGAAGATGGCTAAGCTGGCATACCTGCCGTCGCTCTTCTTCGCGCCGCAGGGAACACTTGCCAGCTTTGACAAGAGCGCCTTCGAGAAGACTTATTCGCTGCCGTTGCAACTGTCGATGGACGTTGACGTGTTTGGGAGCATCACCAGCAAGAAGCGCGCAGCCAAGGCCGTTCTCCTGCAGGCGCAGTTGAGTGAGGAGGCAATCCGTGCCAACCTTGTCTCTGCCACAGCGCAGCAGTATTATATGCTTTTGTTGCTCGATCGCCAATTGGAAATCCTGACCCAGACAGATAGCCTCTGGAATGCTTCCTTGGAGACTCAGAAGAGCCTTTATGAGAACGGCAAGGCTTATAGCACAGCTGTGAATCAGCTGGAGTCATCCTATCTGAGCGTTAAAACGCAGATCGTGGATGTCAAGCGTAACATCCGTTCCATCGAGAATTCCATCTGCAAGCTCCTTGGAACGACGCCCCAGTCTATCAGACGCAGTCACTGGAACGCCGCTGCGCAGTACCACACATCATCTGCCGACCAGCGTATGTTCGACAACGAATTCCTGAAGATTGGAGTCCCTGCAACCATGCTTGAGCTGCGCCCTGACATCCGTCTGGCCAACGCATCTATGGAGGAGGCATTCTACAATACTCAGACGGCACGCGCCGCCTTCTTCCCGAGCATCACACTCACGGCTCAGGGCGGTTGGACGAACAGTGCCGGAGGTGCTGTCGTAAATCCCGCCAAGCTGCTTCTCAACTTCGTAGGCTCGCTGACTCAACCCATCTTCGCGCAGGGTAAAATCAGAGGCAACTACAAGATTAGCAAGCTTAATGAAGAGAACCTTCAGAAGAAATATGTACAGACAGTCATCAATGCCGGCAACGAGGTGAACGAAGCCCTTGCAGACTGCATCGCAGCTCGTGAGAAGCACGACTACTACCATCGTCAGGTGGAGGCGCTCCATGAGGCCTATTTCGGCACTCATGAGCTCATGGACAATGGCAAGGCCAGTTATCTGGAAGTGCTTACTGCTCAGGAAAACCTCCTTAGCGCTCAGCTCTCCGAAGCTTCGAACATGTACAATGGAGCTCAGGCCGTCATCGCCCTCTACATCGCTCTCGGCGGCGGATCGAAGTAAGTCTATTGCTCCTACTCATTGATAAATAATCCCGAAAGCGTCACTTGCTTTCGGGATTATTTCGTACCTTTGCACCGTCGGAGCATTTTTCAAGTGAAAATGAGAAAACTATATATCTTCATATTGCTGCTAACGGCTTTGGGCACTCACGCAGATTTGTCTGCTCAGAATATCCTGCAGCGCATCGATGGCTTCCTGAGCAAACGATACTACAAGGGCGGTATTGATACAGCTTATATTGTGCGGCCACAGACGGAGTGGACTGTTACGGCAAGGTTGAATGTCTCTGGGACCTATATTGAGTCCGAGGGTATGGAAGATGACCTGAATAACTGGGGAAACAAGATTCATTTCAAGGCAGAGATGGAAGCCAACAGCAAGGCGACGCTGAGCGTGGGTGTCAGCTACCTCGGTCTGTCAATCAGCGCCGCTGTCAATCCTGCCAAACTGTTGGGCAGGTATCATGACTATGAGCTGATTTTTAAGAGCTACGGTCGCCGCTTCGGTTTCGATATCGTCTATCAGGATGCCAAGAACTTCACGGGGTGGTACGACTCCGACGGCATTGACCGAATTGATTTGCCAGATGGTATGTTGAAGGTGAAGACGCTGAATGCAAATGCCTTCTTTGTATTTAACAGCCGTCGCTTTTCCTTTCCCGCAGCCTTCTCGCAGAGCTATATCCAGCGTCGCTCAGCCGGCAGCTTTTTGCTGGCAGCATCGTTTCAGGGGCAGCACGCTACGCTCGACTGGGAACAGCCGATGGACTTGAAAATGACGAATATCGGCTTAGGTGCCGGCTACGGTTATAACTTCGTGCCAGGCAAGGGGTGGCTCTTTCATATCTCTGCCTTGCCGACGTTCATTGTCTATAGCAACACATCAATGACTTTCGACAACGAAAACGTACCCCTGGAGTACCATTTTCCTGAGGCTATCATCACTGGCCGCGGAGCCATCGTCCGCCAGTGGGGTAACAAGTTCCTGGGACTGTCTATGGTTTACAATTTCACGAACATAGGTGACGTTGATAATCTTGCCCTGCACAACGTCAAATGGTATATCCGTACATTCTTTGGATTGCGATTTGGCAAGGCAAAGACAGCAACCAGATGAAAACAAGCGAGGCTGCGTCGGATGTCCGACACAGCCTCGTTGCTGTAGGAACGATCGGGCTCGAACCGATGACCTCTTCAATGTGACTGAAGCGCTCTGAACCAACTGAGCTACGCTCCTTTTTGCTTTTGCGGTTGCAAAGGTAAGCATTTGACTTGAATTAGGCGCACAATTCGGAGACTTTTTGGGGCAAATGCCCGCTTTTTATACTTTATTCACACTTCCTATGCAAATATTTTGTATCTTTGTGGCCGTAAAGAAGTATAACGGCAAGGTAATTGCCATCCTCAAACATCTATCAACATGAACAGAACTCTCGACCTGATGACGAGCGCCTATGGACACACGCGCGCGTTACATTATGAAATGGCTATTCTGCCCTGGGGCGCTACAGAACCTCACAACCTGCATCTACCCTACCTCACCGATGCCATACTGAGCCATGATGTGGCTGTCGATGCGGCCGCGATGGCCTTGGAACGTTACGGCAAGCGGTGCATGGTGA
>CACZSQ010000031.1 GCA_902783885.1 uncultured Bacteroidales bacterium
ACATTGTTTACAAAAGATTTACTTGGTAGTATTACTTTTGATACTCATGTATGTATGGAGAAAGGATATGTCTATTCTATATGTAAATACAAATAAGCAATAGCACTTACTTCAGCGACCGCTTTCGTAAGTGCTTCTGCATGTCGCCGTCTGACTTTTGGAAGGCTTTAACTGAGTGAGAAGATATTATGGAAGCCGCTCATGCGGAAGATGTCCGCTACATCTTCATTCAGATTGATGATACGGATCTTGCCGCCTTTGGCTTCTGTCTCGCGCTTGAGCTGCATGAAAAAGCGCAGACCGGCAGAAGAGATGTATTCCAGTTCGCTGCAATCCATCACAAGGGCCTGGTCGGCGATGTCCAACACTTTCTGTAATTCATCTGCTTGTTCGCTGATGGTGGTGGTATCCAGAAGACCGATAAGTTGAACGGTAGTCTCCTGCCCGTTCGGCTGAATCTTAATTTCCATGATCAAATATTTTTTATGATTATTAATTCGTTTTGTCCGTCCGTACGGCGGTACTCTACCTTGTCGGCTATCTGCCGCAACAGGGCTATTCCCAGTCCGCCGATTTGGCGTTCGGCCACCACTTGATCAGTGTCTACCTCGGGGCGTGCGGTGGGGTCAAACGCTATGCCATTGTCTGTGAGGGTAATCGTCAATGGTCCGTGGTCCATGGTCAATGAGATGTAATCCGCCTGCGAATAGTTGATGACATTCACCACCGCCTCCTCGAGCGCCACAATCATCTTCTTGAGCGTGCGTGCGTCCACGCCAACGCACAGACCATAGTTTTGTAGTGCCTCACGCAATACCGGCCACTGGTCAATTTTATTTGGCACGCGCATGACAACAGGTTGTTTCTCGCTCATCTTGCGGATGGTCATCAGCGTAATGTCATCTGTATGCTCAGCCTCACCGATATAGGCCTCCACTTCCGCCAGCAACCTTTCGATGGTCGGCGTAATGTTCCCAGTTTTTGTGTGACTTTCTTCCCCGCCTCCGACAATCTCTTTCCACCTTTTCATACCCAACAATTCACGATCCTTGTTGCGTGCTTCAGTGATTCCGTCTGTATAGAGCACCAGCGTGTCGCCTTGTCCAAGCATCAATCCTTGTTCCACAAACCGGAACTTCGCTTCGAAGCCTAAGGGGAGGTTCGGCTCAATCGCTATCTCCTGGGTCATGGGGACAGGCACTTGACCCAGACTTGGGTCAATGTTCCTGTCCCCATGACCCGCAAGAATGTTCAACGGTGGCAGGTGTCCCGCATTACAATATAGTAATTGTCCTGTCGGTATATGCAGACGCCCGATGATGGCGGTGACGAACATCAGGCTTGGGTTGTGCCCGCTCAATACGCCGTTGATCTCTTCCATAATAGCCTTGGGCGATTGCAGCCGCAGGACGGCAGAGCGGAACAGGTTGACCGTCGCACTCATGAACATCGCTGCCGGCACTCCCTTGCCACTAACATCGCCGATGATGAAGAACAGGTCTTCACCCTTGCTGTAGTAGTCATACAGGTCGCCGCCCACTTCATGCATCGGCTCCAACACCGCCTGCACTACTGCTTCCTTTTTGATTTCATCGTTTGTCGCCGTGCCCGAATGTACCTCTTCAGACTTACCTCTCAATATTCCTTTCTGGATATTGCTCGCAATCTGCAACTCTTTATCCATCAGCTTTTTGGCGGTCTCCACACGGGCATAATCCGCTTGGTCGCGCCATATCCTGCGGATGAGCCATCCTGCTATGAGGATACCCATCAGCAGCACTGCCAGCGTCAGCAGCGATATGCCGCGCACGGCTTTGAATACGCGACTTTTCGGAACGCCTATCACTAAGCGCATATTGGTGGGTGAAATCGTTTTCTCCATTACGATCATGCCCTTCATGTCATCACTTTCGCTCTCGGCAATCAGCGTACCCTTGGTGCTGTACAACTTACAAACGGCATCCTCGTATGGTTTGACGTCTTTCAGCATCCGCTCCGTCCATGCCAGTGTATAATCGGCTCCTGCCACGCCTATCAACTTGCCATCGTTGTTGTATAGCTTTCGTGAGTGGGTAAAGATGGGGTCTTCATGGATGCCGTCATTATACGGCTGGCTCCAGTAGCCATCATTGTCGCTCTGCAACGCACCGATGTACCATTCGCGTTTCAGATAATCCACTTTGTCTCCATAGTCGTATGCAACAACCGAACTGTCGGGCTCACGGAATGCTAACGGCGCAAAACGTTTTCCTTTCTCCGGCGCACATTCAGGCAGAAAAGCTATGTAACAGCAATAGAGGTCAGGGAAACGTTCCAAAATGGATTTCAGCATACTATTCATATCATCAGTATTCTCACAGAAATCGGGGAAGAAATCTGAGATCTCGTCCGTCACTTCATACATGTCATAAACTTCATATATGAAATCTTTCTGTGCCAACTCCATTCTGTTCTCTATGAGATTCAACAGACTATCTTTCTCGCGGTCGTACGACACAGCGGATTGAATCGCCATGGCAACGACGAGAAACAGCGCACTTATTATGGGCAGGATTTTAATTTTCATAATTATTGGCAAATGTACTGGGTTTTTCCGACATACGCAATTATTTTGCAAACTTTAATACTAACTTTTCGTTTGAGAGAGCTGATTCATACGATTCTGAGCGGGAAAAACTTTCCATCTTGGACGTGTCAGGGAAAGGGCTTGGGAAGCCCAAAAAGTTCGCGCCGTGCGAACTCGGAGTTCGCCCGGCGCGGACTGGGAGTTCGCCCGGCGCGAACTGGAAGTCCGCTCCGGGCTGACTTTTTGGCGTCTCGGAGACGATTTTGACCGAGACACGGGCAGAGGCAATGGGACATAAAGCAAATAAAAACATAATTAAGATTTTTAAAGGACAACTGCGACACTAATTCAAATAAAATGATTACCTTTGCAACGAAGTTTTGAACACAATGCATGGATATATGCGTCATACACTATACATATTATATATATTAGCTTTAGTTCTGCCGACGGGTTGCACGGGTAAGTATAATGGTTCACTTGCTGGGAAAGGCGAGGGGAGAGGTACGCTTTCCCAATCTGCCGATACGGTTCACACCCGCCAGGTGGCCATGAGCATCTATGCCTATCAGCCCGCGAGGGCACTACAGATCATCGACTCGGCGCTTATCGTTGGCAATGTGGGCGAAGTACAGGCCCAACAGTGCCGGGCACGCATCTACAGCTTTACGCAGATGTACGACCAGATGGACTCGCTGCTGGGCGGGTCGAAGGATGTGCGGTTAGACTCGGCGCAGGCTATCGCCGAGCGCTTGCTTGACAACGACTCGATCAAGGCCGACCTGAAGAGGCTGCGTGACGTGCTGGAGATCCTGGCCTATACCGACCGCATGAAGTGCGACACGCTGGGATGGATACAGTGGTCAAGCAAACTTGTTGACTTGTGCCGCCAGATGGGGCCTGAGGCAGAGGCCGACGCCCTGCGCACGGAGGCAGAGATAGCGGCTGCGCTCTGTGCGCTGGGCCAGGAAAAGGAGGCGATGGCGAAGTTGGACAGCGTGATAAGTAGCCTCAGTGGGGCTTTTCGTTTTAGCGAACTCGATGCCCTCATCGTAGCCCTGAAGCGCAAGATCGTCTTTCTCGGTTCGCGCGACAGGTATGCCGAGACGCTGCCGCTGTCGCGCCAGATCATTGAGCGGCTCGACGACTACGAGGCGCACCCTGACAAGTATCACGACGGCAGCCACCGCGAGCCGAACACCGACCAGAAGCGTGCCGACTACATCCGCTTCTACCGCAGTCAGGCGCAGAGCTACCAGACTGCGGCCTTGGCTGCGCTGGGCGAGCACGGCAACATGCTCACCGCCTTCCGTCAGATAGAGGACGGCGTGCGCGAGGCGACGGCCCGCGAGCACATAGCCCGGTACAACGCCCTGCAACAGAAAATTGAGGCCGAGCACCAGCTGGCCAATGCCGAACGCGCCAACCTCATTGCCGCAGGCATAGGCATCCTCGCCCTGCTCGCCATAGCTTTTGCCGTCATCCTCTTCCATAAGAACAGGGTTATAAGACGAAAAAACAGGATTCTGGCCCAACAGATTACCGATGCTGTGGACTACAAGGAGCTATACTATAACAGCCTTACCCCTAACAGACCTACCCCCAGCAGACCCACCCCCAGCAGACCCACCCCCCAGCCCCTCCCTGTAGGGAGGGGAGTATATACCTTTGAGGCGGAAAAGCCTGAGGTAGGAGGTGACTACTCCCCTCCCTATAGGGAGGGGCTGGGGGGTGGGTCTCCTGATGAATGGTCTGACGAGCAGCTGTTCGAGCACATCCATGGCGTCATTGTGCGGGAGAAGCTGTTCCTTGACCCCAAGTTCGAGCGCCAGACGATTATGGACCGCTTCCAGTTGTCGAAGGAGCGTGTCGGTGCTGTGTTCTCCAAAGGCAGCGACCACGCCAAGATGTCCAACTACATCCAGCAGCTCCGCCTGGAGTATGCCGCCCAGCAATTGGTCGAACAGCCTGAGAGGAGCATCGCGCAGATTGCTACGGAATGTGGCTTCAGCAGCCACAAATACTTCAGTGACCGCTTCCGCCAGTATTTCAGTATGACACCCACGGAGTTTCGCAAGGCTCGGCTGTAGTCTGCCATTTTCATCCGAAAGTCTGCCAATCTTATCCGACGACCTGCCAATCTTGTCCTCCGACCTACCAATCTTGTCCGAAAACCCTACCAATCTTGTCTGTGCTATTGCGGCGCAGACTTTTTTTGTGTAATTTTGTCGCAGAATTTTAACTCTTAAACTATATATTATGGTCCCATTAGTTTTCTTGCTTACTGTTACTGTCGTCATACTCGTCGTGTTGGTGGCATGGCTCGTCTTGCGCAACCAGCAGCAGAGTGACGAACTGAAGGAGAAGAACAAGGTCATTGTACGCGAGGTGCAGCGCCGTTCTGCCCTCGAGGGTCGTTTGCTTTTAGCCGTCCTGCTAATATCATCCGCTATATAATTATTTCAACATATTATTAATCCTTTTAAATTCTACGATTATGAAAAAGAGATTTTTATTTACAGTAGCCCTTCTCTGCGCGGTAGCACAGGGAACTTGGGCGCAGACCCGGGTCAACAATGAAAACGAGCTTGCCCAGGCTGTCAAGACAAATGGTGCCAGTATCGTGTTGATGAGCGACTTCGAGTTGAGTCAGCCCGTCACCATTCAGGGCGATAATGGCGGCGCCGTTACAGTAACCATCAACATGAATGGCAAGAAGCTGACATACAAGAAGTCAGTAGGCCAAACCACTGCCAGCTGTGTCTTCATCGTACCCGCAGCAAGTGTACTTAACCTGAGCAACGGTACCATTGCCGATGTTTCCAACGTAAGCGGTAACAACACCGAGTATGTTGCCGCTGCCCTTGTCAACAACGGTACGGCAACGCTCGACGCCGTCACCATCTCCGGCTGTAAGGGCCTCAAGGGCGGTGCCATCAAGAACAATGAGAATGCTACGCTCAATCTGAAGTCCTGCACCTTCGACCGCAACGAGGCCGTTACGAATAGTAAAATTAGTGACAGCGGCAACGGCGGTGCCATCTGGAACGACGGCAAAATCAGCATCAGTAAAAGTGAAAACCTGACTTTCGGTGTTAATATCCAGAATGGTGATGCTGTCTATGGTGCTGGTATCTACAATGGTGGAAAGGGTGTTATCACGATGTCGAATAACAGCCCAGCGTCTTTTCTCGCTAACAAGGCCAGCGCGGACGGCGGTGCTATCTACAACTTGGGTTCGGTGTCATTAACCGCCCAAACCACCCTCAACCAAAACCATGCAGCCAACAATGCGGGAGCCATCTGGAACGGCGGTACATTGAACCTGAGGGGCTGCGATTTCATGGGGAACGGAGCCCAGAACGGTGCGGCTGTCTATATCTCTTCGGGAGCCAGCGTGAAGATTAATGGCGGCAATCTGACGAATAACATAGCCGGCATCAATGGCGGTGTCGTCTATTGTGACGGCGTACTGGGCATGGATGCCATCACTTTCAATGATAACAAAGCCGGTAACAATAAAACGGAAGGCAACGGCGGTGCGATCTACGTATCTTCGGCTGGCACTGTTGCGCTCAGTGATTCGACGGGTGTGGGTAACAAGATGAATAACAACAGTGCATCGAAGAACGGCGGTGCCATCTACGCCGGTGGCAAGCTGGAAATAGGAGGCATCACAGCCACAGCGAACACTGCTAACGCCGGCGGCATGATCTACATTGACGGAAACGGCAATGTCACTCTCAAAGCGAATACGTCCATCACTGAAAACAAGTCCAACACGCAGGGCGGAGCCATCTACGATGCCGGTACCCTGGCTATCAGTGGTAAGATTGCGGTAAAACAGAATACGGGAGCCAACGAAGCAGCCAGCAATGTCTATCTGACAAGCGGAAAAGTGATGAACGTCACTGGTAGCCTCTCTGCCAGCAACATCGGCGTTCTTCTTGCAGACACGACAGGTGTCTTTACCAGTGGATACAACAGCACCAACAGCGGCACAGACCCCAGTACCTTCTTTACGTCCGACTACTACCAGCAGTTCTATGGGGTGACACTTTCCAAAAACGAAGCCCTCTTAGACGTGAAATCTCCCATTATGATTGCGGAGGAGAGTGTCCTTCGCCAGGCACTGGATTTGTTCGACAAGGTCAGCGTAAAGCTGTCTAACGATATCAAACTCAGCAATAGTACACTTGAAATCAAAAGCGGCAAGACGGTGACCCTCGACCTCGGCGGCTTCACGCTGGACCGTGGGCGCACGTCGCGTGAGTGGAACACCGGTGGTCAGGTCATCACGGTGCGCAAGGGCGGTACGCTCAACCTCAGCAATGGTACATTAACTGGTGGCTGGGGCGGCAACAGCGGCGGTCTCGCCAACGAGGAAGGTACGGCGAACCTGACGGATGTCACCATCACCGGCTGTACGGGTGACGACCGTGGCGGCGGTATAAGTAACTACGGTACGCTGACGATAAAGGGCGGTGCCATTACAAACAACATCAGCAACGACAAGGGTAGTGTATCTGGTGGCGGCGGTATCTTCAATGCTTCGGGTGCTACGGCAACCCTCAGGGGCGTTACCCTCACGGGCAACCAGGCCAAGGGGACTGGTGGCGGCGGCATCTGCAATTTAGGTACGCTGACCGTTGACGGCTGCACCATCAAGAATAATATAGCCAAGACAGAAGGCGGCGGCATCTGGACGGAAAACGGTGTCACGCTGAACATGAAGGGCGCTAACACCATCAGCGACAACACAACAGCCAACGGTGCGACAAATAATCTCTTCCTGAGAAACGGCGCGCTTGTCACTGTCACGGGCAGCCTCGCCGGCAGCAACGTCGGCATCAAGATGGAAAACTATCTCGGCACGTTCACCAGCGGCTACAAAACGAACAACAGCGACGTTGCCCCCACCACAGTTTTCAAGGCTGACAATGCTGTCGTCTTTGTTCCTGCACTTTCCGGCAACGAGGCCGCACTGACCCTCCAGCCGCTCATTAAAGCAGCAAGCGATGCCGACCTGCGCTTGGCAGTATCGTTCGACGGTGCTAACATCCAGCTGGGTAGCGACATCCAGATGAGTAACAGTACGCTGGTTATCGGAGGAGGCAAGACGGTGACCATCGACCTGAATGGCAAAACACTCGACCGTGGGCTTAAGTCCGGTGCATGGCACACCGGCGGACAGGTTATCACCGTTCGCGAAGGGGCTACACTCAATCTCACTGGCGGTACGCTGACCGGTGGCTATGGGGGCAACGGAGGCGCTATCGAGAATTCGGGTACAGCCAACCTGACGGACGTCAACATTACCGATAACCGTGCAGAACATCGTGGTGGCGCTATTGCCAATCATGGCACGCTGAACATGACCGGAGGCAGCATCACCAATAACTTCTCAAATGATACCGAAGGATCTGCCGGCGGCGGTGCCATCTTCGCACACAGTGGTTCTAACGCCACCCTCACCGGTGTCACCATTACGGGCAACCAAGCCAAAGGTGCCGGCGGCGGCGGTGTTAACAACTGGGGCACAGCGACCATCGACGGCTGCACCATCACCGGCAACACCTCGAGTGCTAATGGCGGCGGTGTATGGAGTGGTCCCAGCTCGACGCTGAACATGCAGGGCAAGAACACAGTTACCGACAATGAGGGTAACGGCAATGTAAACAATGTTTACCTGAGGGATGGCGTGGTTATCACCGTTACCGGCAGCCTCGAAGGCAGCCAGATAGGCATCAGGATGGCGAATCCGGGTACCTTCACCAGTGGCTACAGCACTAATAACAAGGATGTGGCTCCCATCAAATATTTCCTTAGCGACGCCGACGGCTACATCGTTAAACTGAACGGTAACGAAGTCGAGCTTAGAAAGAATATGGAAGTTGGCATCAACAGCGTGGAGAGCAGCAAGGCTGCCGACGGCACCTGGTACGACATGAACGGCCGCCGCCTCGACGGCAAGCCCACCCAGAAGGGCGTGTACATCAACAACGGTGTAAAGGTCATAGTGAAGTAATAATAACGCATTATAATTATTTTGGAAACGAATTTGAATAATTATTATAATTTAGCCCACTAATTTGAATAATTATTATAAATATTTGTGGAAAGAATTATTCATATTATTCACATTCGTTTCCATAATAATCTGGTCACTTCGCTCAAAACAACAAATGCGGGCAGGGTTCGACTCCCTCGCCCGCAACAACAAAAACATTTTAAACTATAGCATCATGAAAAAGATTTTCTTCTTTACATTCGCCATCCTGTGCACGGTTGCTCAGGGGGCTTGGGCGCAGACCCCCGTTTCGACGGATCAGGAACTGCGCAGCGCCATCACCAACGGCGCGAATATCACCGTAGCGGCTGACATCGACCTCAGCAACAGAACGCTGGAAATCGCAAGCGGCACAACGGTGACCATCGACCTCGGCGGCCACACGCTCGACCGCAAGCTGACCCAACGCGGCGAATACGGCGGTCAGGTGTTTACCGTGCGCAAAGGTGCCACGCTGAACCTCAGCAACGGAACCATCACCGGCGCTTGGGGCGGTGGCGGCGGTGGAATGGTCATCGAGAGTGAAAGCGGGAGTGTAGGTACAGCGAACCTGACGGACGTCATCATCACCAAGAATGTAGCCGTAGATCGAGGCGGAGGTATCTGCAACTACGGTACGCTCACCATGACCGGCGGTGCCATCACCGATAACATCAGCCAAGACAATGCGACCCCCAGAGGCGGTGGCGGTCTGTTCAACAAAGAAGGCGCAACGGCCACGCTTACCGGCGTCACCATCTCCGGCAATAGGAACGTATGGTCAGGCGGTGGCGGTATCTGCAACCACGGAACGCTCACCCTCGACGGCTGCACTATCACTGGCAACCAAACATGGTCCACCGGTGGTGCTGTCTGGAATGACGGAACGCTCAATGTGAAGGGCGCGAACACCATCCAAGGCAACAAATCAGACGATATCTTGAGCGGAATAAACGATGACCTCTATCTCGATGCAAACACAATCACTGTCACCGGCAGTCTTGCCGGAAGCACGATTTACGTGAATATGAAGACCCCCGGTGTGTTTACCAGCGGTTACAGCACCGACAACAGCGGTGTCGATCCCGCCACCATCTTCCATCCCGAGATGCCCGGAGTGATGGCTGTTACGCTGGACGGCGGCGAGGCGAAATTAGGCAACTGCCTCCCCGCAGGCGGTGTCTATTACATCGAGCATGGGTGGGACGACGTGAACAAGACGGTGACCAGCACCGTGCG
>CACZSQ010000032.1 GCA_902783885.1 uncultured Bacteroidales bacterium
ATAGTACCAGGCTGTTGTTGTTCCCTCAGCTACACCATTAGCTTCTGCAGTAAGACCTGTTATCTGCTGTCCCCAGCCGTTGTTGCTACGAGTCCAACCCTTCGGGTTGCTGCCCGTGCCAGTCTCGGCAAACGTACCGTTAAAGATGGCGTCCATGTCACTGGTATTGGCAGTCCATGTGGCTCCATTCAGGGTTGCGGTGGCTGCTTCGACATCTGTCTTGAGGTTCGTCAACTCGGCAGTCGGGTCAATAGCCTCGGCAGCAGCGAGAGCCTCAAGGGCTTCAACATTATTGTAAGGGGCATACTCACCATTCTGGAAACCGAGGGTATAAGCCTCAGCATCTGCGATAGCGTTGTTGAGAGCTGTGTACTCTGTTGTGCCAGCGTATGCATTGTTGTTCAGCTCAAGCTGCATAAGGCGGAAGCGATTGAAAGAAATCCACTGCTGATATTCAGTTGAAGTAGCAGCAATAGTAAGCGTTACAGGATGGCCATCGCTTTCGAACTCCAATGAGACATCATCCCAGCCGTGACCGAAGACACCTACGTTTTCACCACTTCCGTTTTTAGGAAGATTCACCTCTTTATCGCCTACAGAAAGTGTGTAAGAAGTCAAGCTCTCAGAACCGCGAGCCGTCACTGTCAACAAGTATCTGCCTGCAGGAATCTCAATGCTGCGCGACATATTGATATTTACGCCAGCTGAGGTAGACCAACCGCCATCGTAGTATTTTCCAGAAAGATTGCCGGAAGCATCGGTATATTTCTCCCAATCTCTGTTATCGGTGCCTATACCGCCTGTCCACCCTGTATTAGTGTCAGGGTCAGCACCGGCTATTGCGTCGGCGTAATTGACGGCATCCTCAACTTTTTCGGCCATTGCGTGGCTCTCGTAATAGGCACGGATAGCTGTTTTCATAGCTTCTGTTCTGGCTAATGCATCAGCTGCATTCACAACATCGCCTTCACCAAAATAAGCATCACCAATTGCTGTATATTTTTCAGTCGTAGCATAAATCAACTCTGGCACACCATTGTTCCAGAGAGTGACAAGGCCATCGTATGCAGCCTTGGCATCTGTAAATGCAGTTGTTGCTGCTTCAAGTGCTGCTGTAGCGACATTGTAGCCATCCACAGTGGTGGGTTCTGCCTTGTCAATCTCAGCATTAAGAGCATCATACTCTTCACCTGTAACGTTTTCGTAAGCCTCATCAGCAATGGCGGCTACTGCTGCTGCCTTGGCCTCATCCCAAGCTGCCTTGGCACCATCAAGGAAGTTGCTATAGGCCAGTTTAACATGGCTGACATAAAGGGCGGGAGTAACATCGGCGGATAGATTGTTTTCACCTGTTCCATAGCCGAAGCTGACGGTGATGGGAGCAGCGTCGTTCAATGTAACGCGAATGGTATGGGTTGTCCAACCGCTCTTTGCTGCCATCCACTCCGTAGTTGAAGAGTAATTCTTTGTTCCACCAACCTGCACAAAGTTGTAGTCAGCGTAGGATGCACTTGTGGTAGCGTTGTTCACGTTCTCCACGTCGTAGGTCAAGGTGTAGACACCGGCGGGGAGGGCAACCGTAGTCTGGTTGAAGGAAGCGTAGTTGCCGCTCCAACGGGCCTCAAAGCCGAAGCAGTACTCTGTGGCGAGGTGGGTCTCATCGACTGTGGCTGGTGAGAAACGCACATTGTAATCACCGATTAAACCTTTATTTTTATCGTTAAATCCCTCTGTACATGCCACGGTCCAACCATCAAGTGACGACAGGTCAGCATTGGCCAATGCAAGGGTTGCATCTCCACCATTGGTGATAAAGCTTGCCATAGCGGTCTCCACTGCTGTATTCAGTGTGGCTGCAGCGTTGTTTACCTGTTCTTGAGTTGCATCTTCATCATTATAAACTGCCTGTGCGGTTGCGATGGCTGTAGTAAGATTACTGTCGCTTATGCGAGAGTTGACGCTCTGGGCAGAAGCGATAGCAGTCTCAAGTACATCTTTCACAACGATGGCCGTAAACTCAATCTTCACGCAGTCTATGAAAAGCATGGGGTTGGCTCCAGAACCGTTGCCTGTGGACTGGTAGCCGATACGGATCTGACCTTCGGTGTCATCAGCCAAGGTGAAGGTGACAGACTGATTGACCCACTGGCCGACTGTGGGGTTCACAGCCACAGTACGATTTGTACCGCTTGTGGGGAAGAAACCTGTATAAGTGGTATTTGCCTGCGTGCCGCTCTGATTGTACATCGGAATGGTGATGGTATATTTACCGGCAGCCAGCGTTACGCTCTGGTAGTAATAACCACCGCAGCCCCATACTCCGAAGAAGCCGAAGCATTTACCTGTAGCTTCTCCTTCGGGATTGGTAGCAGGAGCAGCTTTGCCGTTACCTTTAAGCTGAGTAGAAGAGCCATAGCTAAAAATACCGCCAGCTATGGCAGAACCAGCATACCCCCCATCAGAAGCGTCTTTTAACACTACCGATGTCCAACCTGTGATGGTCTGGAAACCATAAGGAGAACCGTCCTTACCATAACCATAGAGGTAGTCAGATGTGAGTGCTTCATCTGTTTCAAAGTCCGCATTCGTCAGATACGTGCTTGTCACGTCCGTTTGAGCAAGCGCAAAGTTCACTCCCCCGACCAGAGCGAGGGCAGTCATGAATAGTTTTAGTTTTCTCATAATTATAAATGTTAGTTAGTAAATAATAAAAATTATCGTGTCGTGGTCGATGGTGTAGGCGTGACACCGTCTCTTTTAGCGTACAAAGGTATTGATTTTTCGGAAGACAGCAAATTATTTTCACATTATTTATATAATGGAAGGTTTTGCCGAGGGCTTTTGTGGGAGTCAGCGTTAAAACTTGTAGTTTTTTCGGGGGAATTGCGGGGTATTTGCGGAATGTTTCGTATCTTTGCGCCATCATTCTAAAGAACAACGATTATGGGAAAGTATTTAGACCCGAGAGCCGACCTGACCTTCAAGAAGGTATTCGGCGAGCATAAGAACCTCGTCATCAGCCTGCTTAATGCGCTGCTGCCATTGAAGGACGACGAGCGCGTGGAGAGCATCGAGTATTGGCCAGCCGAGAAGATTCCCAAGCGGACGCAGGTCGAGAAGGACAGCATCGTGGATGTCTGTTGCAAAGACAACAAGAATCGAGAGTTCATCGTCGAGATGCAGATGACGTGGACGGAATCGTTCAAGAAGCGTGTCTTGCTCAACGCCTCAAAGGCATACGTGGCGCAGTCGGAGGCGGGTGGAGTTTACGATACGCTACAGCCTGTCTATGCCTTGAACTTCGTCAACGAGAATTTCATGAAGGACGTGGACGACTACTACCACTACTATCACCTCGTCCACGACAAGTACACCGACAAGGTGATCGACGGCCTGCACCTCGTTTTCGTGGAGTTGAAAAAGTTCAAACCCCAGACATTCACAGAGAAGAAGATGCAAGTTTTATGGCTCCGTTTCCTCACCGAAATCACCGACAAAACACTGGAGGCTCCCGCAGAGTTATTAGAGAACCCCGAGGTGAGCGAGGCCCTGAAGATACTGGAGATTGGAGCATACAGCCCTGGCGAGATGCGGGCCTACGACAAGTTCTGGGATTATATCTCCAGACAGAGGACCATAGCGAACGATATCAGGCGTGAGGTGGAGAAAGCTAAGGCCGAGATAGCCGTAGCTAAGGCCGAGATAGCCGTAGCTAATGCCAAAGTAGAGGAAGCCAATGCC
>CACZSQ010000033.1 GCA_902783885.1 uncultured Bacteroidales bacterium
CGTCGCGAGATTGGTCACGGCCACCTCGCATGGCGCGCCCTGAAGGGTCAGATTCCTGCAGACTATCCCTACACCGTACGCGTCGTGAGCGACATCCTCGAGAGCAACGGCTCCAGCTCTATGGCTACCGTGTGCGCAGGAACGCTCGCACTCATGGACGCAGGTGTACCCATCAAGAAGCCCGTCAGCGGTATTGCCATGGGGCTAATCAAAAACCCGGGCGAGGACAAGTACGCAGTGCTCTCCGACATCCTCGGTGATGAGGACCACCTCGGCGACATGGATTTCAAGACCACCGGCACAAAGGACGGACTCACCGCCACACAGATGGATATCAAGTGCGACGGACTCAGCTACGAGATCCTGGAGAAAGCTCTTATGCAAGCCAAGCAGGCTCGCGAGCATATCCTCGGAAAGATTCTTGAGTGTATGCCCGAGCCCCGTCCCGAGCTCAAGCCCCACGTACCCCGCATCGAACAGATCATCATCCCGAAGGAGTTCATCGGTGCTGTCATTGGCCCGGGCGGAAAGATCATCCAGGGTATGCAGGAGGACACCGGTGCTACCATCACCATCGACGAAGAGGATGGCGTGGGCAAGGTACAGGTCAGCGGACCGAACGCCGACTGCATCAACGCCGCACTGGCTAAGATCCGCGCCATCGTGGCTGTGCCCGAAGTGGGCGAGGTCTATGAAGGCACAGTGCGCAGCATCATGCCTTACGGCTGCTTTGTAGAGTTCATGCCTGGCAAAGACGGCCTGCTGCACATCTCCGAAATTGACTGGAAGCGCCTCGAGACTGTTGAGGAGGCCGGCATCAAGGAAGGTGACAAGATGACTGTCAAGCTCCTCGACATCGACCCGAAGACTGGCAAGTTCAAGCTCTCTCACCGAGTGCTTATCCCGAAGCCTGAAGGCTATGTGGAACGTCCGCCACGTCAGCGCCGCGAACGCCCTGAACGCCCTGAACGCGGTGAGCGTCCCCGCCGCGAGGAATAAGTAAGACTAAGAGACCGTGTTGTTACGTACTTCACGGTCTCTTTTTTCTCACATCACTTTTTTCACTTTGACATTCTTTCATTATTACAACACAACATTCAATAGGACATGAAAAGACTGTTTATCCTAACCTGCTGCCTGATTGCCCTCAACGGCTATGCACGGCCACTGCGCGAGAAAGACATGGGCGCATACCTCTTTACTTATTTCAGCGACCCTACACACTCGCTGTTCATGGCTATCAGCTATGACGGCTACACGTTCACGGCTGTAAACAATGGACAACCGATTATTGCGGGCGACAGCATCGCAGAGCAGCATGGCATCCGCGACCCTCACATATACCGAGCGCCGAACGGCAAGTTCTACATCGCTATGACTGACCTTCATGTCTTTGGACAACAGAAAGGGATTCGCACCACACAATGGGAACGCCCCGACCGCTATGGATGGGGCAACAATCGAGGACTGGTGCTGATGGCAAGCGACGACCTCATTCACTGGACACACCACGTAGCTCGCATCGACCGTCTGTTTCCTGAACACTTCGGGGAGATTGGTTGCGCGTGGGCACCGCAGACAATATGGGACCCACAAGCGGGTAAGCCGATGGTCTATTTCACCATTCGGCAGCATCCAGGTGGACGCACAAAGCTCTACTACAGCTATGCTGATGAAGCTTTCACGACATTGGAGACTGAACCGAAGTTGCTATTCGAATACCCTGACACGACGATTCAGGTCCTCGATGCTGACATTTGTCCCATGCCTGACGGGAGGTATTTCATGACCTATGTATCACAGGAGAACCCGGGTGGCATCAAGTACATGATCAGTGACAGAATCAACCACTTCGACGACTATCACGCCGGGCAGATTGACGGTGAGAACAGCGGTTGCGAGGCGCCGAATGTGTGGAAGCGCATCGGTGAGAACAAATGGGTTATTATGTATGACATCTACAGCGTGAATCCACATAACTTTGGCTTCGTAGAGACGACGGACTTCAAGACGTTCACTCCGCTGGGACGTTTTGGCGAGGGTAAGATGAAACTGACCACAGGGGCAGACGGCAATGCCTTCGTCTCACCCAAGCATGGTTCCGTCATCCATATCACGAAAGCAGAGGCCAAGCGACTGGAGAACTATTGGAACGCTCAGCAGAAGAAGCCCAAGACCATCCGTAGCGGTGAGTTATGGCTGGATGACAGCGGACGGCACATCAATGCCCACGGAGGCGGCATCATGAAACATGGCGATACATACTATTGGTTCGGCGAGCATAAATCCCGACGCACCAGCGATGCTCTGGTGGGCGTGATGTGCTATGCCTCTGAAGACCTGGTGAACTGGCGCAACTGTGGCGTAGCACTGAGCGTGACCAACGAACGCGGTCACGACCTTGAAAGAGGCTGCATCCTGGAACGACCGAAGGTAATCTATAATCCCGTGACTAAGAAATTCTGTATGTGGTTCCATTTGGAACTGAAAGGTCGAGGCTACGATGCCGCACGCTACGGCGTCGCAGTTGCCAATCGTCCCGAGGGACCTTACAAATTTCTCTATTCTCAACGAGCCAATGCCGGCACATGGCCTGTGGAGTTTGGGGAACAGGAGCTGGCCATGATTGACACTCTCGAGGCTGCTCACTACCAGGAATGGACACCTGAATGGATGGAAGCCGTTAAAAAGGGAATCATCGTGAAGCGCGACTTCGGCACTGGCCAGATGTCACGCGATATGACACTTTACGTCGATGACGACGGCAAAGCCTACCACATCTTTTCATCGGAGGAGAACCTGACACTGCATATTGCGGAACTTACTGCCGACTATCTCCATCATAGCGGACGTTATACGCGCGTAGCTCCTGCTGGGCACAACGAGGCTCCCGCCATCTTCAAGCATGAAGGCACCTACTGGATGATTACCTCTGGCTGCACAGGATGGGACCCGAACGAAGCACGTATGTTCTCAGCGCCCAGCATCTGGGGGCCTTGGACGCAGCACCCCAACCCCTGCCGCGGCCCGAAAGCCGACATCACCTTCGGTGGACAAAGCACGTTCATCCTACCCCGAAGCGTCCTTTCCACAACGACAAACAACGCTAACGCCTCCACTCTCAAAGACATTTTTATGGCTGACATCTGGCGCCCACGTCGCCCCGACGACGCACGCTACATCTGGCTGCCTATCGAGTTCGAGGACGGCAAACCGGTCATACGCTGGCGCGATGAGTGGGAACTATGGAATGGCGGAAAGTGACAAGCCATGGCATTTATCGGAGAACTGATTTCCATTGGCGTAGCCTTCTCGTGGACGGCGACAGCGTTGCTTAGCGAATTCGGCAGCAAACGCCTGGGAAATCTGACACTGAACGTGTTACGCATGGGACTGTCGCTGCTATTCGCCATGGTCATGTTCTGGATTGTGACGGGCTCCCCCCTACCCCCTGTGGGCTCCTGGGAGGCCTGCGGATGGATGCTTCTCTCGGGACTTGTCGGCTATGTCATAGGAGATTTCTGCCTCTTCCAATGTTATATCATCATCGGATCACGCTATGGCCAGTTGTTCATGACATTGGCACCGCTGTCTGCCGCGCTCATGGCGTGGGTTACACTGGGACAACAGATGACGCTGATGAGCATTGTAGCCATGATCGTCACGCTCACTGGCATCGGGCTCTCTGTGTTAGGACGCGGCGAGCATCATAAACTGTCGCTGAAGTTGCCACTCAATGGCGTGCTCTTTGCCATTGGGGCTGCTATGTGTCAAGGCATAGGTCTGGTGCTAAGCAAGATCGGGATGAACCATTATGACGCTACCGTCATGCCTGTCTGGCTCATTCCTTTCAGTGCTAATTTCCTACGCTGCATCGCAGGCATTATCGGCTTCAGCCTATTACTCTACATACGTGAAGGGATGTATCCCCTACACCACGCTTTGCATGACCGTAAGGGTATGGCTGTAGCCATTGCGACAACGGTATTCGGACCTTTCGTTGGCGTGGGGTTCTCGCTGATGGCTGTACAATACACCAATGCAGGCATTGCCTCCACACTCATGGCGCTGACGCCTATCATCATCATCCTGCCCTCCTATTGGCTATTCCATCAGCCCATCACTTGGAAATCAGTCCTCGGTGCTCTTATATCCGTTATCGGTGTAAGCCTTTTCTTCTATACGTAAAGAAAGAGAGCGGCGGGCAGCCTGCACCCAGACTGCCCGCCGTTTTCTTAACGGATGATTTTAATCTTAATCCTCGCTCCAAGCTGGAGTGTCCCAGAAGGAGCCTGAGTCCTCCTTGACCATGACTTCTTCGCCACTCATCCCTTCCGTACCTAACTGGCTCCGGAATGAGCCTGCAATCATATTCTCTACAGCTACTGCCGTTTCCATGAACGATGGCGTGATATATATCTTTTTCATAACGTTACGATACAGAATTTTAATTACTTCAACAGTACTTTGTGGCCATTGTGGATATAGACTCCTTGCTGAGCCTTGATGACGCGCTGACCGGCGAGATTGAAGAGTTCGACGTTGTCCAATGGCGATTTTCCTTTGGCAATTGCTTTGATGCCTGTAGCATCCTCAAATACGACACTGAAAACCGCCTTAACATCGGCTCCATCTGCCACTCTCAAAAAAGCTTTGCCGGCGGCTATTGCACCGCTGGTAACAGGACGGAACTGCACATCATTCCCTGCGGTGCCCAATCCGTAATACGTATAACCGCTCTCGGCATCGAAGGCTGTAGCTTCAACGGTATTGCCTGTTAAATCGCCCTTGAGGGTCTCCGAGCCTGCGACGACAGGGATGTTGAAGGAACCCGCATCACCTCTTAACACGATACCGGTGTTAGCTGGAACGTTATCCACAGCTGTCAGCGTTACGATGGAGCCTTCGACAGATGCTGTATAAGCCGTGAGGCCTGTCACACCTGTAAAGTCCAAAGCATAGGGAGTGAAGAGTGTTGCCCAACCTGCCGCACCAATGGTGACGGGGAAGCTGGATGTTGTATTGGAGATATAAAGCAAGTCGAGTCCATTCTTTGAATCGCCAGACGCGAGCCATAGAATCTCCGTTGGCTCCGTCAATGTGAAGTCATGGGTTTTCTCCATCCAGTTGCTGGCGCCGGTAACCACATCGTCGTAGTCGCTATCATATCTGAATTTCACAGTGGTTCCACCGGAGTTGTTTGCATAAAGAACCGACGTTGCCGTATAGGAGCCTGCGGGCAGCTTAACGAGTGACAAATCGCTGGCAGCATAGCCGCACTGAGCATTGGAAGAACGAATGACCATATTGTTTCCTGCACTCGTAGCTGTAGCGCCTGGAACATCCTCGCCCTCGGAAAGATACCACACGTTACCCGCACGCTTGGTAGCACTGATGACGACTTCCTTATTGTCGCTATCTAATGTGAATGTGGTGCGATACTGTCCGCCTGTCTTATTCACCGCATACAAGTCTGTGCCTACAAGGTAGAAGGCGTTATAGGCTACAGTTACAGATTCCTGTTCGTAATAAGAACCACTTACTAAAACAAAATCCTCGGAAGACTTAACCTGATAACTAAACAAGGGAGCTTCCACGACAGCGACATCAAGAATGTTTTCACCAGCCTGAACAGTCAAGGCTTCCGGTTCCCCTTCGGCCTTCTTATACTTCACAGCATCTTTCCACAGATAGGTGTCCAGCGAAATCTCATCACCTGCAACCGTCGTTCCCGACACTGTCTTGACAATCTCATCACCATCTTTGTAATTGATTGTATAGTTATATAGCGTAACCGAATAATCGCCTATGGTGGTGGTCACCTTCACATCGTCAATGACAGAAGCCCGATCTTGATTGCCACCTACTCCATAACCGTAAAACTCTATCGATGCCACAGGATTCAGATTGGCAAGAGCGACTTCAAAAACTTTACCTGCACTGGGATTGGTGCATGATACATTCGTAGTGATTTTACCCGTTGCATAATCTACTGTTATCACGAACTGGGTATATCTATCCCTAATGGGCACATTACCATAATGACTACCCATGTAAGAAGAGATGTTATCTATACCGAATGTGTTACTGTTGTTTCCCGAGCCATCCCATCGGGCAAACTGAAAGCTTCCGATATTTGTGCCACCAGAATCTTTAATTCTGAAACCGGAGCCCATATTGTTTTTATTACCCCAAGCCATCTTAAAACTGATAGTAACGACATCACGGGTTCCTGCACGTTGGTCAACCGGGATGGTGACGGTGCTCGAACCGTCGTAAAGTTTAAGCCACCCGTCGGAGATCTCACCGGCGCCAACTGCCATCGAATTCGTCTCACCTGCCACGACTCCATCTGTGATTGCATTCGAGAAGTTGATGTTGGCATTAGTGATGACTGTCCCTTCAGGAATCGTCGGCGTACCAAGTCGGGTTACCAATTCCTCAAGCCAACTGGAAAAATGAGACTGCATCTCTGCCTTGAGGGTTTCACCCAGCTTATCTCCAGGCGACCATCCATGACCGCCTGTAGAATAGGTTTTCAGCATCACAGGAACGGATTGCGCCACGAGTGCGTCGTAATACACCTTACCATTGGTGAGAGGGGGCACAGTGCCATCATTGTCGGAATAGGTGATGTAGGCAATGGGGGCACTGGCATCGACGTGAAGCTGGTTACTGTACTCCTGAACAAGTTCATCCGAAGGGTTGGAGCCCAACAGCTCGTCAATAGAGCCCTGATGTGTCTTTCCTGCTTCCATCGTGATGACTGGATAGAAGAGAATCTGGAAGGCGGGGCGTTCTGTGCCTGAGGTGTGTGTGGCAATGGTGCTGGCCAAGTGACCGCCTGCCGAGAATCCCATGACGCCGACATGCGTAGGGTCGATATTCAGCGTAGAAGCGTTATCGCGCATATATTTCAGCGCGGCACGTCCATCGGCCAAGGGCCAAGCGTGGTTGCCACCAGGCAAGCGGTACTTGAGGACGGCTAAAGTATAGCCGCGGTCATTCATGAAAGTAGCCCAGTCACTACCTTCTTTTTCATCTGCACGATAGGCATAGCCGCCACCAGGACAAGCGATGATGGCACAACCGTTGGCTTTTTCGGCATCAGCCTGAAAGATTTCCAAAGTAGCGCCTGTAGAGAGCACCACGGATTCACTGGCTGAGAGGCCTGCTGAAGCGAGTAGCGTTACAAATAATAACAGTAGTTTTTCTTTCATCGTTCAATGTCTTTTAGTTGTTATTACTCCATTTTAACTACAAAGGTAGTGCCTTTTTGACTTGTCACCAAATTTTTCTTCTGTTTTTCATAAAAAGTCAAGATTACTTGAAGTTCTTCTGCTTGATGGTCCATTTGTCATAACCTGTGAGATTGCCATCAAGGAAGAGCGCCTTCGGCTCAAGATGTCCTTTCAGTTGCCAATCGAGCCAAGCGCGTACCATGCGTGCATTGGCGCCGCCATTCGGCTGTTCGTAGGTTCCGCCATGCCCGCTTTGGGTGTTGTCTGCCAGCACTACGGGAACTCTCTTGATGGCCTCGTAGTCCATCTGCGCATTCTGCCACGCAACGTCAGATGTGCCGCCAACAAGATAGAGAACTGGAGCATGTAAGTTCTTGAGAGACTTAGCACTGGCTCCTGCCATCGTCATCTTGCCCATACCAGCATTTAAAATCACATAAGTCTTCAGACGTTTGTCGGCAGCGTTGGCCAGTACTTGAGCGCCTCCGCAGGAATGTCCGGCTGCAGCTATGTTATCAACATCTATCTTTTTATAATATGGGGAGGCTGGATCAGTTGCCTGCTGACAAATCCAGTCAAGAGCTTTTTGCACCATCGAGGAAGGTGTTTGGCGGTCTTTCTCATGCTGGGCAAACATCTGAAGCTCACCGATAGCGACAACAACGTAGCCGTATGAGGCTATATCTGTCAGCATATTCTCGTAGCCGATGTTGGTGTCCATACAGCCACCATTACAGAATACAAGCACAGGAAGCGGCCTCACCTCTGAGCTTCCCCCAAAGGGAGAGGGATGTGTGGCGGCATTCATATTCGCTGGACGATATACCACGAAGTCTGGCAATGAGCTCTCGCTGACTGCGACAGCCTTGAAACGACCACTGCCACCATAGTCTGGCACCTTCAATCGGTTAAAGCTGACACTGGAATCTTCGTGTTTCAAGTGGCGTGCAAAGAAAGCATCCATGGCCGGGCGGGTAAATTCTAATTGTTGGTCAAAGGACACGCCGTGATTACCATGAACCTTCACATAATCCACGGATGCACCTGCCTGCTGCATCTTCACGACCCAATCTTCTGTCAGGTTGGGCTTTACGATGGGATCCTCGCCTCCCTGAAGCACGAGGAAGGGCGTCTTTGAAGCACCGATATAGCCAATGGGCCACAACTCCGTATGCTCAGACCACTCTCCTGCACGGCCAATCTCTGTGGGAGGTGCTCCACCTACCGCACAAGCCACATCTGTCGTCAGACCTGCCATTAACGACAGATGTCCTCCTGCAGAATGGCCAAAAGTGCCAATACGGTTTGCATCTATGCCTAACTCTTGGGCGTTTTCTCTCATCCAGCGGACGGCAGCCTGCACATCCTCAATGCAAGCTGGAGGTGCAGCCTCTTGAATCAGACGATAGTTCATGTTTGCAACCACATAACCCTTCATGGCATAATCTATCATCAACGCACGATAAACCATATCGTTTTTAGAGCCCGCGCTCCAGCCACCACCATGAATAATCAGGATGGCAGGACGATTTGTTTGGGGACCGAACTGAGGCTTTGCCAGGTCGAGAACAGTGCTTGGACCCACATCCGTGCGGTAAGCCACATTCTCGGCCACTACAATAGTCCTCTCACCAGTCTGTGCTGACACTCCGAAAGGTAGCAACACAATTAATGCAATCAATAACTGTCTCATAGTCTTTTCTAGTATTATAAACAAATATCATCTTAGTTCCGGCCAGCCGTCAGTTGTCCAGCTGATGGGACGCTGGATGAGCATAGCTGCACCATTTTGGGTTGCACTATAGCCATGACAGATGAAGATGTCCTCACCATTGAAGGTATAGGCTGCACAATGGCCTGCAGCATCCCATTCTTTTTTGTCGCCCTCCAGGAATAGTGTTCCACCACCCATGAGCATATCTTTACCTTCACGGTCAAGGTAGGGACCGCTGACGTTCCTACTACGTCCTACAGCCACACGGTAGTTGCTCTTTGCACCACGGCAGCAGTAGTCCCATGATACGAACAGATAATAGTAACCGTCATGCTTGTAGATAAACGGTGCTTCTATGGCGTTACGCCCGGCGTAGCGAGATGTAGGGTTCTCCGCAGCCGTTGGGTCGCCTGGGCGGTGGCGTCGTGCGATGGTGCGAGGCTTGGAGAGTTGAGAGCCGTCGAGATGCATCGTGGAGTCGAGACGTGCCAGTTGGATGCCATCCCAGAACGAGCCCCACACGAGCCAGGGTGTGTCATTGTCATCGATGACGAAGTTAGGATCTATGGCATTCCAATTGTCACCTGTCATCTGACCGTCAGCACCCCTTTTCCAGTCGTGTGAAGTGATAATACATCCCTCGTCCCTCCACATATTACTCCGTAATGAGCGAGTGCTAAGAAGACCTATGGCAGAGCCGTTCTTGCCGAATGTAGAACAACTGTAAGCAAGCCACCAACGTCCGTGCCACTGGATGACATCGGGAGCCCAGACATGATTGATGAACCCAGGAACAGAATCTGTGGTCCAACCAGGGATAACCGTCATCACAGGTTGCGGTAGCACAGTCCATGTCTTGCGATCTTTCGAGGTCATTTGTTGAATACCCACCCCAGTGGCAAAGATATAATACGTATCACCTTCCATAGCCATGACGGGGTCGTGTACCATAGGAGTGTCTGTCTGAAAGGCCTCACGTCGAAAGCGTGGCCTACGCGGTTCTTGTGCAACGATTGTTGTGAGGATGAAAATGGCTGCGACCGCTAAGATAAGCTTTTTCTCCATAAAGTGTAAAGTGTGTGTGTTGGTGATAAATATTTTTTACGAAGAGTACGAAATTATAGAAGAGTTTAATATGACAAAGATACCTATAATCAAATTGCGCCATACCATTTCTACTCATTATTTAATAAATGTTAACACGAGGCGGTATTAACCTATGCTCCTAGCAAACATAAATAGGGACTGTGTCATTCGATGTGACACAGTCCCTATATATAAGGTATTGCAATTTGATTATTCTGCAGCTTGTTCTGCGGGAGCCTCAGCCTCTGCAGCAGGTGCCTCAGTTGCGGGTGCCTCAACAGCAGGTGCTGCGGCAGCCGACTTACGGCTACGACGTGTACGGGTAGCCTTCTTCGTGGTCTTAGCCATGTTCTCATCAAAATCAACAAGCTCGATGAAGCACATAGCAGCCTGGTCGCCCTGACGGAAACCGGTCTTGATGATGCGAGTATAGCCACCGGGACGCTCTGCAATCTTCGGGCTGATGACTTGGAACAGCTCTGTGATAGCATACTTGTTCTGGAGGTGGCTGAAGACCACGCGACGTGCATTTGTGGTATCCTGCTTTGACTTGGTCAGCAGGGGCTCAACGAATTTCTTCAGAGCCTTGGCTTTAGCGAGGGTCGTAGTGATTCTTTTGTGCATGATCAGAGAAGTAGCCATGTTGGAGAGCATAGCGTCTCTGTGGGATGCAGTACGGCCCAGATGGTTGAATTTCTTACCGTGTCTCATTGTTTAATCTTTGTCTAATTTGTACTTTGAAATGTCGGTTCCAAACGACAGATTCAGACTCTCGAGCAAATCATCAAGCTCGGTGAGCGATTTCTTGCCGAAGTTGCGGAACTTAAGCAGGTCGGTCTTGTTGAACTGAACCAGATCACCAAGCGTCTCCACATCAGCGGCCTTCAAGCAGTTGAGGGCACGGACGGAGAGATCCATATCGACGAGCTTCGTCTTCAGGAGCTGACGCATGTGCAGAACTTCCTCATCAAACTCTTCGTTACCGTCGAGATCTGAGTTCTCGAGGGTAATCTTCTCATCTGAGAATAGCATGAAGTGGTAGATGAGAATCTTTGCGGCCTCCTTCAGAGCATCCTTCGGGTGGATGGAACCATCGGTGGTAATTTCAAGCACGAGCTTCTCGTAGTCGGTTTTCTGTTCGACACGATAGTTCTCAACAGCGTACTTGACATTACGGATAGGAGTGTAAATTGAATCGATAGGAATCACATTCACATCGGTGCAGAACTCACGATTCTCATCACTGGGAACGTAGCCACGACCTTTGTTAATGCTAATCTCTATCTGCATTGTTGCTTTGGCATCTAAATGGCAAATAACTAATTCAGGGTTTAACACTTCAAATCCAGTCAGATACTTGTTGAAGTCGCCAGCCTTGAACGTGGTTGTGTTCTCGACAGTGACTGTCACTTTCTCGTTCTCGAATTCTTCCACCACCTGCTTGAAACGGACCTGCTTCAAGTTGAGGATAATGTTTGTAACGTCCTCCTTTACACCGGGTACCGATGCAAACTCGTGTTCTACGCCGTCAATACGGATGGTGTTGATGGCATAACCCTCCAGTGAAGAAAGCAGAATACGGCGAAGAGCATTACCTACGGTAATACCGAAGCCGGGCTCCAACGGACGA
>CACZSQ010000034.1 GCA_902783885.1 uncultured Bacteroidales bacterium
ACAGGCGAGTAGCGCGACCAGTTCTCCTCCACAGCCTTGATGGCGGCGGCCTTGATGTGGTCTGGCGTGTTGAAGTCGGGTTCGCCGACACTCATGTTGATAACATCTACGCCCTGTGCTTTCAGCTCGCTGCTGCGCTGGCTCATGGCCAGAGTGGCAGACGGGGCAAGGCGATTCAAGCGGTCTGATAGGGTATTCATGCTGATAATCTGTAATGTTCAAAAGATTTGGCTGCAAAGGTACAGCAAATCCTTGAATCTATCACAAGATTCGCCCCACAATTTTTCATCAAAGATGAAGATTCTTGAAAACACAGTCCTCGCATGATCACGATAGCCCTTGGACCGTCGGCTTGAACACGTATGGTCTTATACGTTTTACCACTAATGGTAAAACCCGAAAGATACAGGTCTTATGGCCATAAGATGCGGTGCTTTGAATACCTTACTGAAAATAGATTTATTTGTGCGGTGTGCGGTATTATTGTGTTAAAAAATATTTTTTTTTCTGCGTGGATTCATGCCATTCTTCGTACAAAATAAATTCTGCGTGGGTAGACAGCTTACAGTCAGGCTGCCGACAGATTCCGTCAGTTGCCTGATAACAAATAGTTAGTCTGCTGACATAGACACGTCAGCAGGCTAACCGAATGATGTAGATAAGATAAAGTTCGATGTTTCTTATTACCTTTTTCTTTTTGACAGAAATAGTTGATTCATTCCGATGTTATTCTTCAGAGTCTTCGTCTTGTTTTATCAAATCAAAAAAGCTGCTAATCTCCTGCTGGTCGATAGCCTGACGGACATTAAAGCGCTTGTTCTGGTCGATGTATCCTTTGCGCTTCACTTTAATTTCTATCTGAACGTCTCGTGAGTTCTCATAGGTCAGTCCTTGTATGTTGAACGAGCGTGTTTCCTCAAATGGTGTGCTACCCAACCAAACCTCGTTAGTATTTTTTACTTCATCGGGAACACTGGAGATAACCCGCCAGAAGATGCGTGCTCCTTGTGGGTATGAATCAAAATACCAACGAAGAATGGTCCGTTCTAACGATGTGCGTCCTGCATTGTCACGAGTAACACGTTCGTCAAGAGCACCCTTCGGCATGCTGGGATCATTACGATAAGCAGCGCGCTGCTTATCTTGTGGAAACTCATGTATGACGGATTTTGGCCATGTGAAAAAGTACGATTTTTTTTCTTCGGTGATTGTGGGCGTAAGAACTTCTTCACCTTGTGGATAGCCGTCTTTGACAAAAATTAAATGAATACTACTAGCTTCTGCTGAACGATACATTCGCTCGTTAACATTTTTTTTCTTACCAGGCATGACCGTCCCCCGATATGGAATTTGAACCGTGGCGGGAGTTGAAGTACATATAAGCTTGCCATTGTAATATACTTTTGCACCGCTGGGATCACTTTGCAGATTCACGGTCGCATATTGTTCGGAAAGTATTACAGCTTGTTGAGCTGATAACATATTAAAAGGTGCAATTAACAGCCATACCGCGATTGCTAAATACAGATATGCTTTCATAGCGCGTTTTTTATAGTCTATAAATGAGTATTATTCTGCTACCATGTCGAAAAAGCTACTAATTTCCTGTTGGTCGATAGCTTGCCGAACATTGAATCGTTTGTTTTGGTCAATATATCCTCTGCGTTTTACTTTAATTTCAATTTGAACATCTTGAGAGTTTTCGTAGGTTAGCCCCTGTATATTAAATGATCGAGTTTCTTCAAACGGCGTACTACCCAACCATAGCTCATTGGTGTTTTTTACTTCATCGGGGACATTAGAGATAACACGCCAGAATATGCGAGCCCCCTGAGGATCTGAATCGAAATACCAACGAATGATGGTGCGCTCTAAAGAAGTCCGTCCTGCATTGTCACGTGTAACACGCTCCGTTGGTTGAGTGACAGGTGTTTCGAAAATAGGTTTCACATTATTGCTACTAGCTTTCATTGGAATGAAAATGTCTTTGCTTTCGGGTTTCATCATGGCTCCAGTTGCAGCGTCAATACCAGCTCCTGGAATGGCACCAATCAAAGTAATGATATTTGCTAGGGTAGTGGGGTTGAATTTCTTGCTGACAATGACTTTTCCTTTTTCATAACCGTTTGCTGTTGCTGTAATAGTGGAAGCTTTGAAGCCGCGTTTCAATTTAATCTTGTGAGGAAGAAAAACGTTTTGCTCTGTCTGATTGTCGTACGTTAAAGTAACAGGTACTTTAACGTCATCATTTCTAACTGTAACCTTAGCTTTCGAGCCACTAAAGATTGTTGCACAAGATGTCAACAGCAGTGCAGCGAAGACATCTAGAATAAGAGATAATTTTTTCATAAATAAGTTTTTAAGTAATTAATACTCACGTGAATTATCTTCTCATTGACGGGCTACGAGCACTAACTTATTGGAATATAAAAAAGCGCAAACCTCGCCGTATCTCAGCCAGGCTCACCACAAGCCCTAATGTACTACAGGAAGAAGTTCACGCTCATTGCGTATACTTCAATGTACATTAGATTGCTCTCTTATTCTCTTTAGAGGTGGTGATTCGGCTGAGAATTGAGCAAATAATATCGTACGAAACCCTCTTTCAAAGGGAAACGTGGCACAAAAGTAGAGATTATTCGTGAATCAACAAAGGATTTAGCTGAAAAAGTAGAAAAAAAGGGATTTTGTTTGGAGAAATCGCAGAATTTGTGTTTCTTTGCAGTGTCAAATCATAGTTTTGACTATCCGGGTAGAATCCCGCGAGGGGTAAGGCCTTATCGATACTGCCCATATTATAGAGAGCCGTCGTTCTGCGACAGCTCTTTATTTTTGACTGTATTTCATCATGAAGTTTCTGATGAAAGATTGACCAAGGGTATCCTCACGGATAACAGAGATGGTGCGTGTTCCTTTCAATATCAGGACTTCAACAGCATATACATTCCGCTCAAAATATCGGCGAATGTCCCTGGCTAGGATTCTCGGATTATACTCCGATGTCATGTTGAGAAGTATTCGGTTGGCTTGTCCTATGGAATCAAGAAGCTGGCTTTCTACTGAGCCCTTGCCATATACGGTTTTCAAGTCATACATCCTGTAAAGTCCTTTCCGCTCAAAAATGAAGTCGGCAGTACGGATACCGTGTGGATTTGGCAATATGTACACTCTATTACCTAAAGAGACAGCTTTTCTTGCGGCATCAAGAAGCCTTGGAAAGTCTGAATCTTCACTTCCTCCAACCACATATATTTCTGAATCGGTATCAAGCGGGCGGAACTCCTTGTGCAAGGTTATTTGCTTCAGCCGTCTTACAAAGTTAATTCCTTGTAAGGCCTGAAGTTCTAAAAGTTCCTTTCGTATATCGCTCATATACTATATGCAAAGGTAGAATCGGCTTCGCTCCCAATAACATAACTCTTTCGCTTGCAAAAGTAGTGATTGCTCGTGAATCAACAGAGTGTCTTGCGGAAAAAGTGGAATCACGCTTCACTTGTTGAAGTGGAGGGTGTGGCCCATGCGTTGCTGCTTGGTCTTCAGATAGCGCTCGTTGTAGGGGTTGGGCTGCACTTCAATGGGTACGTTTTCAACGATTTCGAGACCGTAGGCTTCGAGGCCCACGCGCTTGACGGGATTGTTGGTCAAGAGGCGTATCTTATGCACACCGAGCTGGCGCAGGATCTGAGCGCCCACGCCATAGTCGCGCTCGTCGGGGCGGAAACCGAGGTGGACGTTAGCCTCCACGGTGTCGTCGCCCTGTTCCTGCAGCTTGTAGGCTTTCATCTTGTTGAAGAGGCCGATGCCGCGACCCTCCTGATTCATGTAGAGAAGGATGCCCTTGCCCTCACGGTCAATCATTTGCATGGCGCGGTGGAGCTGCTCGCCGCAGTCGCAGCGCTGGCTACCGAAGATGTCGCCAGTGGCGCAGCTGGAGTGTACGCGCACAAGGATGGGCTCATCGGGCTGCCATGAGCCTTTGATCAGCGCCACGTGCTCGAGACCATTGGAGAGCTGGCGGAAGGTGATGTCGCGGAAATGGCCGTAGGCTGTGGGCAGATCCACCTCGGGAGCGGCCTCCACCATCTGCTCGCGTTCCAAGCGGTAGGCGATGAGGTCGCGGATGGTGATAATCTTGATGCCGTGCTTGGCAGCCACCTCCTGCAACTGAGGCATACGGGCCATGGTGCCGTCGGGATTCAGGATCTCGATAAGGGCGGCGGCAGGTTGCAGTCCGCTGAGGCGCGCCAAATCCACGGCAGCCTCGGTGTGACCAGCACGGCGCAGCACACCACGGTCCTGTGCATACAGCGGATTGATGTGCCCGGGGCGCCCGAAGTCGGCAGCCTTGGCCTCGGGGTTGGCTAAATGACGGATGGTGGCTGCGCGGTCAGCAGCGCTCACGCCTGTGGTACACCCTTCGAGTTTATCCACCGTGACGGTGAACGGTGTCCCCAGCATAGAGGTGTTGTCCTGCACCTGATGCGGCAGCTCAAGCTGCTCGGCGCGACTGATGGTGATGGGGGCGCAGAGCACGCCACGGCCCTCGCGCAGCATAAAGTTGACCTTCTCGGGAGTAATCTTCTCAGCTGCGATGATGAAATCGCCCTCGTTCTCGCGATCCTCGTCATCGACGACAATCACGAACTTACCCTCCTTGAAGTCTTCCAGAGCTTCCGGGATGGAGGCGAGCAGTGTGGTATTCTTTGTATTCTGATCCATTATATATATTGGACAATTTGACGATTTACGATTTTACAATTTATTATGTTAGATTTTGTATCGATTTTGTAGGATTTCCAGCCGCAGGCTGTACCATAGAAAACTGCGTCAGCAGCGTATCAATGCCCTAATTTTTCTTCAGTCTCTCAATGATATAGCGGCATTGCTTCTGCAGCTGTTCCATATCGCGCCAGAGGCGGAGGCGGTATCGCCAGATACGTATCCACAGCACGATGCCGACGGGGAACAGTACACCCATGAGGTTGTTGAGTTTCGCATTGCGGAAGGGGCGCGTGTGGGCATCGGGCTCCAGGATAGGAATCTCGTTGAGGGCACCAATGATGCGGTTATCGCGGCTGTTGGAGAGCTCTTCCACCATCTCTTCCAAGCGCTCGTCTAAGCCGATGACGACGCTGTCGGATTCATAGCGGAAGAAGATGCGGAAGTAGTTGGGCATCCGCCACAGGTGGCGGGTCTCCACGTAGCTGGCGCAGTCTTGGCAGAAGGCTTCCAGTGCGGGTATCATCTTTTCGGCATCAACTTCGTTCATGATGACCTCCTTGCGGTTGATGGAGCGATTCACACGCAGGCCGAAGAGGCGACGGAAGAAGCGGCGGTAGCCCTCGACATTGAAGACTGCGGAGTCCTGATTCGATTTCCAGGTGAGCCAGGCCCCGATGGGCGTCAGCACCATCGTGCTGAGCCAGAGCCCGAAGGCTACATCCCACTCTCCGCTCTTCGACAGCTTCTCTCCAGAGATGTTGACCATGTAATAGAAGATGAAGAAGACTACAGAGATGACCACGGGAACGCCCAAGCCGCCTTTGCGGATGATGGCTCCCAGCGGAGCGCCGATGAAGAAGAATACGAGGCACGCCAGAGAAAGGGTGAATTTCTTGTGGCGTTCCAGCTTATGAACACGTAATGTGCGGTTCTGGTTATAGCTGTAGTCGCTCATCATCTCTGTCTGTATCTGACCGCTCCGTACGCGGTCTAGGGCAACGCGTAGCGCACGGCTGCGCTCGTGATCGGTCATGGAAATATACAATGTGTCGAAGTCCACAGGCTGTTCTGCCGCTTTCCTGGCCAGCTCCGCAGAGTCGGGCCGACCCTGCAGATGGGTGGATGTCAGGAAAGTATAGCGGTATTGGTCGTATTGAGCCAGACCGAGAGAATCCAAGAAAAGCTTGATGCTGTCGATGCCGTGGGAGAGGGCATCCAGCCCTTTGGTCTGAGCGTTGTCATTGAAGAAGTCAGCATCGATGACACTGAAGTTGTTGTCAAAGGCGATTAAATCAACTTCCTTCTTAAAGGTCTCACGCAAGTAAGGTACGGTGCTCTGGTCGAGGGCGCTACCTGTGTTTTGCATATTGCGGAAGCGCTGTCCATCATATAGTGTCAGCTTCAGGTGCATTTGGTCGGCGGTCGTTTGCAGGCGCCCGGAGTCGGCGATGACAACTTGCGTGTCATCGAAGCTGGTACCCTGTGTGTAAATCATGATACCATAGAGCATACCCGTCTCAATGTCCTTGCGCTCTACAAAGAGGTTGTAGCCTGGTATCTCATTGTAGAATACGCCTTCAGGAATTTCCAGTTCAGGCGACTTCTGGCGCATGGAGTAGAGGAGCGCTGCCAGCTGTTTGCTGGATTCGGGCGCTATCACGTTCTGAAAATAGAAGGAGGCGATGGAGACGACAACCGAGAAGAAGAATACCGGGCGGAGAATGCGCACCAGCGGAATGCCTGCGGCTTTCATGGCCAGGAGTTCCAAGCGTTCGCCCATATTACCGAATGTGATGAGTGCTGCCAGTAGCAAAGCCAACGGGATGGATATGGGCACCAGCGTCATGGCTGCATAGAAGAAAAACTTAGCCAACACCCAAAACGTGAGTCCTTTGCCTATCAGGTCTTCAACATAGCGCCACAAGAACTGCATCATGAAGATGAAGAGGCAGATGAAGAAGGTTCCCGAGAACAACAGCGAGAACTGCTTCAAAATGAATATGTCCAGTTTCTTAAGGATTCTCATGTTTCCAAAGTAAGGGTGTCAGCGATGCGTTGCTTGCACTGCTCCATCAGCCATTTGGGAGTTGAGGTGGCGCCGCAGATGCCGATGGAGAGCTTTCGGTTCTGTGCCATCGCATCTTTGAGGGGTTGCAAGGTATCTATTTCAGCAGGACTGTCAATCATATAGGACTGCGCATTGGCTTGTGCACACTCCTGAAAAAGTGCCCGTCCGTTGCTGCTTTTTTGGCCGCAGACGAAGAGAATGATATCGTGGCTGCGGGCAAAATCGCGGATGTGGGGGATGCGGTTGGCCACCTGTCGGCAGATGGTGTCGGCATAGGTGAAGGTGGCTGTGGGGGCAATGTGGGCTTGAATATACTCTACCACCTGTCGGAAGCCTTCCAGGGATTTCGTGGTCTGAGAGTAGAGGGCAATGTCGCGTGTGAAGTCAAGCTGAGCGGCCTCCTCGGGGGTCTCAATGACAATCGCTGTCCCTTCTGTTTGTCCCACGAGACCAAGTACCTCGGCGTGACCTCGTTTCCCGAAGATGACGATTTGCTTGTTGCGCTGCACGTCGGCAACAAATTCGCGTTTGATGCGTTCTTGCAAGTGCAACACCACGGGGCAGGTGGCATCAATCAGGTGAATCTGGTTCTGCTCGGCCAAAGCGTAAGTGGACGGCGGCTCACCGTGAGCACGTAAGAGCACGTGGGCATCGCGCAGTTGCGAAAACTGCTCATGGTCGATTGTGACAAGACCTTGTGCGCGCAAACGTTCTACCTCGCGCCCATTGTGCACGATGTCGCCGAGGCAGTACAGCGGGCATCCCTGCTGCAACTCCTCCTCAGCTTTCCCGATAGCGCGTGTCACGCCAAAACAAAAGCCCGAACCGGTATCGATTTCAATCTTCAACTCTCTCCTTGAATCTGTCAAGTAGCCATTGTTTCTGCTCCGCGATGGTCATGTGGCTGTTGTCCAAGACCAGCGCATCATCAGCCTGCCGTAAAGGAGCAACAGCGCGAGTGGAATCGATGTGGTCGCGCTCGCGAAGGTTCTGAAGCACAGCCTCGAAGTCGGGCTGTTCGCCTTTGGCAACCAACTCATCATAACGTCGCTGGGCACGGATTTCATCGGAGGCGGTCACGAAGACTTTCATCTCTGCATGGGGGAATACGGCTGTGCCGATGTCGCGGCCGTCCATGACGATGCCGCCCTCGCGGCCCATTGCCTGCTGCTGTGCCGTCATAGCTGCACGCACAAAGGGGAGCGCTGCCACAGGGCTGACGAGTCCTGACACCTCCATTGTGCGAATACGTGTTTCCACGTTTTCTCCGTTCAGGTAGGTGTCCGGTCGTCCCGTGTCCGGGTTCAGTCGGAAGGATACGTGAATCTCTTGCATCCGGTTTTCGAGCGCCTCGGCATCAGGGGTGCCGTCTGCTTTGATGAGCCCTTGCTCGATGCAGAACAGTGTGCAACAGCGGTACATAGCTCCGCTATCAATATAGATATAGCCGATTTCACGAGCCAAGTCTTTGGCCATTGTGCTCTTGCCGCATGAACTATGGCCGTCAATGGCAATGGTAATTTTTCTCATATTCTTCTTCTTTTCATTCTTCACTCTTCATTCTTCACTCTTCATTTATAAATGGTACTGTGCCGTAACCATCAAGGCAGGCATAGACACATGATATTTGGCATAGGCCACTCCGATGTTGAAGCGCTTGAGCTGAAAACCGGCACCGAAAGAAAGACCGGCGCCATGGGCGGCACCTGCGGCCTTGAGCTCAAATGCCCTGCGAAAACTATAACCGGCAGAGATGTAGAAGACGTCAATAGGCATGATATCAACACCCAATACAATGTGGTTCGTGAAGATGCGACCATTGGACAACTCACCCGATGTGCTATAGTAATCAGATGATTTCCAACGGAGCAAGTCCACAAATGTGACTGAGAAGCGGATGGGCGCGTTTTCCAATTGTTTGGTAAAGCCAAGCCGCAAATCCATTGGCAACCGTTCGCGCTTATCGCCGAAGGCTTTCACCTGTCCGCCCCAGTTGGCGGCCACGAGCGAAGCAAAAAAGTTTTCATCATCGTTCCAATAATTGAAACCGAGATCTACGGCTAATGCCACAGACGTGTAGCTCCCGTATTTGGAATAGATGAACTTGCCTACAGCACCGCCTGTGAGGTTTTCGGTTAGTGCATAGGAATATCCCCCGCTAATAGCCATATCAATGGCAGAGAACTCGCCTAATTCCACCCCCTCGACGGACATCTCACGCATAGAACCATAACTCACAAACTGAGCGCCGACACCCCATGTGCCACGCTCACGGTGAGATTTTATCCATGATGCGTTACCCACCTTGCAGCCCTGCATATAAGAGAGGAAACTGAAATTGATGGACTTGTCGCTGACATTGGACATCAGTGCCGGGTTCTGAAAGAACAGCGACGCATCATCATCGGGAAGCGACACATTGGCACCACCCAACGCCATAGCATGGGATGAACTGGGCAGGCTGAGGAAGTTGAAAACCGATGTGCTCTCAGTCTGTGCAGTCGTCAATGATGCCATTCCGACAACCAACAGAAGTGTAAGAAAGAATTTTTTTTGTCGCATAAGTCGTTTTCGCGCACAAAGGTAGGCATTATTTCGTGAATATAACGAATCGAAAGCACGTTTTGAGGTGCTGAAACGTACTTTTTTCATAAAAAAGGGCCAAGAAATGAAAAAAAAAGCCTCAAAGGAATTCATGTATCGAAAAAAAGTCATACTTTTGTGGCGATTGACACGCAAATGTGTCCTCTTTTGACGTCGCAAATAGATAAAAAAGCTAAATATCCTTATGGAAGAAATCAAATCAATGACTGATGAACTGCGTGGACAGCGCGGCACTAGCCTCTTGCTTGGTTATGTGCTGGTGTTGGCAGTTTTGTTCGTGGCTTTTGAGTACACGACCCGCGAGATTAAGTACGATGAGTTGGAACCCATCTATGAGAGTGCCTTTGAGGAGGATATGATTCCTATCACCACTCAGAAGGAACAGATGGCTCCCCCGCCAGCAGCAGCTCCCAAGGTGGCTGAGATTCTCAACATCGTGGACGATGAGACAGAACTGGCCGAGGAGGAGGTCCAGACGTCAGAGGAGGTCAATCAGGCAATCTCCACCGTTACCGGCGATGGTGCTCCCACTGCTGTTGTAGCTGCTCCAGTCGGACCTGTACGTGAGGAAGGCGACGATGACCGTATCTTTGAGGTTGTTGAAGAAAACGCTATGTTCCCCGGTGGCGATGCCGCATGTTTTGAGTGGCTCTCCAAGCACATTAAATATCCCGCAATCGCACAGGATCAGGGTATTCAGGGCCGTGTGATGGTTCAGTTCGTCGTGAACAAAGACGGTTCTATCGTCGATGTGAAGATCCTCCGCTCTCCGGATCCCTCGCTTGCTAAAGAAGCAGAGCGCGTAGTGAAGGAGATGCCGAAGTGGAAACCTGCTCGCCAGAACAACAAGCCTGTGCGTTCACGTTTCAACCTGCCTGTTATGTTCCGTCTGCAATAAGCAGTAGATAGAAAATACACCTTATTATATATAATAGGTATTGTACAATTGATACAAACAGGGAGGCTGCGCCATGAAGTGCAGCCTCCTTTTATAAAAAGTCAACCCTATGAAAACAGCGAAAGAGGTGCTTGCTTTGGTGAACAAGGCATTAGCGGATTTGCCTTTCGAACGCAAGCCTGAGGGCTTGTATGCTCCTGTAAAATATGAACTTTCATTGGGCGGAAAGCGTATCCGGCCCGTATTGATGCTCATGTCCTACGAGCTGTATCGGGACGATGTGGAAAGCATCATCCCTACTGCGCTTGGCCTGGAAATGTATCATAACTATACATTGCTTCACGATGATGTGATGGATAGGGCAGATATGAGGCGCGGCAAACCCACCGTCCACAAGGTTTGGAACGAGAATACAGCGATTCTTTCTGGCGATGCCATGCTGGTCCTGGCCTACCAACTCATGGGGCAGGCGAAGGCCGATTACCTGAAGCCGGTGCTAGATTTGTTTACAGAAACGGCGTTAGAGATTGGCGAAGGTCAGCAGTATGACATGGAATTTGAGCAGCGCTCGGATGTCCGTGAGGAGGAATACATAGAGATGATTCGACTGAAGACTTCTGTGCTGTTGGCTTGTGCCGTGAAAATGGGCGCTATGCAGGCTGGAGCTCCACAGGCAGATATGGAACATCTTTACGCGTTCGGTGAGAACTTAGGTCTGGCCTTCCAATTGCAGGATGACCTGCTTGACGTTTATGGAGACCCTGAAACCTTTGGAAAGAAAATTGGAGGTGACATCCTTGAGGGCAAAAAGACCTTTATGCTCATCAATGCTTATCGGCTGGCCATTGCAGACCAACGTGCGGCTTTGGATTCATGGTTTGCCAATTCTTCTGATTCTGCTGCTAAGATAGCGGCCGTTACCGATTTGTACAATCAAATAGGCATCAGGCAGTTGGCAGAAGCGAAAATCAAGCATTATTTTGATGTCGCCTTCGACAGCCTTGATGCTGTGGGTCTGCCTGCTCAACGCAAAGAGCCTCTTCGAACGCTTGCTCTCTCTCTCTTTGGCAGACAGAGTTAGCTTAAACGTTGCCCTTTTCCCCATTTTCAATACCCTTTATTCATTTTTCATTTTTCATTCTTCATTCTCATTTGATAATAGATACCCATAGCCACCTCTACGGTCCGGAATATGAAAAGGATATAGATGCTGTGCTCGAACGGGCACAGGCTGTTGGCGTAGCCAAAATATTCTTGCCCAATATCAATGCTGCCAGCACAGCCTCTATGCTTTCTTTGGCAGCTCGGCATCCGGGAATCCTTTATCCTATGATAGGTTTGCATCCTGAGGATATAGGCCAAAGCTGGCGTGAGGTCTTGCCCCGGATGGAGGCTCTGTTGGCATGCCCTGAACATCCGTTTATTGCAGTCGGTGAGGTAGGACTGGATTATTATTGGGACAGCTCGCTCTATGACGAACAACAGGAGGCGTTAGACATTCAGGTGGGATGGGCATTACACTACGATTTGCCCCTCATGATTCACACGCGAAAAGCCCATCAAGAGATGGTGAAGCTGCTCAAACGGCACGTTGAAAAAGAGAAGACGTCAAATGGCAAATTAATGGGTGTCTTCCATTGTTTCGGTGGATCTGAAGAGGAAGCAGAAGAGTTGCTTCGTTTTCAAGGTTTCATGTTGGGTATCGGTGGTGTGCTTACCTATAAGAAGAGCCATTTGCCAGAAGTGCTGAAAGAGGTTGTTCCTCTCGACCGCATAGTATTGGAAACAGATGCACCCTATTTAGCCCCTGTCCCCTATCGTGGAAAACGTAACGAAAGTGCCTTTCTCATTGAAGTCGTGAAGAGACTTTCTGAAATTTATGATTGCACAGTCGAAGAAGTGGCTTCAATCACCACAAGAAATGCACTAAACACTTTCCCAAAAGCGCAATCTTAACGCTTTTTGCCCCTTAAAATGAAGAAAAAACCACTTTCATGTAAACTTTTTCCTCGAAAATGATGAGGATAAGCAAAAAAAAGGATATTTTTGTACCGAATTATCGAGATATGAATGCAAAAACAAGACTAAAATATAACAAATTCATTCATCATTAAACCAAAAACAAAATGAAAAAGTATTTTGCAATTGTTGCAATGGTGGCTGCCTTCACGTTTGGCATGACACCTTCCGTAGTAGCTCAGGACGAAGTGGCTGATGAGGCTGCTGTTGCCGAGCAGGTTGATTCCGTAGCTGAAGAGGCTGCTGACAGTGTTGAGGCTGAAGCTCCCGCTGTGGAGGAGGCTGTAGCTCCCGTTGAAGAGGAACAGGGTCTGCACAAGACGTTGAAGACAAAGTTTATCGAGGGTGACGCTGGCTTCATGAGCCTCGTATCTATCGCTCTCGTACTCGGCCTGGCATTCTGCATTGAGCGCGTCATCTATCTGACTCTCGCTCAGGTGAACACCCGTAAGTTCATGGAAAGCCTTCGCGAGAAAGTCGAGGCTGGCAAGATTCAGGAGGCTATTGACTTCTGCGCTGGTACTCGTGGCCCCGTGGCTCAGATTTCCAAGAAGGCTATGGTAAACCTCAACAGCAATGACCAGAACGATATCGCTACCATCGAGCGCAGCATCAATATCGAGGCTGAAGTTCAGGGCGCTTATCTTGAGGAGAACTGCTCATGGATTACCCTGTTCATCGCCATGGCTCCTTCACTCGGATTCCTTGGTACGGTGATTGGTATGGTGCAGGCTTTCGATGATATCGAGCGTGCAGGTGATATCAGCCCGACAGTCGTTGCCGGCGGTATGAAGGTCGCCCTTATCACAACCATCTTCGGTATCGTGGTTGCTCTGATTCTGCAGGTGTTCTACAACTACGTCCTCAGCCGCGTAGAGGCTCTGAACAACAACATGGAAGAGGCTGCTATGAGCCTGCTTGATATGTGTGTGAAGTCTCCGAAGTGCAAGAAGTAAAGTCATTTGACAATTTGACAATTAGCAAACGTCCATTACAGGTGGTTCGTTGAAATTGTAGAATTGTAACTCGTAAAATTGTAATATTAGACTATGAAACTCGAAAAGCTGTCAAATATTGCGCTGTACGCTTGCATCGGAGTCGGTGTTCTGTGCTTCGCCTTGTTCTTCTTGGTGGACTACAGCAATATGGACTTTGACGGCGTGCACGTTTCTCCGGCATTGACGGATCTCGTACTGATTCTGATGTATCTGCTGTTCCTCATCACAGCGGGTCTTACCATTTGGAGCCTTGTACGTGGAGCAACCATCAACTCCGGTAATACAGGTCCCAACCCCACGGGAATTCCCAGCGGTAAGGTGACCTTGTGCACTTGGGGCACAGTCATCGTATCCCTCGTAATTGGCCTGATTGCAGGTCTGGGCGAGGAAGCCTATACGACTGTTTCCGGCGTCACCACTTCTGCTGGTATGGTCACAGTCGTTGACATGTGGCTGTGGGCCATCTACATTCTGTCGATCATTGCTATTGCAGCCGTGGTCATCAGCATGAGTGGCTATCTTACCAAAAGCGCAACCCCGAAGGAGTAATCTAAGTTTAATGTTTAAAGTTTAAAGTTTAATGAAGAAACAAATGCTGTATCTCATGACATGCATCTCGCAAACATTATTCTTTAAACTTTAAACATCCCCAATTAAACTTTAAACATTAAACTTTAAACCAATTATGGCTAGAAAGAAAAAGAAAGTGCCTGGCTTGAACTCGAGCTCAACAGCGGACATCTCTTTCATTCTGCTCATCTTCTTTTTGGTGACCACCTCTATGGACACCGATATGGGTTTGGCTCGTCGCCTGCCCCAGCCTCCTGAAAAGGACCAGGAAGATGCTCAGATTGATGTGAAGGAACGCAATGTGCTCAATGTGCGCCTCAATGCTGCCGGCTATCTGATGGTCAACCATGATTTCATCGATGTTGCCCAGCTTCGTGCCCGCGCTAAGGAGTTCATCCAGAACAAGAATAACAATCCGAAGTTGCCAGAGCTCCACGCCAAGCAAATCGATCTGTTGGGTACTTGCTATGTCACCGATAAGCATGTCATCTCTGTACAGACCGACCGTGGCACGCCCTACAACATCTATTTCCAGGTACAGAACGAACTGGTTGCGGCTTACAATGAGCTGCGTGATGACCTCGCAATTGCTAAGTTCGGTCGTCCTTATGCCCGTTGCAGCGAGGATGAACAAGTGGCCATCCGCACTTACTATCCCCAGAAGATTTCTGAAGCCGAACCTAAAAACTATGGAGGAAACTAATTATGGCAAAGAAACAAGGACGCGAAATGCCTGAGATGAACACTTCATCTCTCCCCGACTTGATTTTCACCATCCTGTTCTTCTTCATGATCGTTACTACAATGCGTGAGGTGACGCTCAAGGTGAAGTTCACGGTTCCTTCTGGTACGGAGCTTGAGAAACTGGAAAAGAAGTCGTGTGTATCATTTATCTATGTAGGCCCCCCCACGGATCAGTTGCGTGCTCAGATGGGTAGTGGAACCCGTATCCAGCTCAACGACCGCTATGCTGAGCCTCGCGAGGTGATGGACTTCGTTGCTCAGGAACGCACAACGATGTCTGACCCTGCTTCGCAGGTGATGTCTATGAAGATTGACCAGCATACTCAGATGGGTATTATCACCGATATCAAGGAGGTGCTGCGTAAGTCTTGGGCGTTGAAGATCAACTATTCGGCAACCCGCCGCAATTGATTCAACCCATAACCTCTTTTCAAGGAGGCTGTGTCGTAAAAGACATAGCCTCCTTTCTCTTTCACAGGCAAATGTCTCAAACTTTTCAGTGTCTTTTGTGGGGGTTTCCCAAAGAATCATTATCTTTGCAGCGCAAATGGCTTCCGAGACTGGATGCTATCTCTACGATTGCATACCAACTGCTGCCCTAAGTTTGGAAATAGGCCGATGACCTACGAATTACATAATCTCTCAACTGGCTACTACGGGCGCCGTAAGACTCATGTGGTAGCTCATGCTATCTCCGCGCGTCTCGAAGAAGGGTGCCTCACCTGCCTGCTGGGTCCCAATGGGGCTGGCAAAAGTACGCTGCTACGCACGTTGGCCAACTTTCAACCGGCCCTTGAGGGGCGGTTGTTATTGGACGGCAAGCGCTTGGAGTCTTACTCTTCTAAGGAGATTGCTCAGCGCATCGGCGTTGTTCTGACTGAGCGTCCCAATGTAGGAGACATGACGGTGGAAGAGCTGGTGGCTATGGGGCGCAGCCCTTACACGGGCTTTTGGGGCGGATTGCAGGCTGAGGACCGTGCAGCGGTTGATGAGGCTATCGGTCTCGCCGGTATTGAGTCCTTGCGCCGTCGCCGTGTTCAATCTCTCTCTGATGGTGAGCGCCAGAAAACGATGATTGCCAAAGTGCTCGCACAACAGACACCTATCGTTTTTCTTGATGAGCCGACCGCGTTTCTCGATTTCCCCTCTAAGGCGGAGATGCTCATCTTGCTGAGGCGACTGGCGCATGAGATGCAAAAGACTATCTTCCTGTCCACTCATGACATTGAGATGGCACTGCAAACAGCGGATTTGCTGTGGCTGTTGGATAAGGGCTCCTTGGAGATTGGGACACCGCAGGCTCTTGCCGAAGATGGTGCTTTATCGCGTTTCTTTTCTGGACCCGAAATTCGTTTTGACGCTTCAAACCTTCGTTTTCATATTCACACATCATAAATAGTTATTCTCGTGAAACAGTTTACTAACACACATCTTTTTTTCTGCTTTTTGTTTGCCTTTGCAGCCAATGCTGGCGTGCTGGCTCAGACGAATGTAAGCGACCTCTTTCTCAATAACTGGGGATTCGACGCATATATCAATTATGATCAGGCCGCCCAAGGTAATGTCGGCCAGGAAATCCTCGATCCGGAAGGATGGACCAAGGAGCATACCGTCGATTACACGGTTGTCGGCACTTATGCTTTCGGAACATCAAAAACTTTCAATACTTATGGTAAGGTGCCGGCAACGGGTCACGACGGTTCTGTCGGGTGCCTTGCATTCAGTACAGGATGGTCGCAGAGTCTCCTATACTCGCAGACCATCACCTTGCCAGCAGGGACATATACGATTCAAAGTGCTTGGTGGAACGGAAGCAACCAGACAGCAGGTCGGAGTCTGGTGGGCTGGATACCCTCTTCGGGAACATCTACGATGTCCACATTAAACAGTTTCGCTAAGAATGCGTGGACGACCGATGAGCAGACTATTACGCTTACACGCAGTACTTCTGGTAAACTCCAGATTGGCTTCATGGCAGTAGATGGCGCATCAGGTAATACTTCCAAAGTGGTGCTTGACTATGTTAAAATACTCATGCCAGATGATGGCAAAGCCTTGAACCTCATTCGTACGCGCTTGAAAAGTGTTATCTCGAGTGCGAACAAGCTCTATGGAGAAGGTACAGGCATTGATGCGGAGAAGTTGAAGGCGCAAATTGATGCAGCCCAGGCAGCCTATGACAATGAAGAGAGTGCCGCCACTACTTTAATGGACTGTTACAGGAACCTTACGAAGGCTAATGAGGACTATAGTATGGCCAATGCCTCCGAGGCAAAGCCTGTAGAGATTACCTCGAAATACCTGGTCAATAACGATTTCGAATCAGGTACTTCCGGTTGGTCGGTGAACAATCTTCAAACACAGACCAATACCTATTTCACGAGAAAGCATAGTACTGTCTATCTTGAAACATGGAAGGATCGTGGAAAAAAGATTGACGATGCCAGTGTCTCTCAGACCATCGCCCAACTGCCACGTGGCAAATACCGCCTGACTGCCCGGGGACTCCATATCCAGCAAAGCGGGTCGAACAGTGTTACCAATACAGGAGCAGCCCAAACAGGAGCTGTCCTTTTCGCGGGCAACTACGAGACTCCCATTACTTCCAACAAAGCCTATACACTTGATTTCTCTGTGGTGGATGATGAAGAAGATGTGGTCATAGGTGCTAAAGCCTCGAATGCGACTGGAAACTGGTTCTGCATAGATTATTTCCAACTTTATTATACAGGTAGAATTGACGCAACAGCCATTGCAACCAATCTGCAGCTCATGATTGATGAACTGGAAGGTTATTTGTCAGCAGGCATTCAGAATAGTGTTCGTGCAGAGGTAACTCCTGTTCTTGAAACTGCAAAAGGAGTTGTCGGCGCTGAGCCCCTCGACGAGGCTGCGCTACAGACCTCTATTTCGGAGATGCAGGGAGCTTTGGAAAAGGCATCCGCATCGCTAAACTTATATGCAGGATTACGAGAAGACATTACCTATGCCTATAAGGTGCTTGAATGGTGGAGGGATACACCCCTTAAAGCTACCGTATGGAAAAATCTGGAAGCAGCTATTGCAACAGCTGAAGGTCATGCCGTCAATTACGATTTAACAGCCACGCAAATCAAGAATGCTCGTACGGCATTAAGCAACCGTGTGAAAGCGGTAGATAAGAAGATTTATGAAAGCAATAATGCCGTGGGCGTCGGTGATGCACTTAACAATGTGGACAACCAATGGTGCTACCAGCGTAGCCTTCAGTCCAAACATTGGATATTGTTCTGGGACAAGGGATACGATTCCAAACCTTCCAGCATAGAATCCATTCTCGCAACTGCCGACAAAGTTTTTGAACTCTACGCTGACTCGTTGAAGTATATCACTATTGGTAAATCGAAGACCGATACTTATAAAATGTTTATTCGCCTGCGTTCCTCCGAGGAATGGGAAGCAAGTGGCAGCGGTATCGATGATCAGATTGGTCTGCTCACCCTCTCGCGCTGGGCCTACACCTCTCGTGACGGTCAGACGATGGCACACGAGATAGGGCACTGCTTCCAGTATCAGGTACATTGTGATAATGGTGATTGGAACGGTTGGATGTACAACTGGGGCTTGTCCTCTTACAATGTCTTTTGGGAGATGTGTGCCCAGTGGCAGGCATACAAATACTATCCTGATATGCAGTTTAACAACGAGTGGCTCAACAATACCCTCAACGGTCTGCACCGCCATCCCTTGAGCGTTGGCCTACGTTATAACAACTATTTCATACAGGATTATATGTGTCATCGCCATGGTATGGACTTCCTTGGCAGGTTGTGGAACAAGTCGTCTTATCCCGACGATCCGTTGCAGGCTTATATGCGTCTGACGATGACAGGCACCACCGCACAGAAGCTGGCGCAACTCGGTGATGAGATGTGGGAATATGGAGCTCGTATGACGACCTTCGATATGGACCAGTTGCGTACACGTGGCGCTGGCACTATCAACAGGCGCAGTCAGACAGCCCTCACGAAGGATGCCGAAGGCTATTGGTGGCCCACCGCTGCGAACTGCATCGAGAATTGGGGCAATAATGCTATCCGCTTGAACGTTCCTACTAATGCAAAGACAGTGTATGCCGACTTCCAGGGGAAGGCAGGCGCAGATGGTTATATAGATTATAATAAGGTGCGTGCTGGCTGGCGTGTGGGTTTCGTTGCTCTGCAGAAGGATGGCACACGAGTCTATAGCGACATCACAGCATCCAACTACCAGAACCCCAATCAGACCATTTCCTTTGACTGCCCAGCCAACTGCTCAAACCTTTGGCTTGTCGTGTCAGGTGCTCCCACTACCTATTGGACTCGTGATTGGGTAGGCTGGGACGAGGAGGGGCAGACAGAACAATGGCCTTATCGTGTTCATTTCTACCAGACCAACGTCTATGGCCAGACCAATGACAATGGTTATCCTGTCGGCATTACAGATTTGGCTGATGAGGATCAGGCAAACGCTAAGAGCGAGAACGTATATTCCATCACTGGAAGGATGATTCGTCAGGGAACCTCCTCATTGGAAGGACTGCCACGCGGTATCTACATTGTTAAGGGGCAGAAGGTAATCGTACGATAGTCACGGACTCTGCGTACAACGAATCATACGAATCATGCGGATTGATCGAGCCCTCATTCGTGGGGCGTCAATTCGCATGATTCGTATGATTCGTATTATTCGTACGGAGGACGGCTTTCAATCAAGATGGAAAACCTCTCTGAGAGGAATTGTGACAGGACTGTTGTCGGGATTTGTCTCCATGATGTCTTTCATGTAGTCCCACCAGCGCTTCGTGGTCTCGTCTGCACCCATATCCTGTGAGCTTTGCTCCCCTTCAATCTCCTGATACCCGAAAAGAATGTTTGTATCTCGGTCCCAGTAAATGCTGTAATTGCCGACACCGGCATCCTTGATTCCTTTTTTCAGTTCTGGCCATAAGGCAGCGTGCCGGCGTTCATACTCTTCTTCGAAGCCTGGTTTAAGGTACATTTTAAAAGCAAAACGTTTCATTTTTTGTTTTATTTATCAGTTGACGTGACAAAAGTACACAAAAACTTATGAAAATAGATGGCTCCTTGACAACTTTTCTCTTGGAAATGTTTTAAAAAGTTCCAAATGAGCATATTATTAGCAGAAAATAGATAACAATATGTTATTTTGGCCCGTAAAACAAACCTCGGTCAATTGGAATCATGTATCTTTGCAGCGCAAGGTGAAAGAATCACCTCAAACAACACATTATTCACAAATTAGGTCATATCGTATGCCTGAGACCACTATTCATCAACAACATCAGAAAATCAACTTGCAGGCTTTCATGGAGAAGAACTTCAGGTGCGACATGTCTATGAGTGAATTTGCTACTTCCTCTGGACGAAGCCTCTCCACCTTCAAGCGTGATTTCAAGAAGATGAGCCCGCTCTCTCCTGAGCGATGGCTCACAAATCGTCGTTTGCTTGAAGCATTTGAGCTTTTGAGGCACGGACGTCGTGTATCGGATGCCTGCTTCGATGTCGGCTTCAAGAATGTGTCCCATTTCTCCGCCATCTTCAAGAAGAAATTCGGGATTACCCCTGGCGAGGCACGCAAGGGTAAGGAACCTGTCCAATAAGAGGATTACAGATTAATAACTCGGTCACCACATTGGTGACTGAGTTCTTTTTGTATGGTCTGTTGCTCCATGAACTGGCGCATGAGCTCATCAGCTCTATGTTGGTCTTTTTGTATTTCAGGATCGCCCATCTGTTGCATGAGGGATCGCAACTGTGCCCTCACAATGGCCAACTTGTAAGCTATCATCAGCTGTGGCATCAATTCCACCAGACGTTCTTCTTCGGGTTTCACGGGAATACCTTTCTCGTGAATCTTGCTCAGTGCTTCCGGGTCATGAGCCAATTCGTTGGCTAAATTGGCAATCTCCATATCGGGGTGATTCTCGAAGTAGCGGTCGCAGCGGAATCCGTCTTCCTGATAATGCTGTAAAGCTTCATCAAGAATACGGCGATGTAGCGGATTCCGCAGTTGGAGTCCATCGTTAGCTAAAGCATACGATACATATTCTGCGACCTTCAAAGCACGCTCCTGACCAGCCTCCTCATCCTCTATCTGGCACATTACTTTCTCACCATGGCGTACCACTACTTGAATAAGTTGCCGCTCGATACCGATAATCTTCTCGTCTTCGTGTGAACGACTCGGTTGTAAATGAAGCTCAGCGGGGCTGTGCGTTTCTTGTTCGAAAACTTCGGGTGGAATATCTGTAGGGGGTAGGGGAGTACTGTCTTGAGAGTCGGTCGCAGAGGTTTCCTTCTGACTGTTTTGTTCGTTCGTGTTGTTGGCATTACGTTCACGATCACGCTCCTTTTGTCGTTCATCCCTCATCCGTTTGCGGACCTTGGCAACGGCCGACGTGATGATGCGCTCCTCGATGGAGAGCATCTGAGAAGTCTCCTTGATATAAAAGGTGCGCGTGATTTCATCGGGGATAACGGCCAGACTATCCACGATATTGTTCACCAGGCGTGAGAGTTTGATAGGGTCTCCTTGCGCCTCGTTCAATAGCAAGTCTGTCTTGAAGCGGATGAAATCCACCTGATGATCGGTCAGGTATTCTTGGTATTCGGTGGCCGTGTGCTTTCGTGCAAAACTGTCTGGGTCATCACCATCGGGCAGCAGCAGCAGTCGCACCGTCATGCCCTCTGCCAGCAGCATATCGATGCCTCGTTGCGAGGCTTTGATGCCGGCAGCATCGCCGTCGTAGATGACTGTGATGTTCTCGGTGAAACGATGAATCAGTCTGATCTGTTCATGTGTCAGTGCCGTACCGCTACTGGCCACCACATTCTCTACGCCTTGTTGGTGCATCGCCATCACATCGGTGTAGCCTTCCACGAGGTAGCAGAGGTCTTGTTTCACGATGGCTTGTTTGGCGAAGAACAGACCGTAAAGCTCACGTTTCTTGGAATAGATGACGCTTTCAGGTGAGTTCTGGTATTTTACCTGAACGCCTTTGGTGCGGCTGTCCAGTACACGCCCTCCAAACCCAACGACTTTGCCTGAGATGGTGTGAATCGGGAAGATGACACGGTTTCGGAAACGGTCATAGGTTTTGCCCGCCTCATTGCGGATGCAGAGTCCTGTCTTCAGCAGGTAATCCTCATTATAGCCTGCAGCTTTGCCCGCCTGCCATTGAGCATCATATTTATCGGGGCAATAACCTAATTGGAACTTCTTGATTAAGTCGTCACGAAAGCCGCGCTGACGGAAATATGCCAATCCGATAGTACGGCCATCTACTGTGTCGTTCATCTGCTCTTGAAACCACTCGTTGGCCCATTCGTTGACCACAAACATACTTTCGCGCTCGCTCTGCTCTGCCTTTTCCTCATCTGTCTGTTCGCGTTCTTTGATTTCGATGTGGTACTTCTTGGCCAGGTAGCGCAGTGCATCGGGATAGCTCAGCTGCTCGTGCTCCATGATGAAGTGCACGGGTGTGCCGCCTTTGCCACAAGCAAAACACTTGCAGATATTCTTCGACGGCGACACCATGAATGACGGCGTACGGTCATCGTGGAATGGGCACAGCCCCTTCAAGTTCGCTCCCGCGCGCTTTAAGGTCACAAAGTCAGAGACGACATCCACGATGTTCGCCGCGTCCAAAATTCTATCAACCGTCTGCCTGTCAATCATTCCTCATTCCTCATTCTTCATTCCTCATTCTTCATTCTTCATTCCTCATTCTTCATTCCTCACTTTTCATTCCTCATTCTTCATTCTTCATTTAACAGCCTCTCCCTTGCCGTCCTCTGTCAGATAGAACAGGGGGGCGGGGTTGGTCTGTTCCTGCTCGTAGTAGTGCAGGCCGCTGTCATTGGTGCGGGGATGCCACTCCCCCAGCAGGTTAATCATCTCTGTCGCTGCCCAGATGACAGGGCCGTAGCCATGAGCGGCAGCCGTGCTGACAGGACGATAGTAGTAGAAGGCGGGGTCAAAAGCCATGCCAGTGCCTACGCAGGTGCCTGCCACTTTCCCATCCTCTGTAATCTTTGTGCTGATGGCGTGCCATGCCAGCTGGGCCACACCACCGTAGGTGATACCTTCAATCCATCCCTTGCGGATGGCGTGGGCGATGGAATAGCAGTAGATGGCGGTGGCAGAAGTCTCCAGATAGCTGTCGTTGCGGTCGAGGAGCTGATGCCAGAAGCCCTCGCTCGACTGCAGGGCACACAAGCCTGCGATGTGTTCGCGCAGCTGGTTCAGGATGAACTCGCGGTCGGGGTGATTCTCGGGCAGCATATCCAGCAGTTCAACAGTGGTGAGCAAAGCCCAGCCGTTGGCGCGTGCCCAGTGGTAAGTAGGCTGCTGTGCCAGACCCTCGACATAGCCATGACGATAAATCTTCTTTTCTGGTACCCACATACGCTTCACAAAATTCTTGTACATGGTTGCGGCCTCGTCGAAGTACTTCGAGTCGTTGAAGTAGATGCCTGCGTAGGCGATGGTCGGGATGCCCATATACATATCATCGAGCCACACGGTGTTGTGTTGCGGACGATGGCGGGCAAACATACCGTCAGGCAGGCGGTACTGGCCGTTCTCCAAGAAGTTGAAGTAGTTGTCGATGATGCCGTCGAGTTTTACAGCAATCATCTCACGTTTTGTCCCTTTCATCATGGCGGTACACATCGTGCCGCAATCGTCGAGGGCACGCGGATGCATAATCTGCTCTAATTGTGCAGCTTCCACTTTGATATTAGCTGTATCTTGCTTTTCAGCTGCAGCCACAGCCTCTGCAATCAGCTGGAATTTACCAGCGACATAATCTTTGTAACGCATGTCGCCAGTGGCCTCGGCGGCATCAAGCAGGGCCTGATACGTAATACCCCACTCATAGGAACCGATGCGGAAGGTTCCTTGTTCACAATAGTTGAAGACACGGTCAAGGGCTGCTTTGACGTCCTCGGCTTTGAGTTCGCCATAGGGCACCTTATATTCAGGTTTCAGCAGATGTAGCGGGGTGTTGGAGTCGTTAATCTCCTCTGTCTGCTTATTCGTTTGTGTGCAGGAGGCCAGCGTGAGTACTGCTACGGCCATCAAGAATAGTTTTCTCATAAGATGATTTGTTAGATTTATCGTTATTGGGTGCAAATTTAGCAAATTATATGCAAACAACACACTACTTTACACTTTTTTGTTTTATCTTTGTGCCATAAAAAATGTTCACGACGATGAAACGACTACTCTTTTTCCTCATTTTCTTTGTTCCGGTAATGGCTTTTGCCGACACCACGGCACGCTTGCATTGGATAGGTAAGACCCCGGAAGCCGCCAAGCCTGTTAGCTTTGGCATTCCTTTTCAAAAAGGTGAGATGAGGCCCGATGACAGTTTCTGCCTTACCACCGATGATGGGAAGTCAATTTCCTCCGACTTCTGGCCCACGGCCTATTGGCCCGATGGCTCGGTGAAATGGGGCGGTTTTGCAGCTGTCATCCCCGGTGGCACAGAAGGTGTGGTGTTCGAGAAGAGGAAGGCCGCTTCAACGGGCAGTGTGAACAACAGTTCGCTTGCCCTCACTCTTAGTGAGACGTCAACTCAAATCCGCATTGGTTCAGGAGACTTTGTTGCATATATCCCTAAGCAGGGTGTAGCAATCATTGACAGTCTCGTATTAGACGGAACTTGCGTGACTGGCGGTGGACAATTGGTTTGTACCATTCAGGATAAACCCTATGCCGAAGGTGTTGGCATCATTCATTTCGAAGACCTTGAAAGTAGTATAGATAAGGTGACAGTTGAGCGCGCCGGTGATGTGCGGGCTGTGGTGAAGATAGAGGGGAAGTACTCTTCCTGTAGAAGTAATGAAGATGACGGGGCGTCGGTGCTCCACCCCACGGGTGGATTCGGGAGAGGTGCTTTTGTTGTTCGTCTATACTTCTATGCCGGCTCGGAGCAAGTACGGCTTGTACACACCTATTTATATAATAGCGACCAGAACCATGACTTCATCCGTTCCCTTGGCGTACGTTTCGAGGTGCCGATGAGCGAACAGGCTTACAACCGCCATGTCGCCTTTGCTACACAAGATGGTGGTGTGTGGAGTGAGAGCGTGCAGCCGTTGAGCGGGCGGCGTGTCCTTGAGAACCCGAACCCAGACCCCGCTCACGAGGGCGCTGCCTCATCCATGGAACAACAGCAGGTGGCCGGACTGCGCATCCCCGAGCCCTCTTCCTTCGATGAAAAGGGGCAAAATCTTCTGCACCACTGGGCACGGTGGAACACCTTCCGCCTCTCACAAACCTCTGACCAAGGCTATGCCATTCAGAAACGGGCTCATTCGAATAACCAGTGGGTCGGCACCCATGCTGGTCAGCGCGCTTCGGGATACGCTTTCGTGGGCGATGTAAGCGGTGGACTCGGTCTCTGTGTCAAAGACTTTTGGCAGAGCTACCCTGCCTCGTTGCAGGTAGATAGCGCCTCGCACGAAACCGCTTACCTCACGGCCTATCTCTGGGCTCCTGAGGGCGGTGCCATGGATCTGCGCCACTACGATAATGTCGCTCACGACCTCAACGCCTCCTACGAGGATGTACAGGAGGGTATGTCAACGCCCTATGGTATTGCGCGTACATCTGTGATTACATTACTCCCCGAACGTGCCTATCCGGGTAAGGCCGCCGTTGCACGGCGCGCCCAGCAGCTCAGCGAGGATGCCCCGCTCGTCTGCACTCCCGAATATCTCCATTCCCGCCATGCCTTCGGCGTATGGAGCCTGCCAGACCGAAGCAATGAACGGCGTGCTCAGGTGGAGGATTTGCTGAAAGATTATCTGGACTTCTATGTGAAGGCCGTCGATGAGCACCATTGGTATGGCTTTTGGAACTATGGTGACGTGATGCACCAATACGATGCAGCCCGCCATGAATGGAAGTACGATGTCGGCGGCTTCGCGTGGGATAACACCGAGCTGGGCAGCATCTCGTGGTTGTGGTATTCGTTCCTGCGCACGGCACGTCCCGATGTCTGGCGCATGGCTGAATCGATGACGCGCCACACCTCAGAGGTCGATGTCTATCACATCGGTCCTTTCGCGGGGCTCGGCAGTCGTCACAATGTGAGTCATTGGGGCTGCGGTGCCAAGGAAGCGCGCATCTCGCAGGCTGCCTGGAACCGTTTCTACTACTACCTCACCACCGACGAGCGCACAGGCGACCTGATGACAGCCGTAAAGGATGCCGACCAGATGCTTTATACCATCGACCCCATGCGTCTGGCCTTGCCGCGCGAGAAATACCCCTGCACGGCTCCGGCGCGTCTGCGCATCGGTCCCGACTGGGTGGCTTATGCGGGCAACTGGATGACAGAGTATGAGCGTACGCGGAATCCTAAGTATCTCAAGAAAATACAGGCCGGCATGAAGAGTATCGCAGCCTTGCCTGATGGTATGTTCACCGGTCCCGGAGTCCTTGGCTACGACCCTGCCACGGGCATCATCTCGTATGAGGGCGACAAGAATGTCACCCACACCAACCATCTGAAACTCATCATGGGTGGCTTTGAATTGTTGCACGAGATGATGGAGATGGTTCCGAACAAGAAGTTCGAAGCTGTCTATCTCGACCATAATGCCCGCTATCACCAGGTGACAAACAACCGTTTCCGTATCAGTCGTCTCAAGGGTTATGCGGCAGCTAAGTTACATGATAAGTCATTAGCTGCAGACGCCTGGAAGGAGATGTGGCAGTACAGTCGTCCCGCTCAGCACTACCGTTTCAACCCACAGCTGGTGTTGCCCCCAGAGACGCCGCAGCCTCTCACTGAGAGCCCTGAGACCACCACCAATGACTGCGCTCTTTGGAGTCTCGATGCAATATATCTGCAAGAGGTAGTACCACAATAACAGACTCTCCCCCCGCCTGTCCATCCTCGACTTAGGAGTTAAGCCTCGGTCGCTCGGAGAGATTGACATTGAGTCAATCCCCTCTTTCCTCGCTACCCTATGAGGGAGGGAGTGGTCACCTAACAAGAATCGTAACTATTAGCTTACATACAGAAATGAAAAGAAAAACAATAGCAGCCATTTGTCTATTATTACTACCTTCCTCCCTATTCGCCAAGGTAACCGCACCCTCCCTAACAGGGAGGGCGGGGGGAGAGTCCGGGCCTTCCCTTATTGTGAAAGTTACCAACCCCTCTTCCACAGACCGCAAGGATGTCCCCGTGGTTGTGGATTTGCATAAAGCTTTAAAAGAGAAATCCTCTACCGTTCTTTCCGCAGAGGTAACCGCCCTCCCTTCCTCAAAAGATTCTACTCCCTCCCTCATAGGGAGCGAGGGAGAAGAGCCTTCTCAGCTTGACGATCTCGACGGCGACCTTGTCCCCGATGAGCTTTGCTTCGTGGCCGACATCCCCGCAGGCAGCACCCGTTCTTTCCGTGTAACTTGCCTTGCAGAGCCCTCGCAGAAATCTTTCCTTCCCCGCACCGCCGCTTTCATGAAGGTGTGGGATCGCAAGTACCGCTACCCCTATATCAATAGCATCGAGTACCAGGGACGCAACGAGCCCCTGGCCACCTACGATGCCATCTACGGCCACGGCGCACAATGGGAATCCGAGCTCGTTGGCTTCCGCGTCTATATGGACCACCGCCAGAGCATCGACATCTACGGCAAGCCCACTCCTCAGCTCGTTCTTGACAAAACCAATTTCTATAGCACACGCGAAGATATTGCCAATGGCCTCGGCTGCGACATACTTTTCGCAGGCCCCAGTGTAGGCGCAGGCTCTTTTCGTGGTTATGTGAACGACCAGCCCACATACGTGGATAGCGTGGAAGCCCGTGGTCAGCGTGTTGTAGCCAGCGGCCCCGTTCGCGCCATCGTGGAGGTGTGGGACAAGAACTGGTGGTACAACAACAAGATGCTACAGATGCGCCAGCGCTATACCATCTATGCCGGCCATCGCGATGTTCAGGTTGATATCCAGCTCTCCGGTGCCGCTGTCGATAGCGAGACATTCTGCACAGGCGTACAGAAAATAGAAATGGAGAACGAGGGACTCATGGAGCTCACAACGGGTCTCGTCGGGTCATGGGGAAAAAACATCCCCGACAAAGCTGCCGAGGATTTGGTAGAGGGCGTAGGCTTAGGTGTCTCTGTTGATGCTCCTTTCTTGTTGGCTAAGAAAGAAGATGCCTACAACTACCTCACCATCCTTCGTCCTGTTAACGGGCATATCCGTTACCATCTCGCCATTTGTGCCTTGATGGAGAAAAACGGTTTCCACAATGCTCAAAGCTGGTTCTCCTGGCTTAGGCAATGGCAGCAGGAACTGGGCCAACCCTGCGATGTGCAGGTTAAGTGAGTAGCGCTTCGGCTATTGTCAGGTCGAAGGGGGTTGTGATTTTGATGTTTTCGCGATTGCCTTCTACGAGGGCGACAGTGTGTCCAAGTGCCTCAACGACAGAGGCATCATCTGTGAAAGCATCTCGATAAGGCTGTTCGTATGCGCGCAGCAGCAGGTCCAGCTGGAAGGTCTGCGGGGTCTGCACAAGGCGGTACAGGGAACGGTCCACAGTGGCAGAGGTTTCCTCCCGAGCGCCCCCCGTTGAAGAAAGTATCTGGCGAATAGTCTCCACGACGGGGATGACAGGAACCGCAGCCCCGTATTCGCGGGCTGCATTGAAAGTGCGGCGGATGACTTCCGCACTCACAAATGGTCGCACCCCATCATGCACGGCAACCAATGCTCCCTCAGAACTGATGGATTCCATGAGTCTCTTGAGGCTCATCAGCCCATTCTTCACGCTGTGGAAGCGTGTCTCGCCACCGTCAGCGACGACGTGCGGGAGTGTGAAACCATGCTTTTGGCAAAGGTCTTGCCAAAAAGCCTGTTGGTCTTTGGGGAGAACTAAAATCAGCTGTATGCCTGGGATGGCCCGTTCGAAGGCCTCCAGCGTGTGCATCAGCACAGGTCGCCCGCCAATAGGCAGGAACTGCTTGGGCAGGTCAGTCCCCATGCGCAGTCCCTTGCCGCCAGCAACGATGATGACGGAAGACTCACCCCCCTGCCCCTCCCTATAAAGGAGGGGAGTAGAATCCATCAAAGAAGAGGCTTCCTTAATTGACATAGGATTAAACAATGAGTCTTGAAAGGTGACTACTCCCCTGCTTTATAGGGAGGGGCAGGTGGGAGAGTCTTTTACTTATATAGCATCCCTTTGGCCAGTGCCTCAGCCGTCTCTTTGTTCTTCAGGCGCTCCACAATGGTATAGCCGAATTCGAAGACGGCAGCAGGACCCTTGCCCGTGATGAACAGGCCGTCCTGTTCCACGAGGGCTCCCGTGTATGTAGCGCCGCGGAGTTCTTCTTCAAAGCCAGGATAGCAGGTCGCACGCTTTCCTTCAAGCAGACCGAGTCTTCCGAGAATCAGCGGGGCTGCGCAGATGGCAGCGACTGGGCGTCCGAGATAGACATGATCGCGGATGCGCTCGTTCAGGTCTTCACAGGCCGCAAGGTTTGTGGCTCCGGGCAGTCCGCCGGGGAAGATGAGCATCTCAGCATCGAAGAATTCGATGTCCTTCAGCAGAGCGTCCGTTTCCACGCGTATGCCGTGCGAGCCGGTGACGATGCGCTCATTGGTGATAGAGACAATCTGCAGGTCAAGGCCAGCGCGGCGGATGATGTCGGCAGTTCCGAGGGCTTCCAGTTCCTCGGTACCAGTAGCAAAAAAGAGATAGATCATAATTATTATTGAAGTTGTGCAAGATACCTTTTGATGGTTTCCTCAAGTCCTAAGTACAGGGCATCGCAGATGAGGGCGTGTCCGATGCTCACCTCGTCAGTCCATGGAATCTGCTGATGGAAGTATGCCAAGTTCTGCAGGCTGAGGTCGTGTCCGGCGTTGAGTCCAAGGCCCAGCGCCTTGGCTGCTTTGGCAGCTCGGATGAAGGGGGCGATGGCGGCGGCGCGGAGGGCTTTACCCTCAGGAGAACCTTCTGGAACAGCAATGGCGGCAGCCATGTCTGTGGCATAGGGCTCAGTGTAGAGCTCTATGCGGTCGGCACCGGTGCGTGCTGCGTATTCGACCATCTCTTCGTCAGCATTGACAAAGATGCTCACGCGAATGCCGGCTTCACGGAAGCGGGCCGTCACATCGGTGAGGAAGTTCAGGTGTGTCTTCGTGTCCCATCCGTGGTTGCTGGTAATCTGGTCGTGTCCGTCGGGCACGAGTGTCACTTGTGTAGGGCGGTTTTCCAGCACCAGTGCTATGAATTCCGAGATAGGGTTCCCCTCGATGTTGAACTCTGTGGTCAGGAGTGGCCGCAGGTCACGGACATCCTGATAGCGGATATGGCGTTCGTCGGGTCGCGGGTGAACGGTGATACCTTGCGCACCGAACCGCTCGCAGTCGAGAGCCACCTGCAGGACATTCGGGTTATTACCGCCTCGTGCATTGCGGATGGTTGCCACTTTGTTGATATTAACGCTTAGTTTTGTCATGTTTCGTACTTTCTGGAATGGTTTCTGCTGCAAAAGTAGGTAAAATTCAAGAGAAATATGTATTTTTGCACCGAAAATCCTAAGAAATCCTATGCGTAAGCTCCGATTTGCCCTGTTCGGCAACTCTTTTCAGGCCAAGAAGTCGGCCTCTGTGCAGCAGCTGTTCCAATTGCTGATGGCTCGTGAGGCTGCGTTGCAGATAGACGGCACGTTCTATCGCTTCCTCACTGAAGAACTGCAGATAGACATTCCTTCTGCGGTGCAGGTGGTGGCCGACGGGCAGTTCGATGCCGATGTGCTCATCTCCCTGGGGGGCGACGGCACATTTCTTGAAGCTGCACGTCGTGTGGCCGACCGCGGAATCCCCATTTTGGGTGTGAATATGGGGCGCTTAGGTTTTCTGGCCGATGTCCTGCCCGAGGACTTGGAGGAGGCCGTGAATCAGATCTATGCCGGCGAATGCCACGTGGAAGAACGCTGTCTCCTGCAGTTGGAGTACGACAAGGGTCAGCCCGAGGGTTATCCCTATGCCTTGAACGAGGTCGCTGTGCTGAAGCGCGATGTCTCATCGATGATTTCCATTCGCATCGATGTCAACGGAGAGTACCTGACCACCTACCAGGCCGACGGCCTGATTGTGAACACTCCCACCGGTTCTACGGGTTATGCCTTGTCTGTGGGCGGCCCCGTCATGCAGCCCGGCAGCCACACGCTGGGGCTGGTGCCTGTGGCTCCTCATTCATTGACCGTTCGCCCGTTGACGCTGATGGACGATGCCGTCATCACGCTGACGGTGTCCTCCCGCAACCACCGTTTCCTCGTAGCCCTCGATGGACGCAGTGAAAAGTGCAGCGAGGACGTAAGGCTCACCATCCGTCGCGCACCTTATATGATTAAGGTGTTGAAACGCCCCGGTCAGAGCTTCTTCCGCACCTTGCGCACGAAGCTGATGTGGGGCACGGATGTGAGAATGAAGAATGAGGCCCCCAAGCCCCCTAAAGGGGAGTGTGAGGGAAATGAAGAATGAATAATGAAGAATAAAGAATGAAGAATGAATAATGGACAACCGATAATGGAGAATGCAGCCAAGGCCCCCCTCACGAACAGGGAGGGGCAGGGAGGCGGTTCTCTCATTATCTTGAAGTGGTTCTGGCATGTTTTCTGTCAGGTGAAGGTGCAGTCGCTCATCAATGCACTGAGCGGCATCATCCGCGTGGGCCTGGACTTCGCCTTCATCTGGGCCACCAAGCTGGCCATTGACATAGCCACCGGTGCCCACACCTCATCCCTCATTCCTCATCCTTCCACCCTCTTCGGTGCCGGCATCCTGCTGGTATCCATCATTGCAATGCAGATGGCATTGGGCTATCTGGGCCGTTGGATAGCAGCGTTGATGGGCGTGGAGGCACAGAACCGTATGCAGCGCCACATCTTCGAGCATCTGCTGCGCAGCGAGTGGCACGGCGTGGAGCGCCGCCACAGTGGCGATGTGCTGAACCGTATGGTCAGCGACAGCCAGACGGTGGTCTCTGTGCTGACCGACACGGTGCCGCAGGCGCTGGCCGTGCTGGTGCGGCTGCTCTGTGCTTTCTTCTTCCTTTTCACGATGGACTCCATGCTTGCCGTGGGCGTCACCGTGATTCTGCCCGTCTTCATCATACTGAGCCGCCTCTATATCCATCGTATGCGGGCCATCACGCGTGAGGTGCGACAGACCGACAGCCTCGTGCAGGCCACCTTGCAGGAGAGCGTGCAGCATCGTCTGGTGCTGAAAACCCTTGAGCGGGTGCCGTTGGTCCTGAAGGCGCTGACGCAGTTGCAGCAGACTCTGCGCAATCAGGTGCGCCACCGCACACTTTTCTCCTCAACGTCCAACCTGATACTGAATATCGGCTTCGGTGCCGCCTATCTGTTTGCGTTCCTCTGGAGTGTCAACCGTCTGGAAGCGGGCACCATCACTTTCGGCATGATGACCGCCTTTATCCAGCTCTGCGGTCAGATTCAAGGCCCTTTCCGCGAGATGACGCAATTCATTCCGGCTATCATCAGCAGTTTCACGGCGGCCGAGCGCCTGATGGAACTGGAGGATATGCCTTTGGAGGAGGACGGCGATCCCATCTATTTCACCGAAAGTGCCGGCATTCGTCTGACAGACATCACCTTTGCCTACGACGAGCACAGCCGTAAGATCTTCCATCACGACTCCTTCGACTTCCCGCCTGGCACCTCCACCGCCATCATGGGCGAGACCGGTGCCGGCAAAACCACGCTGATACGCCTGATTCTTGCCTTGCTTAAGCCTGACGAGGGCGAGGCTGTCATCTATTCCGGTGAGAATGATAAATTAACGAAGAACACGGAACGCTGTGTTCCTGTGTCTGCACGCACGCGCTGCAACCTTGTTTATGTGCCTCAGGGTAATACGCTTTTCAGCGGCACCCTGCGCTGGAACCTTCAGATGGGTAATCCTGATGCCGGTGACCAGGATATGTGGGAGGCCTTAGACCTGGCCTGTGCCGACTTTGTCCACCATCTCCCCGAGGGTCTCGACACCCGCATAGGCGAGGGTGGGGCAGGCCTCTCCGAGGGACAGGCGCAGCGCATAGCCATTGCCCGTGCCCTCCTGCGCCGTGGCAGCATCCTCCTGCTCGATGAGGCCACGAGCGCCCTCGACCAGCAGACCGAGCGTCAGCTCCTGACCAATCTCACTGAGCACCATCGGAAGCTGCCCGTTCAGCCTACGCTCATCTTCATCACCCACCGTAGTGCCGTGCTTGAGCATTGCTCCCAAGTCATCACCCTCTCAAAGCGGGCTATCCCTGTCCCCTCCCGATGAATTTCCCTGCCTTTCTGAAGAACTGGACACTCCCTGTCGCCATCCTTGTGGGGACGGCGCTGTATCTGACGTTTGCCTTCACACCTGCTTTGGATGAGGCGGGCGACAGTTTGCTTCCAGTCTTTGAGACTCTCTTGCCACTGACCCTCTTCTGCACGCTCTTCGTCACCTTTTCCAAGGTCGATTTCCATCTGATGCGTTTCCGTCGCTGGCATCTCTTGATCCTCGCTGCCCAGTTATTAATAATAGGTGTGCTGGTCATTCTTCATTCTTCATTAACCGGCAAGCTTCTCCTTGAGGCTGTCCTCATCTGTGTCATCGCGCCTTGCGCCTCTGCCTCACCCGTGGTCACAGCCAAGCTGGGTGGCGACCTCACGCAGATGACCACCTTCGTGCTTCTCTCCTCGGTGTCGATGGCCCTGCTCATCCCCATCGTGTTCCCGATGGTGGAGCCTCCGTCAGCTTCCGACGTCTCGTCGTCCATCATCCAGTGCTCCCTCGCCATCTTCCAACGTCTGGCGGCTGTGCTCTTGTTGCCGCTCCTGCTGGGCGCTGTCGTGCGCCATTGGGTGCATCCGTTGTACCGCTGGTTTGTCCGCACGCCCGACCTCGGCTTCTACTGCTGGTGTGTGTCGCTGGCCATCACGGCCGGCATCACCGTCCGCAATATCGTGCACAGCCATGCCGCCAGTCATCTCCTGGGCGACATAGCACTGATTACGCTGGTCACCGCCGTCGTGCAGCTCCTCATCGGCCGCCTCGTCGGCCGCGCCACCGGTGAGCACATCTGCACCGGACAGGGCATGTTCCAGAAGAACACAGGGCTGGCCATCTGGATAGCCTACACCTACCTGACACCTGAAGCCAGCATTGGTGCTGGCTGTTATGTCCTTTGGCAGAACATCATCAACTCCTACGAGCTATGGCGCCACAGGAAGCGTTCAAAGCTTTCAGGTTCTTGAACACGAATTACTCTGATTTATTGGACACGAATTACCGTAATTGGCATACTTTTCTCAAAGTAGCTGCCCCTACTAACTGCGTAGCAGCGTTGCCATTCCCTTTCCGCTTCGCAGGCGCTCGGCGCGCAGCGAAGTTCTTTTTTTACCGCTTCGCGGGAAATCTTTCAAAATCTTATTCAAAATCTATCAAAGACAATACATGTGACTGACAATTTGTCAGAGAATAGTGCTTTGGCACGGCTTTCGCTCGTCTGCAAGTGCAAACATATAAACCAATCAATACAAATAAACTCAAACAACTATGAAGATTCAACCGCTTGCAGACCGCGTGCTTATCGAGCCCGCTGCTGCTGAAGAGAAGACCGTCGGTGGCATCATCATCCCCGACACTGCTAAGGAGAAGCCCCTGCAGGGCAAAGTCGTAGCCGTTGGCAAAGGCACCAAGGACGAAGAGATGGTGCTCAAGGCTGGCGACACCGTTTTGTATGGAAAGTATGCCGGCACCGAACTGGAGTTTGAGGGACAGAAGTACCTCGTCATGCGCCAGAGCGACGTGGTGGCAGTGCTGGCATAAGCAGACCACCCCTCGCCCTCCCTGTGAGGGAGTGATTACCTTTCAAGAATTAAACACATCTATTTAATTATTCATCACAACTATCATGGCAAAAGATATCAAATTCAATATTGAAGCCCGCGAGCAGATGAAGCAGGGCGTCGATCAGTTGGCCAATGCTGTCAAAGTGACACTGGGCCCGAAAGGTCGTAATGTAATTATCGAGAAGAAGTTCGGTGCTCCTCAGATTACCAAGGACGGTGTCACCGTCGCCAAGGAGATTGAGCTGGCCGACGCCTTCCAGAATGCAGGTGCACAGCTCGTCAAGAGCGTGGCCTCCAAGACGGGCGACGATGCTGGCGACGGCACCACCACCGCTACCGTGCTGGCACAGGCTATTGTTCGCGAGGGTCTGAAGAACGTCACCG
>CACZSQ010000035.1 GCA_902783885.1 uncultured Bacteroidales bacterium
CCGAACAGAGAAGTTAAGCCCGCTTGCGCCGATGGTACTGCACACCCGTGGGAGAGTAGGTAGCCGCCACTTTTAGAGAGAAGCCCCGAGCACAGCAATGTGTCTCGGGGCTTTTTTCGTAAAAGGCCCCTAAGCCCAGGCCCTCAAGCCCCCTAAAGGGGAGTGTCAAAGCCCCCAAGCCCCCTAAAGGGGAGTGTCAAAGCCCCCAAGCCCCCTAAAGGGGAGTGTAAGATTAATGAAGAATGAAAAATGAAGAACGAAACAAGGGAGAATAGAGAATGGCATAAGGTATATACAAAACTGAAAACACGTATATACGTTTTTGCGGATTCGTATATACGTGTTTGGGAACGATCGCTAACGATATGTTTGCCTCTTTAATGAGAGTGGCGATGAGGGTTTCAGTTTAGTTCTTGAACTTGTTGATGCAGTCGATGTATGCTTCAACGGAGGCAGTTACGATGTCGGTATTAGCTCCAAAACCATAGTAGAGGGAACCATTGTACTCAACTTGCATGTGAACCTTTCCGACATCATCAGATCCCTTGGAGATGGCTTGGATGGTGAATTCCTTGAGGGTCATCTGCTTCATAATGATTTTCTTGAGGGCCTTGATAGCTGCATCTACGGGGCCGTTGCCGCTGGCAGCCGCCTCGAATTTCTGTCCTGAGATATCGAGCCCGATGGAGGCTACGCTCTTGACGCCCTTACCAGTTGTTACCTGCAGGAAGTCGAGTCGCACTGCATGTGCATCTGCGGTGTCTGCTCCAGCGAGCATTAGCACGTCTGCATCATTAACCTCCTTCTTCTGGTCTGCCAGTTGGAGGAATTTCTCATACACTTTATCGAGTTTTTCCTCATCGAGGTCAACGCCATTTACGTGGAGACGATGCTTCAGCGCTGCGCGTCCGCTGCGGGCTGTGAGCAAGATGCTGTTGTCGTCGATGCCTACGTCCTTGGGGTCCATAATCTCGTATGTCTGGACGTTCTTGAGCACGCCATCCTGATGTATGCCGCTACTGTGGGCGAAAGCGTTGCGGCCCACGATGGCTTTGTTCGGCTGCACGGGCATGTTCATGAGCGAAGATACGAGCCGCGAGGTGGGGTAGATTTTTTGGGTATTGATATTCGTGTCAATGCCTATGCCTTTGTGGCATTTGAGAATCATGGCAATCTCTTCGAGGCTTGTGTTTCCGGCGCGTTCTCCGATGCCGTTAATGGTTACTTCCACCTGTCGGGCACCATTGATAATGCCTTCGAGCGTGTTGGCGGTGGCCATGCCGAGGTCGTTGTGGCAGTGTGTGGAGAGGATGGTCTTTCCATTGGAGAGTCCATCCACATGCTCCATCAGGTATTTGATTTTTGCTCCAAATTCATCGGGCAGGCAGTAACCTGTGGTGTCGGGGATGTTGCACACGGTAGCTCCGGCTTTGACCACAGCCTCGATGACGCGTGCCAGGTATTCATTGTCGGTGCGCCCAGCATCTTCTGCGTAGAATTCCACGTCCTCACAGAAGCGCTTTGCGTATTTCACAGCCGCCACCGCCCGTTCAATGATTTCCTCGCGTGTGGCGTTGAATTTGTATTTGATGTGTGAATCGCTGGTTCCGATGCCTGTATGTATGCGTCGGTGCTTGGCAAAGCGGAGAGCTTCTACGGCCACGTCGATGTCGCGTTCCACGGCTCGTGTCAGTGCGCAGATGGTAGGCCATGTGACAGCCTTAGAGATTTCTATCACGCTGTTGTAGTCTCCGGGCGAGGAGATTGGGAATCCGGCCTCGATGATGTCCACGCCAAGTGCTTCCAGCTGCTTGGCTACTTGGATTTTCTCGATGGTGTTTAGCTGGCAGCCGGGCACTTGTTCGCCGTCGCGCAGTGTTGTGTCGAAAATGAAGAGTCTTTCGCTCATGATCTATGGTCTTACAAAAAACGCTGCAAAAATACAGCGTTTTGGGAAAATAAGCAAAAGAAATCCTTAAAATCAGTTAAAATTCCGCTTCGCGTGTCCGTCCCCCCTTCGCTGCGGGCGTTGAGCTCCACCGCGTATGCCTCCGAAGACATTGAGTCGATAGGTGAAGGAGAGCATGAGATATGAGGTGATGCGATCGCTGTCAGAGTCTGTGCGCGAAGTGGCGGATATACTGCGGCTAACCATGTCTCGCTGGCGCAGTATATCGTTCCATCGCAGGCTTAGTGTGGCTTCCCTGCGGCTGAGGAAGGAGTAGGACACCTGCGCATTCCATATCCACTGGTTGGTGTTCATGAGCTCGTCGGCATAGCCCCTTCGGCTGTTCTGGTTGATGTCTGTGGAGAGGTTCAGTCCGAACCAGAAGTTCATGATTGCGCTGCCGCCATAAGAGAAGTTGTACGTGTCCAGATTGGATGCTGATGTAGCGGATGATCGTGCTTTGTGATAAGAAGCAGAGCCTCGGAGGTTTATCTCGAAGGTGTTCTCGTTCTCATACGTTTCGCGGTAGGTGAGCCGCAGGCTTTGGCTGAAGTTGTCGGAGTGTGTGATGTTTCTTACAGTCTCCTTGTTCGCCGAGCGATAGACGTAGCCGTTGCTGGTCGTGTGGTTGTAGCCAGTGCCAGTTCCAATGCGGAATCGCTGGTCTGTGAATGCGGTGTTGAAGTTGAAGTTGGCGCGTCCGTTCCAGTTGCCGTTGATGTTTACGGGTTTTGTGACTCGTCCTCCGGTATCCTCCTTGTACTCAGTTCTGCTGGCGGTGGCGTTCTGCGTGGCGCGGCCTTCGATGTTGAAGTTGTAGTTGCGCTGGAGATCGGGCTGTGCGAGACGCCACTCAGCGCGCAACGTATGTGTGAATGAGGGCTTCAGACTCGGATTACCCAATCTGATATTCAGTGGGTTAGCATTCGACAGCGTGTCTGGAATCAGATCCGTGATGGATGGCTGTCCGCTTTGTCCTCCGTAGCGGACATCCACTTGATGCTGCCGTGAGAAGCGGTAGCGGAAGTTCACTGTCGGTGACCAGTTGACAACCGTGCGCGAGAGATCGTAGTGCTTCCAGCCTTTCGTATAGTCCACGCGATTCACCTGTGGTTGCACGTTCAGACCGATGTTCAGTCTCACCTTGGAGTTGATCAGTCGGTACTGTACGCGTATGTCGTGGTTCTGATAGTGATTCTCGGTGTAGTTGCACTGAGCTGTATCACGCTTTGCCCATTCCAGGTGCCCGTCGTAGTTGTCGATGCCCAGAAAATGCTGCTCCACCAGCGGGTCGAAGATGCTTGCCACGGTGCGGTCGCGGTCGTTGAAGCGGTATGAATAGTTGTAGGAGAACTGCAGGAACTGCCCCGTGCCTATAGGCTCCGTATATGAGATGCGTGCCGACCAGTTCTTGCTTTTGTTGCGCGAGTCATCGTACTGTATCTTATGGTAAATGCTGTCGCCGCCCGTCTTGGCCAATAGCTGGTAATAGTCTATTTGCGAGTAGCTGCTACTGTTGCCCTCGTCCTGATTGAGGCCTCCACTGATGTTCAGCGTGATGTTTCGTCCGGGCTTGTTCAGGCGTCGGTTGATCTGCACAGACAGCGAGCCGTTGATGTTGTCCGACGAGTTGCGGTTGGCTTGCTGGTTATGGTTTACGCCTATGGCGCGCAGCGCTTCCAGGTTCTCCAGCGGGTCTTCGGTCAGTGCGTAGGGATTGTCCTTGAAGGTGGCATTTTCGCTGCTGCTGTGACTTCGGCTTCCGTTGATGCGGAACTGTGGCCGCAACAGGATATTGGTCATGGTGTCAGGTTTCCACTCAATCCTCCACTGCGTCTGGAACGCGTTGCTGTGGCTACCGTTGTTGCTCCGTCGGTTGGCGTAGGCAGCATTGCGGTTCTCGAAGTTCTGCGAGTTGCTCCACGAGCGGCCCGATGCCTGACTGAAGCGCCCCGTCATTCCACCGTTCAGCTCCAGCTTGTCCCATTCCAGGTTCATGCTGCCGGCGATGTCCTGGTTCTCCTGCATACCGCTACCTTGGGTGTTGTTGGCGTTGCCCACAATGCTGGCTTTCTGCTTGTCAAGGAAGCGATTGATGTTCAGTCGTCCCTGGTAGCGGTCCTCTGTTCCGTAGCCGCCTGTCACCTGTCCGAACCAGCCACGTCGTTTGTCTTTCTTCACCTCCAGGTCGAGCACCGTTTCCTCCTCGCCGTCGTCAATGCCTGTAATGCGTGCCAGGTCGCTCTGTTTGTCGTAGGCTTTCACCTTATCCACGATTTCGGCGGGTATATTCTTCAGCACCAGCTCCTGATTGTTGTTGAAGAACTCCTTTCCGTCCACGAGGATTCTGCGCACCTCTTTTCCGTTGTGCGTAATCTTGCCGTCATCACCGATAACGATGCCCGGAAGCTTCTTGATGAGCTCTTCGACCATTGAGCCGGGAGGCAGAGAGAACGCTCCAGCGTGGTACATCACCGTGTCATCGACCACCGTCATCTCGGGCAGTTTGCCCTCGACCACCGCCTCCGCCAGCACTGTGGCATCCTCGCGCATCAGGATGTCCTGCACCTTCTTGTTGCCACCCTTGCCTGTTAGCTGCAGGGAGAAACTCTGCGGCTTGAAGCCCATGAACGACACCTTCAGCGTGTATTTTCCCACAGGCACACCCGGAATCACGAACTGTCCGTTCTCCTGACTCTGGCGCCCTGCGACAATCTTTCCCGTCGAGTCCGCAACAGCCACGTTCGCTCCAGGCAAGGGCTGCAGCGTAGCGTGTTCATAGACGGTTCCACGAACATTAAACCACTGTCCCCACGCGAACGAGGGTAGGAGGGCGAGGCTGAAAAGAAGGAAAAGGAATCGCATCACTTTCCTTTGACAGCTCCGCCCCAAAAAGGTTTAATTCCTCTACAGATTTACACGGACTGAATGCGGATTTTTCAAGCGAAAGGCATCGCGGCAGCTTCGAGCGGGAAGCAGCGTCAATCCTCAGACTTGGGCGAGCAACTCGTCCAGGCTGTCAGCGAGGGCTTGCATGGAAGGGAAGAGCCATGAGGCTCCCTCATCGAGGAGAAGTTGCGGGTCAAGGGGTCCGGTGTTGACAGCTATGGTGCGTATGCCAGCGGCCACTGCGGCGCGGACACCCAGTGGAGCGTTCTCTACGACGAGGGCTTCGTCAGCAGTGATGCCGGCTTTCTTCAGTGCCATGAGGTATGGCTCCGGATTGGGCTTGCCGTAGCGTACATCGTCGCCGGTGACCATGAGCTGGGGCACGAAATGGCCTGGATAGTGCTTCTCCAGGCGGGTGAGCAACGACTGCTGTGCAGAGCCTGTGACGAGAACGCGCATGAGTCCGTGCGCACGAACCTTATTTAATACGTCTGCAGCTCCGGGCATCTCGGGTGCTTCGCCTCCGTTGGCTGCCTGGTAGTCGTTGAATACGATGGTCTTGCGTCGATAGAGTTCCTGGGCTTCAGCTTCAGTGGCGTCGCGTCCCCAGTAGCGTTGCGTGAAAATGCTGATGGTGCCGATGCCGGTGCGCCCTTCATTCTCGAAGGCATCCTCCTCGCGCATCGGCAACCCGTAGGCGGTCATCACCTTCGCCCACGCGTAGGCATGGCCCGGCATACTGTCGAACAGTACGCCGTCCATGTCGAAAAGAATGGCGCGAAGGGCGGACTCTCCCCCCTGCCCCTCCCTCAAGGGAGGGGAGTAAGATGTGCTAGACTGGTTGTTATCGTTCATTCAAAATACGCTTCTATTTGTGCCATAACGGACTCTGTATCATACAATACTTCCTCATTGGAAAAACGCATGACATGTAATCCCATTTGTTCCAAGGCTTGCTCACGCATTTCATCAGCTTCTTGTTGCTTGCGTTCTGCATGGTAACCGCCATCTACTTCTATGACCAATCCATCCGTTTGCGATAGGAAATCTACGATGTAATCACCGACTACATGTTGTCTAAAGAATCGTACTCCGAAATCATTCTGCCGAAGGTTTTGCCACATGACATCTTCTGCCAACGTGGCATTCTTCCGATTCTCCAAAGCATAAGCCTTCAGCAATTTATACCTGTCAGGCGATGCCGTCCTATGATCCATTTGGCAAAGGTATTCGCCCCCTCCCTTTAGGGAGGGCGGGGGGAGAGTCCGCCTTTTTACTTTAATCTTGCTTTGATCGCTTCCGTCTCCTTCTCGTAACCAGGCTTACCCAACAAGGCGAACATGTTCTTCTTGTATGCTTCGACGCCAGGCTGGTTGAAGGCGTTGACGCCGAGGAGTTGGCAGTGGATGCCACAAGCCTTCTCGAAGAAGTAGATGAGCTGTCCGAGGTGGTAGGCATCGAGACGGTCAATGGCAATGCGGATGTTGGGCACTCCGCCATCTACGTGAGCCAGCTGTGTGCCCAGCTCGGCCATCTTGTTGACTTCATCCACGCGCTTGCCAGCAAGGAAGTTGAGTCCGTCGAGATTCTCATCATCGCTGGGGAAGAGGAGTTTGTGCTCGGGCTGCTCCACGCTGATGACGGTCTCGAAGATGGTGCGCTCGCCCTCCTGAATCCACTGTCCCATGGAGTGGAGGTCTGTTGTGAGGTCAACGCTGGCAGGGTAGATACCCTTGCCGTCCTTGCCCTCGCTCTCGCCGAAGAGCTGCTTCCACCACTCAGCAATGAAGTGGAGTTTGGGCTGGTAGTTGGCCAGGATCTCAATCTTCTTGCCAGCGGTGTAGAGTGCGTAGCGTGCGGCAGCATACTGTGCTGCGGGGTTCTCTGCGAAGGGAGCAGCGGCAGTCTTCTCCATATCCTGTGCGCCTTTCACGAGCTGGTCGATGTCGAAGCCAGCCACGGCAATGGGGAGCAGTCCCACGGGGGTGAGCACGCTGAAACGTCCGCCCACGTTGTCGGGGATGACATAGCTCTTGTAGCCTTCCTTGTCGGCGCAGGTGCGTGCAGCTCCGCGCTTGGCGTCGGTGATAGCCACGATGACTTTGCGTGCGACATCCTTGCCCATCTGCTCTTCGCACTGCTTCTTGAGCAGACGGAAAGCAAGGGCTGTCTCGGTTGTTGTGCCGCTCTTGGAGATGTTGATGACGCCGAACTTCTTACCTTTCAGGTATGTTGTCAGCTCGCTGAGGTAGTCCTCGCCGATGTTATTGCCAGCGAAGAGGATGGCGGGTCCGTTGCTGCCCACGAGCCACTGGAAGCTGTTGGAGAGAGCTTCGATGACCGCTTTAGCCCCGAGGTAGCTGCCTCCGATGCCTGCAACGACGACGGCATCGCACTCGCTGCGCAGCGTGGCAGCGGTAGCCTTGATGTCGGCCAGAAACTCAGGGGTGATGCCGGAGGGCAGGTGGAGCCAGCCCAGGAAATCGTTGCCTGGGCAGGTGCCCTGTTCGAGTGATTTCTGTGCCTCGGCCACGCGTGCGCTGAGGGCGTTGACTGTTTCTGCGCTCACGAAGGGAGCGACTTTGGTGATGTCTAATTTAATCATTTCCGTATTAATATAATATTAAAAGGCTTTTAACGTGTACCTTTGCTTGTCAGTTTGCCTGTTTCGGGGATAAGATTCGAGAAATATTTTTTATAGAGTTCCCGGGCGATCGTAATCTCGTCGCCCTTGGCGGTGGCGCTGAAGGAGCCGAAAGCATAGGGCGCATCCTTGGGCAGATAGTTGCTGATGGCACCGCTTGTGCCAGTGGCGAAGGGCTTTTCGTAGTCGTTGAACCAGCCTTGTGCTGCGTTGCCGTTTTTGAAGAATGCCTTCCAGCGTGGATAGTAGTAGGATGAGAGGAGGCCGTTCCACTCGCGGTTGGCATAGTCATGGAGACCTCCGTTCTCGCACTGTAGGCGGTCGCCCCATGTGGTGAGCAGCATCCTGGCATTCTTCTCGTAGAGGTCGCTCTCGGCGGATGTGATTCCGAGCGCGCGTGCGGCACTTGTCCAACGTCCTAAACGCATCTCGGAGCGTGTGCCGAGGAGCTGGTCCTGGTCGAGGATGAGTAGGAGGAATCTGTCAATTGTCTCTTGTCCTCCCTTCTCCCTGATTTCGTCGAGCAGCTCCTTGCCATAGTCGGCGAGTGCCTGGCGGGTCAGGTCCACGAGGTCGTAGCGGTAGTTGTCGTTGTTCGCCAGCACATCTTTGACAGAGAGCATCTCATAGAGTGCTGTGCGCAGTTCGGCGAAGTCCCAGTACCAGGTGGAGCTGGCCCAGCTGCTGACGGTTCCGGGTGTGAGCGATGGCCGCATGAGGAACACGCTCTCGGTGGTTCCCTGCTGGGCGTTGTTGGGGCATTGGTAGATGCCGTCTCCGAGACGGGTCCATGCCGAGAGCAGCGTCTCGTAGGCCTGTCGTTTCTCGGGTGAGTCGGAGGTTGGCGCTACTCCGTAGCGCATCTTCACATAGTCCTGAAGCCATGTCTGGCGTGTGTAGTCAGTGTTGGTCCAGGGTAGGGCGTAGAGCAGGTCGTAGAGCATGGCATTGTTCTCGATACCCTCGGGTAGGGCGCCTATGCCCACGAGCTTGTTGGATTCTTTGCTATTGCGTGCTGCATAAAAGCAGTTGATGAGGCGGTCCATGCGCCCGAAGAGCCCCACGTTGCCTCCGAAGTTAGAGACCTGTCCCCACACCCAGTCGTGATTCTCACCACTCGAAGTGGTATGATGGCCGCTGCAGGCGGTGTCGGCGTACTGGTCGCCGTGGAGGTCGAGGATGATGAGTCGCCCGCACGGGATGGTGTGTGTGAGGATGGTGGTGGGGTTGTCCTGCCAGTGCTGTGCTACCCACACGGCGTCGCTGTCGTAGGCGGTGAGCGCCTCCCACATGGCGCTGACTGAAGCCGTAGCGCTGGTGACGCCGCCGGGCACGCCGCCCTCGTGGAAGGGGTCTATGGCATAGAAATGGGTGTCGCAGACATCGCCGAAGAGCTTCTTAAAGGCGGCGTAGTAGTTGGCGGCAAAGTCCTTGAGGCGGTCGGTGTTGTTGAGGAAGTAAGGTCGCACGAAGGAGCACCAGTTGCCGCCGTTGACGATGTCCGCTGTCTGCCAGCCGGCGATGGCAGAGGGCTCTGCCTGCGACATGAAGTCCTGGGGAATCATGCCTACGTAGCCGGGGATGACGGGTTTCATGTCGAAGTCCTTCATGCGTTTGAATATCTTGCGCCCCAGCTCTCGCTGCTGTTTGTACCAGCTCTCGGGCTGCGGGCCACCCCAGGCGGTGAGGTTGTTCATGAAGAACCAGCCGTAGTAGGCGCTGCCCGACACGAAGGTGTTCACCTCGTCGAGCGTGTAGCCGTAGGTGTTCATGAGCACCTCGCGCCAAACACATTCCATGCCCGTGACGGCCAGCGGCATGTTGATGCCGTGCAGTGCCATCCAGTCGAGTTCCTGCTGCCAGCGCTCCCAGTTCCAGAAGGCCATAGTGTAGCTGTAGGTGCAGAAGTTGAGGTAGTAGCGCCAATCAACGCTCGACTCGTGGGTCTCCTGTTCGCAGACGGGCAGATGCTTGGGCAGGGTGGCAGTAGGTGCGTTCCACGATATGTCGATGCCGGCGTAGTGCTGCAGATACCAGTTGATGCCGGCTGCCACGCAGACGTTGTCCGAGCCGGTGACTGTCACCTGTTTGCCGTCGCAGGCGATGGTGAACTGCTGTCCGCTGTTGCCAGTGGTGGTGCAATTGAACTTGGCAGCATCGGCGTTTTCGGGCAGGATGCGCCCCAGCAGATCGGAGATCGTGTCGGCACGGAGTGTCCCGGTGAGAGCCGTTAACAGGAGCAGGAGTGATACGATTCGTTTCATGGCGCGTTTTGTGGGTCCCTTGCTGGTTTCTAACGGAAGCTGTCGGTGAGCAGCTTGATTTCCACCGTCGGCGCAATGCGTTCATAGAGAATGTTATAGACGGCATCGAGGATGGGCATATTCACGTGCAAGTGGCGGTTGATGTCCTTCATGCACTTGGCGCCGAAGTAGCCCTCGGCAATCATCTCCATCTCTATCTGTGCACTCTTGACGCTGTAGCCCTGACCGATCATCTGTCCGAAGACGCGGTTGCGGGAGAACTGGCTGTAGCCCGTCACGATGAGGTCGCCCATGTAGCAACTCTCGAAGATGGAGCGCTGGATGGGGTGCACGGTGGCCAGGAAGCGGTTCATCTCCTGCAAGGCATTGGACATGAGCACGGCCTGGAAGTTGTCGCCGTACTTTAATCCTTTGCAGATGCCGGCAGCGATGGCATAGACATTCTTGAGCACCGAGGCGTACTCGATGCCGATGACGTCGCGCGAGGTCTTTGTCTTCACGTAGTTAGAGGCTAACATGTCAGCGAACGCCTGCGCCTTCTCCTCGTCGGAGCAGCCCACGGTGAGGTAGGTCAGTCGTCCCAGCGCCACCTCCTCGGCGTGGGATGGTCCTGCGAGCACGGCCAGGTTCTCGTCAGGCACGTTATAGACCTGATGGAAGAACTCCGAGACGCAGAGGTTCTCGTCGGGCACGATACCCTTGATGGCCGTCACGTTGAATTTGTCGCGCAGGCGCACCTTCAATTTTTTCAGGTGCCCTTTCAGATAGGGCGAGGGAGTCACCCAAAGGAGCGTATTGGCGTTCTCCACCACCTCGTTGAGGTCGGCTGAGAAATGAATCCGCTCCGTGTCGAAGTGGACGCTCTGCAGGTAGGCAGGGTTATGGCCGAGACGGATGAAGTCGTCGATGCGGTCCTGACGGCGCAAGTACCACCAGATCTCGTCGTTCTTCTCCAGCATCATCTTGGCGATGGCCGTGGCCCACGAGCCGCCGCCCATGACAGCGATGGAGAAAGAGCCAGGGCCAGGCGCTGACCCACCCCCCGCCCTCCCTGTAAGGGAGGGAGCGGTATCCTTTGACTGCTTGTTACCGAATCCTAACACGGGCTAAGAGCTAAAAGTTAAAAGTTAAGAGTTAAGAGTTAAGAGTGAAAAGTGAAAAATAAATATTTCCTTGAACTCTTGTAAGTGAAGTCAGCGAAGTGAAAAATTAATTTTCCAGAGACGGGTAGTGCCTCACGCCTTGATTGGTATCTGCTCCCTCCCTAGGGAGGGAGGGGGGCTGTCCCCTTACTGAGCGGGGAGGGCGGCTGGGAGCATCTCCTCCAACTCCTGCACGCTCGGCTTCTCGATGTCCAGCTTATACTTCTTGATCACCTCACCGATGAGCTGTTGCACCTTCTGTGCCTTCTCGCCTGCGAGGTCGCTGACCAGGTTGTAGCCGCACTTGTAGAGGATGGGCACGAGCTCTTCCTTGAAGCCGAGGGCCATGAAGGCTTCGGGCTTATCCTTGGGGATGCGCTTCTCGGGCTTCATCTGAGGGAACAGCATCACCTCGCCGATGACGAACTTACCCGTGAGGAGCATCACCAGGCGGTCGATGCCGATGCCGATACCGAAGGTGGGGGGCATACCGTACTGCAGGGCACGCAGGAAGTCCTGGTCGATGATCATGGCCTCGTCGTCGCCCTTGGCAGCCAGGCGCATCTGCTCCTTGAAACGCTCCTCCTGATCGATGGGGTCGTTGAGCTCGCTGTAGGCGTTGGCCAGTTCCTTGCCGCAGACAAAGAGCTCGAAGCGCTCGGTGAGCTCGGGATTGTCGCGGTGGCGCTTGCATAGGGGCGACATCTCGATGGGGTAGTCGGTAACGAAGGTGGGCTGTATGAGCTTGCCCTCGCACTTCTCGCCGAAGATGGCGTCGATGAGCTTGCCCTTGCCCATGGTGGGGTCGGTCTCCACGCCGAGGCGCTTGCAGGCTTCGCGGAGCTGTTCCTCGTCCATACCACTCACGTCCACACCAGTCTCC
>CACZSQ010000036.1 GCA_902783885.1 uncultured Bacteroidales bacterium
CGGCTCCCGTGAAGGTAAGCGGATAATATGTGCCATTGTAATTGTATTCACTGTCTGCTGCCTTAACATAGCGGTTCACATAACTGGTATTTCCGGCAGTCTTGATTTGTAAAGCATACCATCCGCTCGTTGAGGGTGCTGCGGTGAGTGCAGTCTGGTTCTTCACAAGCTTTGCAACGGCAGCATTGGCTGCTGTGCTGGCATCACCATCTACTTTTGTGATGGTGAAGTTGCCGCCTGCATCGTTGTAGTTGATGATGGGGCCGGTATAGTCGTTAGACACAGCCATATAGGCCGCGTTGGTGCCGCTGACAGGGTTCGTGGCCATCTTAATCTTCTTGGTTCCATCACCTTGGGTCTCAAAGATGACAGCCACGGCATCATCACTGAACACCCACGAATTGCTGGCGCTCTGTGCGATGCCTGTAGGAATGGCAAACTTGCCAGCTCCTACATTATAAAGGTAATACTGCTTGGCGGTGCCAGAAGGGATGATGACCCACTGATGGTTCGGGTTAGTAGCATCGAAAGCTGTGGCTCCAGTTTTACCGCTTGACCAAACATAGGCTGTGGATTTGTCGGGGTCATAGGTCAAAGCACCACGGTTGGTGTTCGTGTTGTTGATGGTATAAACCTCATCGATAGCAGGAGCCCAAGCCTCCACGAGCTCGACGGGGAAGAACTGCCACGCAGCATTGCTGTTAGTAGCACTTGGAGCATCTGTACCCCAACCTACTACAGGATATCCTGGGTCCTGACAGTCGAGGATGCGGCTGTCTGTAGTGCCCCTAAGATAGAAATAACCGGCATTGTCACCAATCTGAGTAATGCTTATTTGCTCCTCTATCAAAGCTGTAGTAGGTACAGCTGTGTTTTGCGGAATGGCTCCGATGAAGTTGCCGAGGCCATTTTGGATGTAGTACTTGCCATCGCTTCCGTTGAGCAAGCGAACGAGAAACTTGGCATTATCCTCTGCCGATCCACCAGGGGCAGCGGATTGGTTGTATAATTTGTGTACGTCCGTCTTCTCATAGGCATAAACATTGCGGCCGACGTTCTTCATCACATACCATGTTCCAGTCGTAAGGCTCGTGGCAGCTGTGGCACTGACGTTAATGTCCTTGTCCGTAAACTCTGTGAAGGCAGCAGTTGTGGAGAGGGTTGCCGCACTGATTTCATAAATCTCTACGGTCTTTCTGCTGCTCCATCCAACCACATCGGGGGTGAGCCGGTCAAGGCCATAGGTGGTTCCGCTATTCTCACAAGTCAGGGTTGCTGTACCTGAGGAGATAGCTACTGCCCAACTTCCGGCATTAGCTGCTGTGGTTGGATACAATCTCTCGTTACCTGTCGGTGCAGGCCAATAGCATCCTGTATAACCATTCTGAAACTTATATGCCCCGTTCCCGTCACTTATAAAATAGAAAGCGCATGATTTGGTCGCAGTATTTTGTGTACTGGGAGCCTGAAGCGGGGTGGTCGTACCAGCATCATAGATGTATGGCGTTCCCGTCATACTGGTGTACTTGATCAAATAAGCATTTCCGCTGACAAGACTACCGGCATCTGTCACTTTGTTTCCCACGGTGACAGCCGTTTGCGCAAAAACAGAGTTGCTTGCTCCCACCACGAGCAGAAGCAGCATCATTAGTAGTTTTTTCATTTTCATAGAGGTTATTGATTAGTTTAGTTTGTGTATTAGCTTTTAGATGCGGAGCTGAATATATGGTTTTGGTTTTAGGTAAGAATGTCTCAAATATCGAGGCAAAGGTAATGCAAAATTTCTCACGCGCAATATATTTTGAGTAAAATCTGCGCATAAAGGGCTAAGAAAATTATTTTCTGCACAAAAAAGCTTGCACGTTACAAATAATTTGTATCTTTGCAGCGATATTCTTGTGTTTACCTAAACCCAATAAATACTTAAAACAAGAAAACATGAAACCGACTCTTTTCCTCCTGGCTGCCGGCATGGGCAGCCGCTATGGTGGCCTCAAGCAGCTCGACGAGCTCGGCCCCAATGGCGAAACCATCATGGACTACTCCATTTATGATGCCATTCAGGCTGGCTTCGGCAAGATCGTGTGGGTCATCCGCCGCGATTTCGAAGATCAGTTCCGCAACCAGATCCTCAAGAAGTACGAAGGCCACGTGCCCTGTGAGCTCTGCTTCCAGGCACTCGACGACCTGCCCGCAGGCTTCAAGGTTCCTGAAGGCCGCGTGAAGCCCTGGGGTACCAACCACGCCGTGCTGATGGGCAAGGACGTCATCAAGGAGCCCTTCTGCGTCATCAACTGCGACGATTTCTACAACCGCGACGCCTTCATGGCCATCGGCAAGTTCCTCGCTGACCTGCCCGAGGGCAGCAAGGGCAAGTATGCAATGGTGGGCTTCCGCGTCGGCAACACGCTCTCCGAGAATGGCAGCGTGGCACGCGGCGTCTGCTCAACCGATGCCAACGGCAACCTGAAGGACATCGTGGAGCGCACCGAGATTGAGACCATCGACGGCGAGATCTGCTACAAGGACGGTGACAAGTGGGTGCCCGTGGGTGGTGCCAACGTGCCCGTCAGCATGAATATGTGGGGCTTCACACCCGACTACTTCGCCTATAGCGAGGAGTACTTCAAGGAGTTCCTCTCCGATCCCAAGAACATGACCAACCTGAAGGCTGAGTTCTTCATCCCCCTCATGGTGGATAAGCTCATCAACGAAGGCACGGCTACCTGCAAGGTCCTCGACACCACTTCCAAGTGGTTCGGCGTGACATACGCTGCCGACCGTCCCGGCACAGTAGAGCGCATCAAGGCTCTCGTTGATGCCGGCGTCTATCCTTCACCTCTGTTCTAAGCATCGGGACTTCATTCTCCAAGGGGCTGTGTCAACCGGCACAGCCCCTTTTGTGTTTCCCTACGGCCGAGCGAGCACAATTCGCTGAATTCGCCCAATTCGCCGACAAATAGACAGCCTGCTAAGCAGATAATGAAAACGGCGAATGATGCGAGTTTTTTCCGAACACGGATTTCACGGATTTCACGGATAGCATCTGCGATTTCTGTGCTTACTGTGAGCAATAATTCGCTAAATTCGCCCAATTCGCCGACAAAAAGACAGCCAGCTAAACAGATAATAATAACGTCGAATGATGCGATTTTTTCCGAACACGGATTACACGGATTTCACGGATAGCATCTGCGATTTCTGTGCTTTCTTTGAGCAATAATTCGCACAATTCGCCCAATTCGCCGACAAAAGAACAGCCAGTTAAGCAGATAATGATAACGGCGAATGATGCGATTTATTTCCGAACACGGATTTCACGGATAGCATCTGCGATTTCTGTGCTTTCTTTGAGCAATAATTCGCACAATTCGTACAATTCGCCGACAAAAGGAACTGCCAGTTAAGCAGATAATAATAACGTCGAATGATGCGAGTTTTTTCCGAACACGGATTTCACGGATTTCACGGATAGCATCTGCGATTTCTGTGCTTTCTGCAAGCAATAATTCTCTAATTCTCTAATTCTTGACAAAAAACACTTCCGAAACTTGAATTAATGATCAGCGGCTGATGTTGTAAACAGACCTTGTTGTAAACAAGTCAAGAGCTAAGTCTTTTAGGTTTTTCCATTAATGGCAAATCAATTTTCCATCGATGGAAAAACGTTGTTCCACCGGTGGAACAACCGATAAGACCCGCGTGCAAAGCCTCCAAGACCCGTGTGCAAAGCCTCCAAGAGCCAGCTCTTATGGCGGCGACAGCCAGTTGACACCCTGCACACTTTTGGTGTCACGAATGTCTGGCGACAAGCAGCTGACGCGTCGCACGCTTATAGCTGCGCGAACGACTGGCGAAAAGTCCGGGAAATAGAACTAAAACAAGGTCTTTATCGTCATAAATGAGGGTGATAAACATCAATATCGTCATTCTGCATCACGCTGATTACCAGTTGTGTATATAGCAAGAATGACGATATGACGATAATTTTTTCGAAAAATGCTGTGGGCGCGCGCACGCGCGAGGAAGACTGATTACTCGCCTTCGGGAGCCTGGCCGATGAGTTCCATGAACTCGTCAAGCTTCGGCGTGATGATGATTTGCGTGCGGCGGTTGCGCTGGCGACCCAGCTCGGTGTCGTTGTCGGCGATGGGGTTGTACTCGCCACGGCTGCCGGCGGTCAGGCGCTTGGGGTCAACACCGTAGCGGTTCTGCAGCTCCTGGACGACGCTGGAGGCGCGGAGTGCTGCAAGATCCCAGTTGTTGCGGATGTTTGTCTGCTTGATGGGCACATTGTCTGTGTTGCCCTCGATGAGCACCTCGTAGTCCTTGTAGTCTGTAATGATTTTTGCAATCTTTGACAAGGTCTCGGCTGCGCGCTCGTTAATCTGATAGCTGCCGCTCTTGTAGAGCATATTGTCGGCCAGCGAGATATAGACTACGCCCTTGAGCACCTGCACGTCCACCTCCTTGAGTTCCTCCTTGGAGAGCGAGCGTGTGAGGTTGTTGGTGAGCACCATGTTGAGGCTGTCGCTGCGGTCCTTGGCTTCCACAAGCTGCTTGATGAACTTGTTTGAGGCGTTGATCTCATCCACCAGTTTGGCGATGCTCACGTTGCCTTCGGTGTTCTGCTGGAGGCTCCTGTCCAAGGAAGCTTGCAGGGCATCGTAAGCCGTCTGCAGGCGGCGGTTCTCAGCCTTGGCCTCGGCCAGGCGCTCCTCCAGGCTCTTGATGTTGGCGCGGTTCTCGGCCAGCGTCACCTGAGCGGCATGATAGTCGGTCTGGAGTTTGTTGTAGTCGTTCTGCAATGTCACCATTGCCTTCTTGCTGACGCAGGATGTCAGCAGCACTCCTATGGCAAGGAGCAAAAACAATTTTTTCATAATCATATTCACTTTTAGGGTTGTTCACCTTTTCTTAGACGCTCATGTGGTGAGAAGGTTTAATGCATTCTCTTTTCGTGGTGCAAAGGAACACTTTTTTGGCGATATGGACAAGAATATACACCTTATTCATAAAAATAAACGTTAAAACGCGTCGAAAAAGGCGTGAAAGCCAATAAAAATGCTTAACTTTGGCGCGCTTTTTGTGGATAATCCACCTGATTCATTTACGAAGTAAACTGATTATGATGAACTATAAACTGATTCTCCCCTCTTTACTGCTGGGAGGCATCTTATCGACAGCAGCCCTCCGTGCGCAAAACGTTGTGGACCTCACGGACACCGATTTGAAGAGTATCAAAGCAGTCGCCCGCAAGACCGTCAGCATCCATGACCCCAGCGTCGTGCGCCAGTCTTCGGGCTATTACATCATCGGCACGATGCGCGGCTTTGCCAAGTCCTCCGACAATATGAAGAACTGGATAGAGCAGGACAACAGCAGACTCTTCGGCCGCATGAACGGCACGAAGGCGGAGGTGTGCAGCTTCGAGGATGCTTTCAGCACCAATCAGACCAAGACGGTGCCGGCGCTCGTGAATAATGAGGTGGTGGATGTGCCTTTCGGCAATTTCGATGCTAAGGCGTGGGCACATGCCGACCAGGAAGACTGGGCCCTCGCCGGTAACATGTGGGCACCGGATCTCATCTGGAATCCCAAAACAGGCAAATGGATGATGTATTTCAGCCTCAATGGCGACAACTGGCACTCCTGCATCGTCCTTCTGACGGCAGATGTCATCACCGGCCCCTACGTCTATCAGGGTCCTGTCCATTTCTCAGGTTTCATCAATCAGACCAATCCCGTCATCAGCTATAAGCTCACAGACCTGGAGATCGCCATCGGCGAGCAGGCTTTCCTTCCTGCCCGCTACGACCGTGGCAGCAGCTGGGGTCAGTACTGGACCAACGACATTGACCCCTGCGTGTTCTTCGATGAGGAGGGTGAACTGTGGATGACCTACGGCTCCTGGAGCGGCGGCATCTTCCTCCTCAAGCTGGACAAGCAGACGGGACTGCGCGACTACACGTACACTTATCCCTACGAGACCGACGGCAACGGCCGCGCGCTCTCCGATCCCTATTTCGGCAAGCGTATAGCCGGCGGCTACTACAGCAGCGGCGAGGGCTCCTATATCCAGCGTATCGGCGACTACTACTACCTCTTCATGAGCTATGGCGGCTTTGCCCCCAACGGCGGCTATGAGATGCGAACCTTCCGCAGTGCAACGCTCGGCGGACCGTACCTTGATGCCGGTGGCCGCGATGCCTGCTTCCACAACCGTGGCTGGGAGACCGTCGGGACTAATGCTCAGACCGACGGCGGTATGAAACTGCTTGGCGCCTACAACGGATGGGGCTTGCAGACCTTGGGCGAATGTGCGCAAGGCCACAACAGCGCCGTCATGGACGGCTACAAGCGCAACTTCGTGGTCTATCATACGAAGTTCAATAACGGCACCGACGGACATGAGGTGCGGACTCGCCAGCTGTATCTCAACGAGGATGGCTGGTTGTGCGCTGCCCCCTTCCAGTTCGATGCTGAGCGCATCAACTCCAAGAACGTGACCGATGAGCTCATCCAGACGACCACCCTCTATACGGCTGAGGAGATGGCAGGTGAGTATAAGGTGCTGATTCACAAGTATCGAATGAATTTCAAGAACATGGAGGAGGTGACGCCCATCAAAATCAAGCTGAGCGCCGACGGCAAGGTGAGCGGAGCCCGCACTGGCACATGGACCATGACCGAAGGCACCAGCTACATCACCCTCACGCTGGGCGGCGTCGTCTATAAAGGCGTTGTGGTGCCGCAGATTCTCGATGGCACGAATATCCCCGTCATCGGCATCACCGCCACGTCACAGGATGCCACCAACTCCGGCGTACAGCTGTGGGCTTACAGAATAGACCCGCGCAAGGCCATCGCCTTTACGGCCAAGATGAACGAGCCAGACTTCAAGGACGGCGACCTCATCCGCCAGAACAAGGTGCTCCCGAAGACAGCATATCTCGGAGCTACTGTCAAGTGGACTTCTTCCCAACCCTCAGCATTCAGCGCTAGCGGTGTCTATGGCGAGCCCGAGGAGGAGACCCCCGTCACCGTCACTCGCACCATTACCTGCGAGGACTATATCCTCGTCACGGAATACAACCTCACCATTGCTGCTGCCGACGACCTCCCCTCCGGAGACTATCTCACCGGCTGCGTAGCTCACTATCCCTTCTCCTCCAAGTTCACGCCCAACCAGCTGGACAAGACCCAGAAGGCAACATTCAAGCAGACGGGAAGCGGCGTAGCTGCTAATTGCGAGCGTGAATCGCAACGCAACAATTATTCGTTGCACCAGAATTGGGGCGACGCAGACAACCTCTGCTACACAGTCATCCCGAACCCCTTGCAGACCAGCGAAAGCCTCTCCGGCGCCACTGTCGCCTTCTGGTTGAAGATGGAGAGCGACGATGTGTGGAATTGCATCATGAGCTTCACCGATCAGGAGGGCAACGACGCCACCAAGCGTCTGTTCCTGACGGGTAATGCCTATATCGGCTACAATGACGGCGGCTCGTTTAAGGATATCAACCATCCGAATAACGGCACTACAGGCTACCTGCCCGTTGGCGAATGGGTATATGTGACCATGGTCTTCAACTCCACCAGCCTCACGCTCTATGTGAACGGCACGTCCAAGGCCAGCAAGGGTACTGCAGGCGGCGCTTCGTACTCAACCATCCTCAACCTGCTCCGCACGGCTCCCTATTTGCAGTTCGGCGCCGGCTCGTTCTGGGGTTCTGCCGCCTGCTATGTTGATGAGTTGGTCGTCTATAATCGCGTACTCTCGATAGGGGATGTCAAGTTGCTCAACATCATGGCTGGCCGTAAGAATCCGGACTTCACCGCCATCGGCGGCCTCCAAGCCGACCGTCCGGCATTGCAGTCTGAAGGAGTCTTCGACCTCAGCGGTCGTAGTGTGCAGCCCACTCAGGGCGGACAGCTCCGTCGTGGCATCTATATTGTCAACGGACGCAAAGTGCTTGTCAAATAATTCGCAGCCCGAACGATGAAGATCTTCGGCATCGGTATGAACTATACCGAGCACAATAAAGAGCTCGGTGAAACGTTATACAAGAGAGAAGCGCCTGTCGTCTTCACCAAGGCTGACTCGGCGCTGCTCACCGACGGACGACCGTTCTTCATACCCGATTTCACACAGCGGTGCGACTACGAAACAGAACTGGTTGTCCGTGTCAATCGGCTTGGGCGTAGCATAGCACCCCGCTTCGCGCATCGCTACTACGATGCCGTCACGGTGGGCATCGACTTCACCGCCCGTGACCTGCAAGCGCGGTTGCGCCAGCAAGGGCTGCCATGGGATCTCTGCAAGGGCTTTGACGGTTCCGCCGCCGTGGGGCGCTTCATCCCCGTGGAGAATCTGGGCAAGAGCGTACAGGAACTCCGCTTCCATCTGGACATCAATGGACAGACCGTCCAGCAAGGGTACACGGCGGACATGACCTACTCAGTCGATGAATTGGTGAGTTTTATCAGTAACTATTTCACCCTGAAGACGGGCGACCTCATCTTCACCGGCACTCCCGTAGGCGTCGGCCCCGTGCACATCGACGACCACCTGGAAGGGTGGCTCGAAGAAGAGAAGGTGCTGGAGATGAATGTCAAGTGAAGACGGATGAAGCTATATAGGTTCTATATCCTCTGTTGTCTGCAGCTGTTGGCATCCCTGGCGGGAGCTCAGTCTGACTTCACGCAACTCGACTGGAACGAGCTGCGGATAGACTCGGTGCTGCCCGTTTATTCCGAGGTGGTGCCGCTGGAAACCGACTATCGCCTTTATGATTATACGGTGCGCGTCCGCTACCCGGAATGGGGGCCGCTGACCGAGGCAGAGACGACTGTCGTCAGCCGCTTCGACAAGCAGATTGCCGACAGCCTGCGCATAGAGTCGTTTGTCGGTATCAGCCGTGGTCAGGGGATGATGGATATCACCTTTGTGCCGATCGTCAAGCATGACGGGCGCTACCGGAAGCTCCTCAGCGGAAAGATAGAAATCATGCCGATGCTCAAGGCCAACGCCCTCCGTAGGGCGCTTGCCCGCAAGGCTCCCGCCAGCAGTGACCGTTGGGCATCCAAGAGCGTGCTGGCACAAGGACGATGGGTGAAGATCAGCGTCCAGGCTAACGGCATCCACTATCTTACTCATGCCGCCCTCTATTCCATGGGCTTCAGCAATCCTGCCAATTGCCGCGTCTATGGCTATGGCGGTCATCTGCAACCTGAGGAGATCGATGCTGACAACGATTTCGATGATCTGGAAGAGGTGTCGCTGTGGCCAGTGCCTGACGGCTTCCTGTTCTATGCCAACGGGCTCACCACCTATCGCAATGACAAACCCATCGTGAACCACTATGCCCGCGAGGCCAGCTACTTTGTCACGGAAGCGGCGACGGCGCCGTCCTTCCCCTCGGAGAAATCTACCGCAACACCTTCGCAGACCATCACCACTTTCCAGGCCTATGCCTCCTACAACCCGCAGGAGTTTGCCTGGTTCCACGGCGGGCGGCGCCTTTTTGAGAGCTACGACTACGCCAGCGGTAACACCCGCAGTTATACCCTCACATTGCCGGCTGCCCCTACGAGCAGTAGCGGACGCCTGACGGTGAGCTTCTCTGCCGGCAATGATGAAGCCACTTCCATGACGACGAGCTTCAACGGTGCCTCGCTCGGCACCATGACGATGTCGGCATTAGGCGATTATCAGTCAGCCGTGCTGGGCGAGCGGACTTTCACGGCATCGTCGCTGCGCAATGCTAACACCGTCAAGCTCACTACCACCAGCGGCCGTCATGCCCGCCTGAACTATTTCTCGCTGGCCTACACCGCCCAGATGGCCATCGATGCCGGTCACCGCAATATCTCTTTTGCCTACACGGCCTCTGCTGCCACCCAGCTGCGGCTCAGCTATGCCAGCGGTCAGCAGCCGCAGGTCTGGCGACTGGCCGAGCGCGGTCGCAAAGCTACAGTGCTGACGGGCACCAAGGCAACCGTTAACGGGAATGCCGTTTATCAGGTGACGGTGGAGGGCGACAATGAAGAGCATCGCTATGTTGCGTTCGATGCTGCGGCGTACGCTTCCTATCCTCAGCCGACAGTCGTGGGAGCCATCGGTAATCAGAATCTCCACAGTTGGAAGAACCTGGACATGGTGATTATCACTCCTGCCAGCGGACTCTATGCAGCGCAGGCCGAGCGGTTGGCAGCAGCTCACCGGACGCTGGAGGGATTGCGCGTGGGCGTCACCCGTGCAGACCTTATATATAATGAGTTCTCCAGCGGAACGCCTGATGCCACCGCGTATCGCCGCCTGATGAAGATGCTCTATGACCGTGCTGACGGCGATGAGAACAAACCCCGCTACCTGTTGCTCTTCGGCGACTGTGCCTGGGACAATCGGATGCTAAGCTCTGCATGGAAGGGCTATTCGCCTAATGACTTCCTGCTCTGCTACGAGAGCGAGAACTCGGAGAGCGATGTGCTGTCCTACGTGATGGAAGACTATTTCGGTCTGCTGGACGATGGCGAGGGCAAGAACCTGACGCGCGAAAAGACAGACCTGGGCATCGGGCGTTTTCCCGTTCGCAATGAGACAGACGCTGCAGCCCTGGTGAACAAGACCATCTCCTATCTGCGTGGCGAGAATGCCGGAGCGTGGAAGAATGTCGTATGTTTCATGGGCGATGACGGTGACAACAATGACCACATGGAATATGCCGATGCTGTGGCAAATCAAGTCGAGAATGACTATCCTCAGCTGGAGGTGCGCAAGGTGATGTGGGACGCCTACAAACGAGAGGTGTCCTCTGCTGGAAACCGCTATCCTCAGGTGAAGGAGGTCATTGCGAAGCAGATGAACGAGGGCGCTCTGATGATGAACTATACGGGTCACGGCGCCTACTATACCCTTTCTCACGAGAGAACATTGCAAATAGAAGACTTCAGGAATTACAGTTCTTCGAAAATGCCATTATGGTTCACTGCCGCCTGCGATGTGATGCTGTTTGACTCACAGACAGAGAATATCGGTGAGACGGCTATCTTGAATCCCAACGGCGCCGCGGTGGCCTTCATCGGGACTTCGCGAACGGTGTATGCGCACAAGAACCTGACCCTGAACGGCTACTTCTGTAAAGCTGTCTTCGCCTCCGATGAGCTCAACCGTCCGAACCGCGTGGGCGATGCGTTGCGCATGGCCAAGGCGAAGGTGGCCGAGTCAGAGGGAGGTTATCTGGAGAATAAGATTCATTATGCGCTCATGGGTGACCCTGCCCTCACTTTCGGCAGTGTCAAGAACCGCGTCACCATCACCAGCATCAACGGGGTGGCTGTGGAGAACCTGCCCGACGACTTCATGCTCCGTGCCGGCAGCAAAGCCCGTCTGGTAGGCACGGTGACAGACGAGAACGGGGCGCTTCTTTCCGACTTCAACGGAACACTCAGCCTGCGCTTGTATGACAGCCGAAGCACCATCACCTGTCTCAATAACGAAAAGAACAAAGAAGAACCGTTCTCCTATGAGGCTTACGATAAGATTCTTTACAACGGACTGGACAGTGTCCGGAAGGGACGCTTTGAAATGACGTGTCCTATACCGATTGACATTCATTATAGCAACGAGGCCGGACGTCTGATCCTTTATGCTGTGGGCGCTGACCACCGCACCGAGGCGCGCGGCTTCAATGATGATTTCCTGTTAGGAGGCACGGAGCCAGGCCTCGTCTTCGGCAATGGACCTAAGATTATGGCTTACCTCAACAACGAAGGTTTCGAGAACGGATTCACGGTCAACACGTCACCTTATTTTATAGCACAGCTTCAGGACGAGGACGGCATCAATGCCGCCGGCAACGGTATTGGGCATGATCTGGAACTGATTATCGACGGGGACGCCAATCAGACTTACAGCTTGAATGATTATTACGTGAATGCTTTCGGCGACTTCACGCGTGGACATCTGGCATTCTCGATACCTCCGCTCTCTGAGGGAGAGCACTCGTTGCTCTTCAGGGCTTGGGATATGCTCAACAACCCCAGCACGACCTCCCTCTACTTCAATGTGGACCGCTCGTTGAAGCCTTCAATCATCAAACTGACAACCAGCGTCAATCCCGCCCGCACCTATACACAGTTCCTGCTGAACTACGACCGGCCGGGGGCCAACTGCCAGTTCTCCATCGATGTCTTTGACTTCTCGGGACGTCTTTTGTGGACGCACACCGAGACAGGAGCCAACGACAGCGGATTCTATGCCATCCCCTGGGACCTGACGACAGGAGGCGGCTTCCCCTTGTTCAGCGGCATCTATCTCTATCGGGCCCGCGTGACCTGCGATGACAGCGAGGAGGCTACCGAGGCACAGAAACTGATCATTAATCGTCGGAAACAATAAAAAGCCTTGTTCTTCGTTATATTAACATGAAACATTTGGTACGATATATGTTTTTCCTCGTGGCTGTGGCAACAAGCCTTGTTGCTTCGGCTCAGGACAAGGAGAATATGTTCAACCCGGTCACGACCAGCGTCACATCCCTGGCGATAGCCCCGGATGCACGTGGCGGCGGTATGGGTGATATCGGTGCAGCTACAGAGGCAGATGTCAACTCGCAATACTGGAACCCGGCCAAGTATCCTTTCTGCGTAGGGAGGGCGGGCGTGAGCCTCAGCTATACACCTTGGTTGCGCAAGTTGGTCAACGACATCAATCTGGCCAATGTGGCAGGATTCTACCGTATCGGCGATTACAGTGCCGTCAGTGCTTCGCTCCGTTATTTCTCTCTCGGTGAAGTGTCGTTAGGGTGGGGCGACGGCAGCGGCGGCGCCACAGAGGGCATGACCATCAATCCTTATGAGTTTGCCATCGATGCAGCCTACTCACGTATGCTCTCCGAAACCTTCTCCATGGCAGTTGGTATGCGTTTCATCTATTCTGACATTACCTATGACTACGAGTCTGAGAGTTCACCTGGCAAGGCCTTTGCTGCCGACATCGCACTCTATTATAATAATTATGTGATGATTGGTAACCGTGAGTGCGGCCTTGGTATCGGTCTGAACATCAGCAATATCGGTTCTAAGATTAGCTATGGAGGAGATGATAACTCAGAGTTTATCCCCACGAATCTGCGTCTGGGCTTGAACCTCACCATTCCCTTCGACGAATACAACCGTTTCAGCATCGCAGCCGATGCCAATAAGATGCTGGTTCCTACCTATCCCAAACGTGAGACCAACGAATCGGACAACGACTACACGAACCGCGTTCAGCGTGAGTACTATGATGTCTCACCTATCGCCGGTATTTTCAAGAGTTTCCACGATGCCCCCAACGGTTTCAAGGAGGAAATGGAAGAGATTCAGTGGAGCGTAGGTGCCGAATACAGTTACAATGACCGCTTCTTCCTTCGTGCCGGTTATCATGATGAGGCAGCCAACAAGGGTAACCGTAAGTACATCACCGCAGGTGCCGGCTTCAAGATGAGCGTGTTCTCGCTCGATGCCTCCTACGTGTTCTCCACGGCGCAGAGCAATCCCCTTGACCAGACGATGCGCTTCTCGCTGTCCTTTGACCTCGACGGCATTCAGGACTTATTCAGAGGGCGTCGCAGGTAAAGTCCTAAAAGGAGAACATTATGACTCAAAAGACGACAATTCATCGAATTGTCGTCTTTTATTTTGCGGTTCACGAAAATAAGCGTACCTTTGCGCCCGCAAAACGAAATAAGATAGTTTTTTATGAGAAAAATATTTCTTAGCCTCTGCCTGCTGGCAGCTGTCGTCACAGCGATGGCCATTCCTTCCAAGCCTGGGCTGTGGAGTTATATCACCCTTGCTGATGGCACGGAAGTGCGTGTGCAGAGGGTTGGTGATGAACATGGTCATTGGCTACGGGCTGAGGACGGTCGCTGCTTCGTCATTGAGGGTGACTCCTACGTGCTGGTAGATGCAGAGAAGGTGCAGGCCAAGCGTCAGAGCCGCATGGAAGTCAAGAGCGCTAAACGCCGTGCTATCTATAGCTCCACGAGTGATGGCTTAGGAAAAAAAGGCACCATGAGCATGGGGGCAGTCCCCAGCATCGGAGAATACACGATTCCCGTGGTGATGGTTCAGTTCTCAGACCTGAAGTTCAAGAGTTCCACGACCGTTGCCAAGATGAAACGTTACTACAACGAGGAAGGCTATAGTGATGACGGTTGCATCGGCTCTGTTCGCGACTATTTCAAGGCACAAAGCGGCGGCCAGTTCATTCCCACATTTGATGTGGTAGGTATCGTGACGCTCGACAAATCCTATAAAGACTATGGTGAGAATGATAGAGATGGTAATGACAAAGGGCTGGACAATCTCCCAGGTCATGTCATCAGCGCTGCTATCAGTCAGCTGGGTACAGATTTCTCGAAGTATCTCGTTCCGGCAGGAGACAACAACCACACTACAGGTGTGCCCTTGTTGTCGATGCTCTATGCCGGTAAGGGCGAGGCAACAGAGGAAGAATCGACCAACAACAGCTATTTCCTTTGGCCATGTGAATGGGATGACGTGGAGGACCCTGTGGGTTATGGAACCTATAATGGTGTTCATTTCAATAGTTTTTTTATAGGCAATGAACTCAATACCGGTGGAAGCTCTCTCATGGGTATGTCGGTGTTCTGCCATGAGTTCGGACACGCCTTAGGGTTGCCGGACTTCTATTGCACGGACAACAGCTATAGCTATGATGATGCCTTCGGACTTTGGTCCATCATGGATTCCGGTGCTTATGTCGATACGAATTGTCGTTGGCCCATGGGCTACACAGCCTACGAGAAGAGTTTTATGGGCTGGCTGGAATTGCCGGAGATAGAATCGGCGGAGACCGTCACCCTGCAGACACCTTTAGGCTCTGCTGTCAACTCGGCGTATATCGTCCGAAATAGCAGCACCGAGACATTCATCTTCGAAAACCGACAGCCGGGAACGTGGTATTCTGCGGACTTCGGTTCGGGCGTGCTGGTAACGCGTATTGCCTATAGCTACAACCAGTGGAATAACAACACGCTCAACAATACAAAGGCCAAGAAGCGTGCATGCGTGCTCACTGCTGACGGCGAGAAGCTGTACTATTCGGCAAGTCCTTCCAATCTCTATGGCTATACAAAAACCAGTATTGCTTCCCTCAAGACATTGAATGGTTCGTCTAAGAATTTAGGCATTACTAACATCACCAAGAATAACGATAAAACCATCACACTGACCCTCTCTGGGGGAATTACCCCTGAGCCTCCGACGCCTACACCAGGTCCCGATGGAGCTCTCTTCATAGAGACATTCAGCGGTTGCAAGGGCCTTGGTGGTAACGACGGTTCATGGAGCGGAACCATTGCCAATGCGGCTTTCAATCCAGACAACGATGGATGGAGCACCGATAAGGCGTATGGCGCCAATCAATGTGCTAAATTCGGTAACAGTAGGACTGCAGGTAGTGCAACAACTCCTGAATTTACGATCAATGGAACGGCAACGCTCACCTTCCAGGCTGGGGCCTGGGAAGGGAAAGATGACGGTACGTCCATGACGGTGTCAGTAGATGGAAACGGCTCCGTTACTCCCTCCGAGTTTACCATGACCAGAGGCGCGTTTAACAGTTATACTGCCACCGTGACTGGTACAGGCACGATAAGCTTGACCTTTGAATCTGGAAAGGGACGTTTCTTCCTTGATGAAGTAAAGGTCATCGACCCAACACTGGTCGGTATCAAGGAAGTCGCAGATAAACCTGCCGTTCAGCGCTTCTTCACCCTTGATGGACGCTTTGCAGGTACAGACTTCAATGCCTTACCTCGCGGCCTCTATATCGTAAACGGTAAGAAAGTTCTTAAATAGAGCGTTTAACGTTCCAGTAAACACACCGCGTAGGCAGAGATACCTTCTTCGCGGCCTGTGAACCCAAGCCTCTCCGTGGTCGTGGCCTTGATGCTGACAGCATCCGCATCAATGCCCATCACCTCGGAGAGGCATTGTTGCATCGCGGGTATATGGGGATTGAGTTTCGGACGTTGGGCGCATACGGTGGCATCGATATTGCCTACGCGATAGCCTTTTGTTGCGATTAAATCTATCGTCTTGCGCAGGAGAATCTTGCTGTCAATGCCATCGGTCTCTGCGGCAGTGTCAGGGAAATGGTATCCGATATCGCGCATATTAGCGGCGCCTAACAGGGCATCGCAGATGGCGTGGATGAGCACGTCGGCATCAGAGTGGCCGAGCAATCCTAAACAATGGTCGATGCGGATGCCGCCAAGCCATAGCTCACGGCCTTCCACTAACTGATGGACATCATATCCGAAACCTATTCTCATCATAGCCTGTATTTATTTTTTCTGAAGCACTTCCTCTGCGCGCTGTAAGGCCAGGTTGATGTGCGGCAAGATGTTCTCCTCGCCTACAATACGTCCGAAATCGTTGCGCATCAGCACCTCACGCACTTTAGGCGTGACACCAGAGAGGATGACATAAATTCCCTCCTGGCGAGACATGTTGATTAAGTTCTCGAGGTTATGCATACCCGTAGAATCGACAAAAGGAACCTTTCTCATGCGGATAATGCGAACGTGTGGACGATGGGGCATACGTCCCATGATTTCCTCGAAGCGGTTTGCAATACCGAAGAAGAACGGACCGTTGATTTCATAGACCTCGCAGCCGTCGGGTATCTTGAAGTGTTCCAGATTCGTGGCTTCGAAGTCAACCTCTTCTGCGGGGTCGATCTCATCGGTAAGCACGCTGACCTGTGTGGTCTCAGCCATGCGACGCATACAGAGCAGGCACGCCAGCATCAAGCCCACCTCGATAGCTACGGTGAGATCGAAGATGACGGTGAGCAGGAAGGTGATCATCAACACGGAGATATCCGACTTGGGATTCTTCAGGAGCTGGCGGAACGTGCGCCATCCGCTCATGTTGTAGCTCACGATGACCAGTACACCGGCCAGACAAGCCATGGGGATATACTTGGCATAGGGCATCAGAATCAAGAAGATGAGCAACAGCACTATAGCATGGATGATGCCTGCTATGGGGGTGCGTCCGCCGTTGTTGATATTTGTCATTGTGCGGGCGATGGCACCTGTGGCAGGGATGCCGCCAAAGATAGGACTGACGATATTGGCCACGCCCTGCGCAATCAATTCCTGATTGCTGTCGTGGCGGTCGCCGATGACACCATCGGCCACGGTAGCAGAAAGCAACGACTCAATGGCCCCGAGCACCGCAATCGTGACGGCAGGAGCAAAGAGCCCGCGGATGACATCCCATGAGAGGGCCGGCACTTCGGGTGAAGGCAGTGAGGCGTTGATGCGGAAGCGGTCGCCGATGGTATCTACGCTTTCAGCCAAGCCATAGCTCTTGAGAATGAGCACACCGATGGTCATCACAATGATGGCAATCAGCGAACCGGGGAGTTTGTTGAGCGCTGACAGGTGTCCGTTGACGTACTTTACCTTATTAATATAAGGCCAACAGGCAATGATGAGCACCGAGCCAACGCCTACGATGGTGCTCCAAAGGTCGATGGAATGAGCGTTTTCTGTGTAGCAAACCCATTTGGATAGGAAGTCAGCAGGCACGGCACCTTCGATGGTCAAGCCAAAGAGATCCTTCACCTGTGTAGTGAAGATGGTGAGGGCGATACCGCTCGTAAAACCAACAACGATGGGGTAGGGGATGAACTTGATGATGGTTCCTAAACGGAATACACCTAACAATATCAGGAAAGCGCCTGCGAGAATGGTGGCCACCATCAGCCCCTGCATACCATACTGTTGGATGATGCCGGCAATGATGACGATGAAAGCGCCCGTAGGGCCACCGATCTGGACTTTGGAACCGCCGAAGACGGAGATGATAAAACCGGCGACAATGGCTGTGATGATACCCTGTTCCGGCGTGACTCCGGATGCAATACCGAAAGCAATGGCCAGCGGCAAAGCAACGATGCCCACGATGATGCCGGCAAGGAGGTCTTTAATAAATGTCGGCTTGTCGTAGCTCTTCAAAGAAGAAAGAATGGTTGGTTTCATTCGCGATAACTGTTTCTTTTGGCTGCAAAGGTACGCAGAAAAGTTGAAAGATGAGGACTGAAAGATGAAAAGTTGCCTCTTGAGCGTAGAAAAAGCGAAAAAACTTTAAGGAATAGAAAAAACTTATGGTAATCAATATAAAACTCTAAACTAAATTCCTATCTTTGCAGGCAAATTAGAAAAACCAACAATAATTAAAATCGTACAGTTAAACTATGTTCGAAAATCAACCTAAAGGCCTTTGGGCATTAGCCCTGGCCAACACGGGTGAGCGTTTTGGCTATTACACCATGCTTGCCGTCTTTGCGTTGTTCTTGCAGGCAAACTTCGGTTTTGCCACGGGAACGGCCAGCACCATCTATTCAACGTTCCTTATGTTCGTCTATTTCCTGCCTGTCATTGGTGGTATCGCTGCTGACCGCTGGGGCTTCGGTCGCATGGTTACGACGGGTATCGTCATCATGTTCGCCGGCTATCTCTTGCTGTCCATTCCGCTCGGGAGCGACTGGCTTGCCATCGTGGCCATGTCGGCAGCCCTGCTGCTTGTCAGCCTTGGAACAGGTCTGTTCAAGGGTAATCTGCAGGTGATGGTAGGCCGTTTGTATGATGAAGAACGTTATGCCAATCGCCGTGACTCAGGCTTCTCGCTTTTCTATATGGCTATCAATATCGGTGCGATGTTTGCTCCTACAGCAGCCATCGCCATCATGAACTGGGCACAGCAGGATTTGGGAATCAGCGAAGCTGACTCGTACCATTTTGCCTTTGGTGTAGCTTGCGCATCACTCATCTTAAGTATGGCAATCTACTATGCTTTTCAGGGTTGGTTCAGTCATGTGCTGGAAGGCGAAGGCAAGAAAACTGATCAGGCGCAAGTCGTGGATACGCTGACGCCATCCGAGACCAAGGAGCGCATCATCTGCCTCTGTCTGGTCTTTGCGGTGGTCATCTTCTTCTGGATGGCTTTCCATCAGAACGGACTCACTTTGACCTTCTTCGCCCGCGATTATACTCAGACCAGTTCTACGGGCGTGCAGTCGATGATGTTTGATGTGACGAACCTGGTGGCCTGCATCTTCATCGTCTATGGGCTCTTCGGCTTGTTCCAGAGCAAGACAGGAAGCGGCAAAGGTCTCTCAGCCCTCTTTGTGGCTGCAGCTGCCGGTTATCTTGCATGGCAATACTCGAATCTGAGCGGTGATGTGGCAGTCTATGCTCCCATCTTCCAGCAGTTTAACCCCTGCTTCGTGGTGATGCTCACTCCCGTCAGCGTGGGCGTCTTCACATGGCTTGCTAAGAAAAACATGGAACCAAGCAGCCCTAAGAAGATAGGTTTTGGTATGTTGGTGGCCGCTTGCGGTTTCTTTATCATGATTGGCGCCTCCTTTGGCCTGCTGTTGCCGGATGCACAAGCAGCAGCCATCGAAGCTGGTGGCGATGTCACACGTGTTAGTGCCAATTGGCTGGTGAGCACTTATCTGGTGCTGACGTTTGCAGAACTCCTCCTTTCACCCATCGGTATCTCCTTCGTTTCTAAGGTTGCACCTCCGAAATATGCAGGTCTGATGATGGGCTTGTGGTTTGCCTCTACCGCTATCGGTAACTTCCTGGTTCAGATTCCCGGTTTGCTTTGGGGAGCCAACGTCGAGCTTGTCTATATATGGGCCGTGCTTGCAGGCATCTGTCTCATCAGTGCTCTCTTCATCTTCTCCATTCTGAAAAAATTAGAGAAAGTTTCCTAATGCGAATTTCTTCGATAAAATCGATTATTTTGCAAACAGCGTTTATGACGCTGTTTGCTGTTTCTGCGCTCGCCCAGACGTTTACGGCTACCCGCATCCCGGATTCTGTTTTTGTCCGGATGCGTGGACGCTCCTTCCCGGAGCACTGCACTGTGGCACGCGGTGACTTGCGCTACCTGCGCCTCTCCCATTGGACGTCCAATACCACCGAGCGGGTAGGGGAGATGGTGTGCAACAAGGCTATTGCCGATGATTTGCTGGACATCTTCCGTCAGCTCTATGAAGCGCATTACATCATCGAAAGCATCCGTCTCATTGATGATTACCAGGCAGACGATGAACAGTCTATGCGAGCAAACAATACCTCCTGTTTTTGCTTCCGCAGCGTAGCAGGGTCCAACAAACTGTCCCGTCATTCCATGGGGATGGCAGTAGATATAAATCCACTATATAATCCTTGTGTGCGCCTGACAGCGGGAGGTATCCGCACCGTACAACCAGGAACAGCTACGCCATACGCTGACCGTAGAGACCATTTCCCGATGAAAATAACGAAAAGGGATCAAGCTTGTCGTCTCTTCACCTCCCATGGCTTCCACTGGGGAGGTGCATGGCGCAGCGTCAAGGACTATCAGCATTTTGAGAAGTAGGCCCTTGGCCATTGGCGGTTGGTGTTTGGCTAATTACCACGTTTCGTCCACATAATCTGCCAACCGCTTATAGAAGGGCATCTTGCATAATGTGGAGCGGTCGCCGATGAGAATCAGCTTCATGCGGGCGCGGGTGATGGCAACATTCATTCGGCGTAAATCACGCAGGAAACCGATATCCCCCTGCTCGTTGCTGCGCACAAGACTAATGACGATGACATCGCGCTCTTGTCCTTGGAAGCCGTCCACCGTATTCACCGTAATGAGTGAACGGAACGGCTTCCAATATTTGTCTTGCTTGATGAGCTTTCGGAGTAAATGTACCTGCCCTTTGTAAGGTGATATAATGCCGACATCTACCCGTTCTTCCTGGAGCCTGTCTTTCCCTATCTTTTCGAAATAGCGTTGAAGCGTAGCAATGGTGAGTTTGGCTTCCGCAACATTGATGCGGGATAAGCCGGAGGCAGACTCGCCTGACTCCCCGGGCTCTTCGGCTTCCACTTGTGATGAGTCCACCCATTCCACCGCAGTGTCCCAATCTAAGATACCTCTGTACTTTACCTCGGGTGCGCTCGTCAACTGACCATCATAAAATTCACGGTTGGGAAACTGCATGATGGTGTCGCACATACGGTATTGGACGGTCAGCAATGACACCGCCTTGGGTTTGTTTTCCACGATATACTGCATGAGCGTCTTGTCCAGACCTCCGCGCATCGCTTCCGGTGATTTAATGGTCGGTGGCAGCTGACGGTGGTCACCGGCGAGGATGACGCGATGCGCTTTGCGGATAGCTATCCAGCAGGCAGCCTCCAATGCCTGTGCGGCCTCGTCGATGAAAAGGGTGCCAAACTTCATGCCCATGAGCAGGTGGTTGGCAGAACCGGCCAGCGTGCAGGCGATGACCTTGGCATCGGAGAAGATGGCCTGGTTAATGGCGTATTCAATGTCGGTCGCACGATCTTTCAGGCGGGCTATCTTTTGGTGACGGTTCTCGCTGCTGCCGTTTTTCGAAGCGTAAAGGTCGCGGATGGCTTTGCGGATGCCCCACAGTTCCGTGTAGAGTGGGTGGCCTTCGAAGCGGCGCTCGTAGGTGAAGGAGAGCATCTTGTCCGTCACGCGTGTAGGGTTGCCGATGCGCAGCACGCTGATGCCGCGGTCCACCAGTTTCTCAGCGATCCAATCTACGGCCATGTTCGACTGTGCACATACCAGTACTTGGTTCTCGCGGCGCAGCGTTTCGTAGATGGCTTCCACCAGGGTCGTCGTCTTTCCCGTGCCCGGCGGACCGTGCACTACTGCTACGTCCTTTGCCCACAGCACTTCGTTCACAGCCGCCTGCTGACTCGTGTTGAGCCAAGGAAAACGTACAGGTGCAAAGGTGAACTTGCCACACGGAAGGGTAGAGTGAAACATCTCTCTCAAATCGGCCAGGCGTCCGCTTTTGGCATTGATGACATCGTCTAATGCCTCGAACATCAGGCGGTAGGTCTGCTCGTCGAGGTACAGCTGAACGCCCAGACGGTAAGCATTGCGAATCTGTTCCAGTGCATCGGGAGAGGGTAGGGCGATAACCATCCGATTCTCCTCTACATAGCTCACCTGTCCTACGAACTTGTAGTAGTGTAGCATTCCACCCGTGCCATGCCGGTCGCCGGAAGCATCCTGTGAGAAAAAACAAACAGGTTTGCCGGGCTCGAACAAAGACGGCTCGTCTCCTCTCCCCGCTTCCCCTGTGGGGAGGAGTGCCGCCAAGCTATGATGCTCTTTGTCCTTCCCATAGGACATGGAGTCCTCCCGAGGGGAGCTAGAGAGGGGCTTCACCTCCACGACCAACTGGTCCAGCGAATTATGATAGCTGCGTCCCAAGGTCAGCGGGTACCATGCCACGCCGCGTTGCACTTTACGCTCGACCCCAGTAGCTTCCGTCAGTCGCTGAAACTCCTCCTTCTCGTAGGCATATTCTGTCTGGAGAAGAGCGCGTTGTCGTTGAAGTATGGTGATGGGACTCTCTGCCATGCCCTTCTATCCCTCACGTGAAATCACTTTTGCAAAAGCTTCATCGTAGGGCGAAGTACGCGCAAGCTGTCCCTGATAGAGGCACACCAGCGTGATGTCACCGCGGAAGCACAAGGACATATCCGACTGGCGGTAGATGGCCTGATGGAAAACATATTTGATGCCCTCCTTCTCCAGCGCCAGGCGCGAGACAAAATGGTCGTCGCAGCGCAGAGGAGTCTTGAAGTCTAATTTCATACGGGCCACCACGGCATCGTAGCCCTGTTCGTGGAGTGCTGCAAAGCTAACCCCCAAAGAGCGTAGGAACAAGTGACGCGTATGTTCGGCGTAATGAAGATAATTGGCATTATTGACAATGCCCTCGATGTCGCACTCATAATCGCGCACTTCCATCGTTGTCTCAAAGATATAATCCATTTGAACTTCGTTTGATTTCTGTGCAAAGGTACGAATCAAAGTGAAAAAGGAAAAGTGAAAAGAGAAAAATGAGGAGTAGAGAGGCTAAAAATCTAAAAAAAAGGTATGAAATGCAAAAACTTTACTCATTAAACATCAAACCTTAAACTAAATTCCTATCTTTGTAGCGCAAATCAATGATTATCGGCTATGATAGGGAATTACATTCAGCGTATAGAAATAGACTCGCTATGGCGTGGCGTGCGGCATATCGTGTGGAACTTGCAGCCAGGCGTGAATGTCCTCAGTGGTATTAATGGTGTCGGCAAGAGCACGATACTACGTAAGACGATTCGGCGCCTCACCCAAGGCAAGGATGAACTGGAGCGCGACTACAACCAGTTGGGCGTTCATCTGACCTTCTCGCCCGAAGACGCTGATAGTGTCCGTTTCGATGTCATTCGTGGTGTTGACCGTCCGCTCATCAGTGCAGATATACTCGGGAAAGTCACCGAGGCCCGCCTCAATACCGAACTGGACTGGCAACTCTATCAGCTCCAGCGTCGTTTCCTTGATTATCAAGTCAGCCAAAGTAATCGGATTGTCAACCTTTTCACGGCTGCAGATCCGGATGCACAACAGAAAGCTGCTGCCATCGCCGGCGAGAAAGCCCATTTCCAGGACCTGGTAGATGAGCTCTTTGTGGCCACAGGCAAGCAAATCGACCGTTCCAGCAACGAGCTCTTCTTCCATCAGGACAATGACCGCATACCTCCCTATCTCCTCTCCAGCGGTGAAAAGCAGATGCTCATCATCCTCCTCACCGTTCTCGTGGAGAACCGTGAGCCTTATGTTCTGCTCATGGATGAACCTGAAATCAGTCTCCATGTGGAATGGCAGCAACGCCTACTTGAGCTGATTCTTGACTTGAACCCCAATGTGCAGATTATTCTCACCACTCACTCTCCGGCTGTCATCATGAGCGGCTGGGCAGACTGCGTCACAGATGTGGAAGATATTATTGTTTGAGAGTTAAGAGTTAAGAGTTAATAGTTAAAAGTTTAAGAGTTCAAAACATAGAAGAGTTGGGAAAGCGTTTAACTCACAATCTCAATTCAGCTTACATTGAAGCTGCCAATCGTCTGCGACCTTCGCGGGCGCGGCGACGCATAGTAGCTTATGTGGAGAGCTTTGACGATGTGGCATTCTGGCGCACAATCCTTGATGAATTTGAGGATCATACGCTTTATTTCGAAATAAAACTACCATCGCGCACCAACTTAGGAAAGGGCAAGCGGCAGGCCCTCATGAATCTTATCCATGCCGACCAGCTTGGCGGTTCGATGATAGCCTGTGTCGATTCTGATTATGACTACCTGCTCCAGGATACCACCGAGGAAAGCTCGTTTATCAACCATTCGCCTTATGTCATCCACACTTATGTCTATGCGATAGAGAACTATCAGTGCTGGGCTCCGTCCCTGCACCGTGCCGTGGCAACGGCGACACTGAACGACCGCCACATCCTCAATTACGAGGAGTTCTTACGCTCCTATAGCCAAATCATCTGGCCGCTGTTCGTTTGGAATATCTGGTGCTACCGCCATGATAGATACAGCCATTTTACGATGATGGACTTCTGCGGTTTCGTGGCCTTTCGCAGTATAAATACGCGAAATCCCGAGGAGTCGCTGGCCCTGCTGCGTCGTCGTGTCAATCAGAAGATGGCATGGCTGCAGCGCCGCTTTCCCGAGGCTAAGAAGGACTATGCTACACTCCGCACTGAGTTGCAGGAACAGCTCGGCCTCACCCCCGACACTACCTATTTATATATTCAGGGGCACACCCTCTTTGACAACGTTGTCATGCCTCTGTTGGAACCCATCTGTGCCTTGCTGCGTAAGGAACGCGAACGCGAGATTAAAACTCTGGCCATGCACGCCAAGCAGCGCCAGTGTGAGCTCTCCAGCTACCAGCACAGCGTGATGCCTATTGACATCGTCCTCAAACGCAGCACCTCCTTTTTGGCTGCGCCTCCTCTTCAGCTCGTCCGTGCTAAGGTCAGGACCCTGCTGGACTCATCTCCGCATCCCAACCAAACGATACAAGATAAAACCGAAAGCTTATGAAATCATTTGTCCTTTGTTTTTTGCTTTTAGTCGCGTCTTTGCCTCTTTTCGCACAAACGGCTTATGATTATTCCCGTCTGCGTGGTGAACGCTTAAACCGAGGCGTGGTCGCATTCCGAACAAGCCCTGACAGCGTCTGTGTACAATGGCGCTATCTCCCTACAGACCCGTCGGATGTCGCCTTTGAAATCCTTCGCGACGGCAAAGTCGTCGGTCGGACGATGGCAGCGCAACCCACCTTTTTGACGCTGAGCCATCCGGCCGGTGAAGCGGGTGTCTTTCAGGTGCGTCCGGTCTATGCCAATGGCCGTGTGCCAGTGGGGCTTCAGACTTCAGATATTGCTTTGTTGAACGGGCAGTGGACGCTCCCGGCCAACGCTCCTGTCGGCTACCTTGAGATTCCTTTGAATCCTCCAAGTTTACCGATTCTTGGGGGAAATGGGGCCAATGGCTCTCATGCTCCCAAAACCTTTTATAATGCCAACGATGCGACGATGGCCGACCTTGATGGTGACGGACAGATGGAGATTATTCTCAAATGGGATCCATCCAACTCCCGCGACAATAGTCAGAGCGGTATCACAGCTCCTACGATACTCGAGGCTCTTCGCCTGGATGGCACCTCTTTATGGCGCGTGAATCTCGGCCCCAATATCCGGAGTGGCGCGCATTATACTCCCTTCATTGTTGCAGACCTCGATGGCGATGGCTGTGCCGAACTCCTTGTGCGCACCTCCGATGGCACTGTTGACGGCACGGGCGCAGTCCTTGGTGACCCTGCAGCTAATCATGTCCGTCAGCCAGACACCCTTGCCTATCAGGCCAATGGCAATCCGCGCGAGCAGTTCCGTGGTCCGGGTTGGCCCAACAATATGGACCGCAAGGCCGCTCGTGGAGGGTTCGTGTACAAGGGTCCCGAGTGGGTGACCTGCTTCGAAGGCAAGACTGGGCGGGCGCTCTCCACCATCGACTATCTCCCTGCGCGTGGCAACCTGCGTGATTGGGGAGACAACTACGCCAACCGCAGCGACCGCTTCCTGACCGGCTGTGCTTACCTCGACGGCGAGCATCTCAGTGCCCTCTTCTGTCGAGGCTACTACACCCGCACAGGCATCACAGCCTACGACTTCGACGGCAAGGAACTGTCGGTCCGCTGGGCTTTCGACACCAACACCCCTGAATGGCGCAGGTACGCTGGGCAGGGTAACCACAACCTGCGCATCGGTGACGTCGATGGCGACGGATGCGACGAGATCACCTACGGCTCCATGGCTCTCGACCACGATGGTACGGGGCTTTATAATACGGGTATGGGTCACGGAGATGCGATGCACTTGACAGCTTTCTTCCCCAATGACGATGCCCTCCAACTCTGGGACTGCCACGAGAACAAGCGTGACGGCAGTGATTTCCGCGACGCTCGCACAGGAAAGGTCCTCTTCCAGATACTCTCCAATAAGGACGTTGGCCGTTGTATGGCAGCTGACATCGACCCCAACAGTCCCGGTCTGGAGATGTGGTCGTCAGCCTCTGGTGGTATCTGCAACATACGCGGTGAGGTCATCGACAGCACCGCCCGCGTTCCCATCAACTTCGGCATCTGGTGGGATGGTGACCTGTTGCGCGAGTTATTGGACCATGAGAGTGTGAGCAAGTATCGGGCCACCCCTAATGCCACCCGCCAAGGCGAGGAGGGCAGCGAGGATACGTTGACAGGAACTCCTTATGATTTTAGTGGAAGCAAGTCCTGTGTCACCTTGCTGAAGATGAATGACTGCACCTTCAACAACGGCACCAAGTCCAACCCGGCCCTCTGTGCCGACGTCATTGGCGACTGGCGCGAGGAAGTGCTCACACGCACAGCCGATAACCGCCATTTGCGTCTCTACATCACTCCTATCCCCACCCCTTATCGCTTCCATACCTTCCTGGCTGATCCAGTCTATCGCCATAGCCTGACCATGCAGAATGTCGGCTACAACCAGCCCACCAACGTAGGCTTTTACTTTGGTGCGGAACTCAATGGCAGCGGTCGTCTTTTCCGAGGCTGGCAATTCTGATAATTCTGGAGACTTTCCCAGACTCATTAACAGCAACACATGAACGTAATGAAAAAGCTCCTTCCCCTTTTGCTGTCCTTTACGGTCCTCAGCACCTATGTACAAGTGAATAACAAGGAACTCGCCGACCCGAAGCCCGGGCCGCAGGAAGCATGGCACAAAGTGACAAAACCATCGTTGAAATGGGGAAGTACCGACGTTCGCTACTCTCGCTCTCAGGTTCCCGCGACCACGATAAAGTCGCCCCTGCTGCGTGCTTGGCGTGGTGAAAGGGTGTCTGCGCAGGCTGTCCTCGCAACACCAAAGAAACTGGAGCATGTCACGTTCACCGTCAGCGACCTCCGGAACGGTCGCAACAGCATTCCCGCCTCGGCCATTCGGCGCTACTTCGTGCGTTATGTGATGGCAGATAGCTACAAGGACCGGAATGACACAGTCCTCGTAGCCGACCGACTCGATCCTGTCGCGGAATTGGAGGTGGAGGCCAACACGTCTCGCCCTCTCTGGCTGGTCATTCACGTGCCAGCCGATGCCGCTGCTGGAACCTATAAAGGCACATTGACCGTGAACTGCGACGGCACGCGCCTCTCCCTGCCCTTGCAGCTGCAGGTGGCGGCTCGCACGCTTCCCGCTCCCAGGGAATGGGCTTTTCATCTCGACCTCTGGCAGAACCCTTACGCCGTGGCCCGTTATTTCGGTGTCCCCCTTTGGAGCCGGCAGCACTTCGACCTGATGCGCCCCTTGATGGAGCAGTTGGCCGCGGCTGGGCAGAAAGTCATCACCTGTTCCGTCATCAACCGTCCCTGGAACGGTCAGACCTTCGACCCCTTTGAGAGCATGATTGGCAAAATGAAGCAGCTCGACGGCACCTGGCGCTACGACTACAGTGTCTTCGACCGCTGGGTGGAGTTCATGATGTCGTGTGGCATCACCGCACAGATAGACTGCTATACGCTCGTACCCTGGCACTACCGTTTCGACTACTACGACTGCGCCTCTAACAATGTGCAATTCTTGTCCTGCAAACCTGGGGAGCAGGCCTATCACGACTTCATCGCCCCCTTCCTGCGTGACTTGAGCAGACACCTCCGCGAGAAGGGCTGGTTCGACCGTACCTATATCGCCATGGATGAACGTCCTGTAGCTCAGATGGATGCCGTATGGCGCATCATTCAGGAGGTGGACCCTGAGTTTAAGATTGAGGGTGCTGCCAACTACAATATCGAAAGTGAGGGCGCCGACCGCATCGATGATCTCAGCGTTGGCGTTCACTATAATCTGTTCAAGGGGGAAGCTCTGGAGCGTCGCAAGTCCAAAGGGCAGAAGATAACCTTCTACACCTGCTGCAGCAGCGAGTGCCCCAACACCTTCACCTTCTCACGTCCGGCCGAATCAGCCTACCTCGGTCTGCACGCTCTTGCCTGCGGCTACGACGGCTACCTACGCTGGGCCTACAACAGCTGGCCCGTGCAGCCCAATCAGGACAGCCGTTACCACAGCGAGAACTGGGCTTCCGGCGACTGTTTCCTTGTCTATCCCGAAGGAAACAGCATCCGCATGGAACGTCTTACGGAGGGCATTCAGACCGTTGAGAAGATACGTCAGCTCCGTCCCGCACTGACTGCTCAGCAGCAGAAACAGCTTGACGAAGCCCTGGAACTGTTCGAGCCCGGAATGTTTGAAGCCGGCAGAGACATCGAAGGTCTCATTCGACAGCTCAACGACTTGCTTTGGAATCTCAGCAAATAAAACATCAACAATCATAGCATCATGAAACGCTTTCTTTCCTTTGGGGCTTTGTTTGCAGTCGTTTGCAACTTCTCTGCCCAGGCAGCTCCCGTCGCCAGCTCTCAGCTTATGGCCGACGAAGTCTCACCGTCTCACTTCCGTGTCCTGTCACCGGACAAAATGACTTTCCTCGATGTCTCTCTTGCCGAGGGACGCCTCACTTACACTGCAGGCTATCGGCAGCTGGTGAAAGCCAAGAAGAAAGGTGCCGCACCCGACACCATTGATGTGCCCGTCCTCGACCCCTCGCCCCTCGGCGTCTATACCAATGTGGCCGACTTCTCCAAGGAACTGACACTCATCAAGGTACTGCGCCCCGATGGCCCCGTCAAGCAACATTACCGTCTCCGCCAGGGGAAGCAGAGCGACATCACCACCGAGGAGAACGGCCTTGGCCTCTTGCTCACCTGTCCCGAAGCCAAGAAACATAAGCTGTCGATGGTGGTTCACTTCCGCGTCTTCAACAACAACATCGCCTACAACTACCGCTTCCTACAGGGCGGCGAGACCGCAGCCATTGTGGTCACGGGCGAGGCCTCAGGCTTCGACCTCCCCGACGGCACCACGGCATTCATCTGCCCGCAGAGCGACCCTATGGTGGGTTGGAAACGCACCAAGCCCAGCTACGAAGAGTACTACATCTGGGACGAACCCGCCACGACACGCAGTCAGTACGGGCAAGGCTGGACATTCCCGTGCCTGTTCCGCGTCTCCACTGCCAAGGACGCGGGCGGTGCTTCCCCCACCGCTGACAGCTGGCTCCTCATCTCCGAGACAGGCGTCACTGGCAACTACTGTGCCAGCCACCTCAGCGATGCCGATGCTGCCGGCCTCATGACCATCGCCTTCCCCATGGAGGGCGAGAACAACGGCTTCGGCAGCACGGGAGCACAACTCGGCCTCGCAGACTGCAACGTGTCGCCCTACGATGCGCATACGCAGTTCACGCCTTACCGCACCCTCACCTTCGGCTGCTCATTGAAACCCATTGTCGAGACCACCATCCCTTGGGACGTCGTTGAACCCCTCTATGAACCAAGCATCGACTACCAAGGTTCGCGCAACACATGGTCGTGGATCATCTGGCAGGATAATAGTATCAACTACGAGGACCAGGTCCAGTTCATCAACCTGGCCGCAGATCTCGGTTGGGAAGGCTGCCTCATTGATGGCGGCTGGTACCAGAACATCGGGCGCGAGGGCATGGAGAAGCTCTTTGCTCTGTGTCGTGAGAAAGGCGTCCGCCCGTGGGTGTGGTACAACAGCAACGGCGGTTGGAACGATGCCCCGCAGTGTGCCCGTCAGGCTATGCACAACCCCATCGTGCGCAAGCAGGAACTGAAGTGGTTGCGCGACGGCGGCGTAGCCGGCATCAAGGTTGATTTCTTCGCCGGCGACAAGCAGGAGACCATGCGCCTCTACGAAGCCATCCTCTCCGATGCCAACGACTACGGCATACAAGTCATCTTCCACGGTTGTACGCTACCGCGTGGCTGGGAGCGTATGTACCCCAACTATTGCAGCAGCGAGGCAGTGCTGGCCAGCGAGAATCTCGTCTTCGGGCAGCCTTTCTGCGACTTGGAAGCCCGTCATGCCTGCCTCCATCCTTTTGTCCGCAATGCTGTGGGCTCCATGGAATACGGAGGCACAGTCCTGCAGAATCGTTTGAACCGCAATAATAATGGCGGCAGCACGCGCCGCACATCTGATGTCTTCGAGCTGGCGACGGCCATCGCCTTCCAGTCGAGCGGCCAGAACTTCGCCCTCACGCCGCGCAACCTCACCGAGCAGCCGCGCTTCGAGATAGATTTCATGAAGCAAGTTCCCACTACGTGGGATGAGACCCGTTTCATCGACGGTTATCCCGGCAAGTTTGTCGTCATGGCTCGCCGCCACGCCGACCGCTGGTATCTTGTTGCCATGAATGCAGAGTCCGAGGCTAAGACCATCACGCTGGATCTCCCCTCCTGCAACTTCCCTCTTACCACTTTTGGAACACTCCTTTCCGATGGTCCCGACGGAAAGACGCCGCAGGCAACACCCTTGAAGACAGACAAGAAAGGCCGTATCGTGTTGACTCTTCAGCCTCAATGCGCTGCGATTCTGTTCTGAAAAGTCTAAAATACAAAAAATACGGTTTCTCCATCAATAAATTCTTTATTGCTCAACAAAAAGTCAGAAAAAGGTTGTACTTTTGCGCCCATATTTTTGTAACACAATCAAAAACACAATGAAACAGAAGATTCTATGTATGATTCTCACCCTGTTTACAGCGATAGGGTGGGTAAAGGCCGACCCTGTGGCACAGGCCGTATGGTGCGAAGGTGACCACACGCTGTATTTCGTGTATCATGAGCAGGTTTCTGTAAATGACACTTTCGATGGACAGATAGTGACAGCTGTGTGGAGCGGTGAGGCTGTGACAAACTCATACGCGTATATGGAAGGTCAGAGTTCCTCCTCCTCCTCCGTTGCATGGTATCCGACGGCTTCAAGTGCAACAACTGTTAAGTTCGACAACACTTTCAAGGATGTTAAGCCTGTGACTTTACACAAATGGTTTGTTGGGTTTACAAGCTTATCTAACATTATAGGCATAGAAAACCTCAACACCTCAGAGGTTACGTCCATGGAGTCCATGTTCAGCCTTTGCTACAGTCTTACATCGATTGATGTCTCCTCTTTCGATATGAGCAAGGTGACAAATGTCTCTGGTATGTTCACTGCTTGTACCAGCTTGGCTACCATCTTTTGCAACCAGACTTGGTCGGGCATCGCCAGTTCGAGCGGCATGTTCTATAATACCAAGTTGAAGGGATATGTGAAAGATTCATCTCCAGCCGACATCAGCAAAGCCAATCCCTTTACCGGCTACTTCACCACCACGCCTGCGATGACAGGCACAGGAGCGGAGAATGACCCCTTCATTATCACAGACGCTGCCCAATGGGATGC
>CACZSQ010000037.1 GCA_902783885.1 uncultured Bacteroidales bacterium
ACAAAGATGAAGAACCCATCTTTTAAGATGGTATTAACAGCTGTCGGGCAATATGCGTATATGAGAAAAGATGGTGTGATGGTCGTACCAATTGGCTGTCTGAAAGATTAGTAAAAGAAACCTATTATTTGAATGTTATGCAACATCTACAACCTAACACCACCTTACAAGGTGGAAAATACAAAATAGAGCGAGTGCTGGGGGTGGACAACAATAAATGATTTTCTCCAAAAAATCCCTCACACCGTCACTTGGTGATGATTGCCAGGTGGTTAGGTGTGAGGGATTGTGTGCCTAAGGGGTGATTCGGTGAGGGATTTTGGGTCAGAAAGTGGGGCGGACACAAAACACACGGCACGTGTTGATGTATTTGCTTGCGAGCCGTTTGATGCCGCTCAGCGGATCCTGATGTGTTGGCGTGTACCACCGGTGGAACAACCATTTACCACCGGTGGAACAACCATTTACCATCGGTGGTAAAACCATTTGCCATTGATGGCAAAACCATTTGCCACTGGTGGCAAAAGCGATTACTATTGGTGGTGAACGTCTTCACGACGGCTCGGAATGCAATACTGTTCTGCACTCTATAGTCTGCAGATGCCTGCTTTCGCTTCATGCTGCGTGCGATGAGCTGTGAAAAGTGGCGTATGATATTGGATAAAATGCGTTAAATAGTATATTTCCCTCACAAAGTGAGACGTTTTTTACAAATCCCTCACTGGCTTAATGGCCAGAGAACCAATCAATAAGATATGGTTCGTGAGGATGTGAGGGATTTTTTAATATAGATACCGCGCTGAGTAGGCTTCTTGTCCAGACGGCGACCGTCGAGGGTGTACCATGATTCGTCACCGCGACTCTCGGCGGCAGAACCGCCGTGCTCTGGGGAGAGGGGAGTGGTGATGCCTGTGAGGGTGTCGTCGCCGAAGTTGAGGCTGAAGGCTTTGACTTGGTTAGACAGATCCTCTGAGGTAAGGCCTAGGATTTTTATGGGCTATTTAACTGTTATCATCTTCCTGGTCTTGCCATTCTTGGACTTGACGATATACAGACCTGTGCGCGGGTGATTGACTCTTATGCCATCGGTCGTGTAGTATTCGTCATGATCACGGGAACTGCCATGGACTGACTCTATTCCATCGAAATCTTTTGCGTTGACTTTGTCATTTTGGACAAAGATCAACTGATTTTGATTGTTGTCACCTATCACGATACCGGCCTCTCCATTTTTCATGTTGATGGCAGCGGGAGTTTCTGTGAGTTGCAATAATCCGTCTGCAGTCGGTTGGGCAAATTTCTTCGCTCCAATATTATAGAGGTAGTTCTTGTCGCCGTCTTCTACGATTTGCCAACTGTTGTCTGCTGAGTTTTCATCAACTTGATAGTAGGCTTTCCTCAGGGCTGTCCGGTCGTTAACAGCATCATAAACAATATAGTCGAATGTGTTTGCCTTCATGAGGGTGTAGGCCTGATTCGACGATAATTCATCGGATTTAGTTGCTGTTTCTCTGATATTGATGAAACGCCAGTAGTCTCCCTGATAGACTGCTCCCGACCAACTGCCCACAGGGATATATAGCATGGCATGATAGTAGGAATTCGGTGAGAAGGCGCGCTCATGCAGACGGGTGCCGGTGCTTTTCACGAATACGTGTTCAAGCATACAACCATTAAAGGCGTTTCCCTCGATGAACTGTACGCTCTCGGGTATTGTGACCGAGGTTAAATCGGTGCAATTCGAGAAGGCGGCATCGCCTATGACGGTCACATCGTAGGAGGTTCCATTCTTCGTAACTGCTGAAGGTATGGAAACCTGACCGGTAAATCCAGCGGCCGCTTGGAAGCCGACAATCTCGGCTGTCTTGTCTTTTACCCAAAGCGTGTATTGTATTCCGTCAAGGGCTAACTGCTCGCTCGTTAAGGTGAATGTGCCTTTGACTGTGACATCGTATTTCGGCATTTTCTTCGGAATCTCACTCCATCCCGAGAAGGTGAAACCTTCTTTTTCGGGTTCCGGTTCTGGCGTGATAAATTGGCCTTCTTCCAGCGTGTATGATTTATACAAAGCATCATCGACATAATACGAAAGCTTGTGCTTGGGGATATTGAGGGCTACGATATCACAAAAATCAGCCCAGGGCGAATTATTGCTATACTCTTCGAAGGCAGAACCCGGCACATAGAGGATGGTCTGGTCTGTAATAGTTTTGCTAAAAGTGTTGCTTAAGGTGCTGGGAACCTTCCTGGGCAGAGATGTAAACGAGGTCATTGATGAGCAACCATAGAAAGCCCAATTGCCAATACGGGTGACATTCTCGCCAATAGTGACTGAGGCGCAATTATTACAGCCATAGAAAGCCGATTCGCCAATGCTGGTGACACTCTCTCCCATGGTGACAGAGGTGATGTTGGTGCATCCTCTAAAAGCGTTACTACCGATATATGTCACGTCGTCGGGAATCACCAGATTGGTTATCTCTTCGTCATTAATCTTCAATGTCTTAGTCATTGTCAAGGGATTCGCCGAATAGTTCGCGAAATTGACCATGGCCCACGCAGAGAGGTCTGTGATCTTTACAGATTTCAATGCACCGCAATCACCAAATGCTCCCTGGCCTACGTATGTGAGTCCGCTGGGCATCTCGACATACTTCAGACCTTTACAATTAGCAAATGCCCAATCCTCTATTGTTGTGACAGAATGGGGAATAGACACAGAGTCTAAGCTGTAGCAGCTATTGAATGCCGAGTTATCGATAAGTGTTACGCCTTCAGGAATGACAATTCGTCTCAAACTTTGGCAGTTCGCAAAACACATGTCACCGATGACCGTCACTTTCTCTGGTAACGCAACTGAATCCAATAGCTTACAATTTGCAAAGGCTACAGCACCGATTGATGTGATACTGTTTGGAAAGGTAATGGACGTGATGTCTCTTTGGGAAAATGCACCCTGTCCAATAGCTGTCACAGTATATTTTGTGCCTTCGTACGTAATGGTCTCTGGTATCACGATATCTCCCGTGTATGGGTGGCTTGTATTGGCGGTGACTTCTGTAATGCCTGTTTTCACATTAATATTATACACGATACCGTCAATCTCTACGTTGACGGCGCTGACCACTAAGGTGAAGAAAACAAGAAGGGTTAGCAGGTAGAACCTTTTCATTATACTTTGGAATATGTAGTTATATCATTAGCTTTTTAGGCACACGCTACCGTGCCTTTGCGGGTGCAAAAGTAGTGAAAGTTTTGTGAAAAGGCGCAATAAAGGAGCGAAAAAAGTAGGGATGGCGGGAGAAAGCGCCGTTCAGATGCATTCGCGCCCTGAGTGGTATTCGCCGAGAATCTTCAGGTCGGAGGTGAGGGGGCGGATGGCATCGATGCCCTGACTGTAGCGGGTGTAGTCGCGGAACTGAATGTCCACGTAGAACAGGTATTCCCATTCGCGCCCGATGATGGGCAGCGACTGGATCTTCGTCAGGTTCAGCTTGTAGAACGAGAGGATGGAGAGCACCTGTGAGAGTGAGCCTTCCTCGTGGGGCAGGGCAAAGACGATGCTGGCCTTGTCAGCTTGCATGATGTTGCGCAGCAGGTTGGCCCGCGAGGGTCGCGAGAACACGAGAAAGCGTGTGAAGTTGTGTTTGTTGGTTTCGATGCCCTCTTCGAGCACGCGCAGGCCATACATTTCGGCGAGCGCCTTAGAGCCGATGGCGGCGTGCCCGTGCCGCCCTTCGAGGGCTATGGCACGGGCTGCGCCAGCGGTGTCGGTGGCCTCGACCACTTTCAGGTGGTCGTGGCGACTGAGGAAATCGCGGCATTGCATGAGGGCGACAGGGTGGGAGTGCACTTCGCGAAGGTCGGCCCAGTCGTCGTCGGGCAGGCAGAGGAAGGAGTGCTTGATGCGGAGCTTGTGCTCGCCCACGATGGCGGCTCCGGAGTCGCGCAGCAGCTCGTAGTTGTGGAGCAGGGACCCGGCGATGGTGTTCTCGATGGCCGCCATGCCGATGGCTGTGGGGTCATCCTTCAAGGTCTGGAACACTTGCTCGAAGGAGCTGCAGCAGATGAGCTCTATCTCCTCGCTGTCGAAGAACTGGTGGGCGGCGATGTCGTGGAAGCTGCCCTCGACACCCTGTATGGCAATGCGCTTCATGATGGATCAGATGACTTTCTCGAGTTTTGCAATGTTTTCGGCCACCATCTCGTCGGTAATCTCGTAGTTCTGGAGGTTGCCGGAGAGGTACTGGTCGTAGGCGCTCATGTCGATGAGGCCGTGGCCGCTGAGGTTGAAGAGGATGACTTTCTCCTCCCCTGTCTCCTTGCATTTCAGCGCCTCGCGGATGGTGGCGGCGATGGCGTGGCTGCTCTCGGGTGCGGGGATGATGCCCTCGGCACGGGCGAAGAGCACGCCGGCATCGAAGGTCTCCAGCTGCGGGATATCGACAGCGCTCATGAGGCCGTCCTTCAGCAACTGGCTGACGATGACGCCTGCCCCGTGGTAGCGGAGGCCGCCAGCGTGGATGTTGGCGGGCATGAAGTTGTGTCCCAGCGTGTACATGGGCAGCAGGGGCGTGTAGCCGGCCTCATCGCCGAAGTCGTACTGGAAG
>CACZSQ010000038.1 GCA_902783885.1 uncultured Bacteroidales bacterium
AGATATATTCAATTGGCGTCCCAAGAAGCCTGGCACCGAGCTGAAGCCTTCTGTCCAACATGAGAAGCCCCAGTCGAAGAAGAAAAACAAGCAAGCTCCAGCTTCCAAGAAATCTCCGGCCCCTGCAAAATAGTTTCCCCCTATCTATTTCTTAATATTTTCCATTCCTCTATCTATTCTTTCACTATATGGCTCTTTTTAAGACACGTGAACCTCGCCGCTTCCAAGGCGTCCATATATACACCTCTGAGCGACAGGACAAACTAAACCGCCTCGTGGCAGAAGCTAAGCGCGAGGAACAGATACAACGTGGCGAAACGCCAGAATATACACCTGACATAGAATCCTATCGCGGTAAGTTCGCTCAGAACCTCAAGAAGGCTGATCCCAACCGCCGTCGTCTTCATCCCGGTATAGCAATTGCGCTCATTGTTATACTGCTGATAATCTGGCATTACCTCCTCACAGGATCTTTTCGGTTCTGATTCATAAATCTCTGTTTGGCGCTTCTGACTCCATTCTACATTTCATCTATCATTATTCAACTCATAACTATTCACTCCCTTGGATCTCATCCATCTTCTTCCCGATTCCGTAGCCAACCAAATTGCCGCAGGCGAAGTTATTCAGCGTCCAGCTTCTGTCGTTAAGGAGCTGGTTGAGAATGCTGTTGACGCAGGGGCTACGCATATCGACATCATCTCTGTAGAGGCTGGCCGTACCAGTCTGCAGGTAATTGATGACGGTAAGGGAATGAGTGAAACTGATGCACGTTTGTCCTTCGAGCGCCATGCTACCAGCAAGATACAGCAGGCAGCAGACCTCTTCAGCCTCACCACGATGGGCTTCCGAGGCGAGGCCTTGCCTTCAATATCTTCTGTGGCGCAGGTGGAACTGATAACTCGCACTGCCGATGCTGAGCTCGGCACTCACCTGATATTAGAAGGCTCACGTGTGGTGTCGCAAGAGCCTACAGCTTGTCCTGTTGGCTCCAACTTCCTTGTGAAGAATCTTTTCTTCAATGTACCTGCACGCCGTAAGTTCCTCAAGAGCAACCAGACAGAGCTCTCAAACATCTCCACCGAACTGGAGCGAATAGTGCTCGTTCACCCCGATATAGCGTTCACTTTCTCCAACAATGGGACTCCCATCTTTTCCCTTACACCGTCAGGGTTGAGGCAACGTATTGCTGCTGTCTTTGGAAGCCGTTTAGCTGACGGCCTCTTGAATGTAGAAGTGGAGACTCCCATGGTCAGTATCTGTGGTTTTGTCGGCAAGCCAGAGGCCTCGCGTAAACGTGGAGCGCAGCAGTTCTTCTTCGTCAACAACCGCTTTATGCGGCATCCTTATTTCCACCGTGCAGTTCAAGAGGCATTCACTCGTCTTATTCCTTCTGATGAGCAGGTGCCCTATTTCATCTATTTCGACGTTCCTCCGGCTGAAATAGATGTGAATATTCATCCCACAAAAACCGAGATTAAGTTTGAGAACGAACAAGCCATCTGGCAGATACTTTTAGCAGCTGTCCGCGAGGCGCTCGGCCGTTTCAATGCTATTCCTACGATTGATTTCGATACAGAAGGGCGTCCTGCAGATATTCCTGTGTTCAATCCTAGCGTCCAACCTACGACGGTTCCCAAGGCTCCTTCTGTGAATATTGATTCTACTTTCAATCCCTTTGCTTCGCCATCTTACAAGGAACCTAAGAAAGTCCCCGACCATTGGCAGGACCTGTATCAGGGTCTCGAAGAAGAAACCCCAGCTCAGCAGGTTGAAGTGCTTGGCCTTTCCTCAGATCATTTCCAATATCGCGCTCAGTTCATTCTGACTGCTGTTCAGTCGGGCCTGATGGTCATTGACCAGCATCGCGCACATATACGTATCCTTCACGACCGTTTCCTAAGCCAGTTGGAACAGGCTCCATTGTCTTCGCAGCGTGACCTTTTTCCCGAGGTCCTTCATCTTTCGGCTGAAGAAGTAGCTGCCTTCACCGCGCTCCACGACGACCTTCGCCGCTTCGGGTTCGATATCAGCGATCTCGGTGGCGGTTCTATTTCAATTGTCGGTTACCCTTCCGGTTTCGAAGGTATAGAACCACAACGTCTGTTACAAGAGCTGCTAGCAGTGGGTGCCGACCGTGCTAGCCTCTCTGCTGCTGACCTCTATAGTCGTATGGCACTCACGATGGCGCGTGCTGCTGCCATCCCTGTAGGGCAAGTGCTTTCGCCCTTGGAAATGCAGGATCTCGTGGCGCAACTCTTCGCAACAACAACTCCCAATTATACTCCCGATGGTCACATTATACTGGCCATTATCCCTCAAGAAAATATTGATAAACTCTTCAAATAATGGAAGCTAAACAAAAAATCATTCTCACAGGCGACCGTCCTACAGGCCCTTTACACATCGGCCATTACGTGGGGTCGCTGCGCCGCCGCGTGGAACTTCAGAATTCGGGTCTCTATGACAAGATATTTATCTTTGAGGCCGATGCGCAAGCTCTCACAGATAATATAGACAATCCGGACAAGGTGCGTCAGAATGTCATTGAGGTGGCTCTCGACTACCTTTCGGTCGGCCTAGATCCAGCTAAGAGCACACTCTTCATTCAGAGCCAGATTCCTGAACTCTGTGAACTCTCGTTCTATTTCATGGACCTTGTCAGCGTCAGCCGTCTCCAACGCAATCCCACAGTCAAGACGGAGATACAGATGCGTGGTTTTTCTGGCGAGAGTATCCCCGTGGGCTTTTTTACCTATCCCATCTCACAAGCTGCCGACATCACTCTCTTCAAGGCAACTACTGTTCCCGTTGGCGAGGATCAGGAACCGATGCTGGAGCAGTGCCGCGAGATAGTTCGTCGCTTCAATAATATTTATGGTGACACCCTTGTCGAGCCCAACATCCTACTGCCCGAAAATGCAGCATGTCTGCGCCTTCCGGGAACTGATGGCAAGGCCAAAATGAGCAAGTCACTCGGTAACTGTATCTATCTTAAGGACAGCGCGGATGAGGTGGAGAAGAAGGTTAAGTCTATGTTCACAGATCCCGACCACCTGCGGGTCAGCGATCCCGGTAAGGTTGAGGGCAACACCGTCTTTACTTATCTCGATGCCTTCTGCCGTCCTGAGCATTTCGGACTATATCTGCCCGAATACCCGAACCTCGACGAGCTCAAGGCTCATTATCGCCGTGGTGGCTTGGGCGACATGAAGGTGAAGAAGTTCCTTGCTGCCATCCTTCAGGAGACCCTGGAACCCATCCGTCAGCGCCGTGCTGAGTTGGAGAAGGATATACCAGCCGTGATAGATATTTTGCGCAAGGGCACAGAGGTGGCTCGTGAGGCAGGTGCTCAGACAATGTCCGAGGTACGCCGCGCCATGCGTCTTGATTACTTCGAGGATGCAGCATTTGCTGCAGAACAGACAGCACGTTTCGCCTGATTTTTTGCTTTAACGGGACCAAAATGTATGTAGAAACGAAAAAAAAGTGTGAAAAAGTTGGTGGTTTCACGAAAAGTGCGTTACTTTGTCACCGTTAAACAAATAAGAATGTCATGAGACTTTACAACGCATACGCCTATTCCTATTATTACTTTACCCAAACAAGGTGAAGCGGGAAGGCGCGTGTAACAGTTGAAACGTCACAAAGTCGAAACAGTAAATAATAACGAATCCCGCTTCCCAATGGAGCGGGATTTTTCATTCAATATCAAAGCAATGAGTAACACTACTTCTCAAACACAAACTTTCAAACCTGCCGACCGTCTCTCGAGCGTTCAGGAGTACTATTTCTCGCGGAAACTGAAGGAGGTGGCCAAGTTGAATGCTGAAGGTAAGAATATCATCAGTCTTGCCATCGGCAGCCCTGATATGCCACCCTCAGAACGTACGATTGAGGTGTTGTGCAAGGAAGCTCACAAGACGAATGGCCACGGCTATCAGCCCACCATAGGGACTCCTGAGCTCCGCACGGCGATGGCCCATTTCTATCAACGTTGGTATGGTGTCACACTTGACCCGCAGACAGAGATTCAGCCGCTCATCGGTTCCAAAGAGGGCATCCTTCATGTCACGTTGGCTTTTGTGAACCCTGGCGAGCAGGTCCTCGTTCCCAATCCTGGCTATCCCACTTATACAGCTCTTTCCCGTTTGCTGGGTGCTGAGGTGGTTAACTACAACCTAACAGAAGCCAATGGCTGGCAGCCCGATTTTGAGCAGTTGGAAGCCATGGATCTCAGCCGTGTGAAGCTGATGTGGACTAACTACCCTCATATGCCGACAGGTGCTCCAGCCCGTCGTGAGACCTACGAGCGTCTGGTGCAGTTCGCACGACAGCATGGTATTATCATAGTGAATGATAACCCGTATAGCTTTATATTAAATAAAGGTGAGCATCTCTCTATACTCCAGATTCCCGGAGCCAAGGATTGTTGTATAGAGTTCAATTCCATGTCCAAGAGCCATAACATGCCGGGATGGCGTGTTGGAATGCTTTCCACCAATGCACAGTTCATACAATGGATCCTTAAGGTGAAAACCAATATCGATAGTGGCACATTCCGTGCTTTACAGTTGGCTGCAGCCGATGCGCTGACTAACAGCACCGAGGAGTGGCATCGTGAAATGAATGTCAGAACATACGCAAACCGTCGTTCTATTGCAGAGGAGATTATGACAGCCCTTGGTTGTTCTTTCGACCCCTTGCAAACTGGTATGTTTCTTTGGGGCCGCATTCCAGAAGAGATTGCCAATGTGGAGGACCTCACAGAGCGCGTGCTCCACGAAGCCCGTGTCTTCATCACCCCAGGATTCATCTTCGGCTCTAATGGCAACCGTTATATCCGCATCTCACTCTGTGCCAAGGATGAGCAGATGCGGGAGGCACTTGATCGTGTGCGAACGATGTTAAACATTAAAAATACACATTAAACCAAACATAAATATGGAACTCGAATTGACTTTAGAAGGAATGAATTTAGGTATAGACGAGAGACGTCCTCTGGTAATAGCCGGTCCATGCTCGGCAGAGACTGAAGAACAAGTGATGGAAACCGCTCGTCAGTTGTCTCATAATGGAATAAAGATTTTCCGTGCAGGCGTTTGGAAACCTCGCACAAAACCTGGCGGTTTTGAAGGCAAGGGGGCAGAGGCCTTGCCCTGGCTGCAGCGTGTGAAGGCCGAGACAGGGATGCTTTTAGCTACTGAGGTTGCAACCCCCGAGCACGTGGAAACAGCCCTCAAGGCTGGCATTGATATCTTGTGGATCGGGGCCCGCACCACCGCCAACCCCTTCTCTGTGCAGGCTATTGCAGATGCGCTGAAGGGCACGGATGTGCCCGTGCTCGTCAAGAATCCTGTGAATCCCGATATCGAGCTGTGGACAGGCGCTCTCCTGCGTATTAACAATGCTGGAATCCGTCGTCTCGGCGCCATCCATCGCGGTTTCTCCAGTGTAGATAGCAAGCTATACCGTAATCCACCGATGTGGCATATTCCTATCGAGCTCAAGCGTCGTTTCCCTTCCTTGACCATCATCACAGACCCCAGTCACATGGGTGGACGTCGCGATCTTGTGGCCCCCCTTGCCCAGCAGGCGATGGATCTCGGGATGGATGGGCTGATGATAGAGGCTCATTGCAACCCTGACTGCGCGTGGAGCGATGCCAACCAGCAAGTGTTGCCCGAGGTGCTCGATTTCATCCTCGACCGTCTCGTTGTTCGCGAAAGCGTGGAGATCACAGAGAGCATCAGCCAGCTGCGCAAGCAGATTGATGAACTCGATAATCAGCTCATGGACCTTCTCACCAAGCGTATGCGTGTTAGCCGAGAGATTGCAGAATACAAGAAGCTACACAATATGACCGTTGTGCAGACGACTCGCTATAGTGAAATCCTCGACAAGCGTGCTGCCCAGGGCGTTCTTTGCGGGATGAATCCTGATTTCGTCAAGAAGGTCTATGAGGCTATTCACAGCGAGAGTGTCAGGCAGCAGATTGAGTACATGAATAAATAAGGTCTTATATTATGCGAATATTAATCTTAGGTGCCGGAAAGATGGGGTCGTTCTTTACGGACCTCCTCAGTTTCGACCACGAGGTGGCCGTTTATGACAATGACCCACAGCGTCTGCGCTTTCTCTACAATACACAGCGTTTCACCTCTTTGGACGAGGTCGATGACTTTCATCCAGAGTTTGTCATCAATGCCGTTTCGCTGAAATACACGCTCACCGTGTTTGATGAGCTCTTGCCCCACATTGGCAAAGACTGCGTCCTCTCAGACATCAGCAGTGTCAAGACGGGCTTCAAGGAGTATTACGAGAACACCGGTCACCGCTATGTCTCGTCGCACCCGATGTTCGGTCCCACTTTTGCCAACCTTGGGCAACTCAGCAGCGAGAATGCCATTCTCATCAATGAGGGTGACTACATGGGACGAATCTTCTTCCGTGATCTCTACACGCGCCTTGGTCTCAACCTTAAGGAAATCTCTTTCGCCGAACACGATGAGACTATGGCCTATTCGTTGAGCATCCCCTTCGTTTCGACCTTTGTCTTCTCAGCCGTGATGAAGCATCAGGATACTCCGGGAACCACCTTCAAGCGTCACATGACAATAGCCCGAGGAGTGCTTTCGGAGGACGACACATTGTTGCGCGAAATACTTTTCAATCCCCACACGAAGCCTAAGGTAGAGAGCATCCGCACGGAACTGAAGCAGCTCATCCAGATAATCGACGACCGCGATGAGGAAGCCATGACAGCTTACCTCACCCGCATCCGACAGAATATCAATGAATGACAAATGAGACGTCTTTTCTCTCTGCTTTTATGCTTTTGTTGTATTACCATCGCTGCACAGGAGCTCACCGTAGGTAGCTACAACATCCGCTACAAGAACCGCGGCGACAGCATCCGTGGTAACGGATGGCAGGAGCGTTGTCCGAGCATCTGCAACCAGCTCCTTTGGGAACGCCCCGACATATTCGGCACACAGGAGGTGCTGCACGGCCAGCTTCTAGACTTGGAAAAAGGCTTGAAGACTTATCAGTGGATAGGTGTTGGACGCGACGACGGGAAGCAGGCGGGCGAGTATGCGGCCATCTTCTACAACCCTCAGCGCGTGGAACTCCTGGAGGAAGGCCATTTCTGGCTTAATGAGACACCTGACCGTCCAGCCCTTGGGTGGGATGCCGCCTGCATACGCATCTGCACGTGGGGACATTTCCGCGACCGTCTCACGCAGAAGGATTTCTATTTTCTAAACCTCCACATGGACCATGTTGGGGTGAATGCCCGTCGCGAGTCTGCCAAGCTGGTCATGCAGCGCATCACTGCAATGACCGATGGCGGAAAGAAACTGGCAGTGCTCACGGGTGACTTCAATGTGCCGCAGACCGATGAACTCTACAGTCTCTTCACGCAGTCCGGTGTGCTTAAGGACTGCTACATTGAGGCTCGCGAGCGTTTTGTAGAGAACGGAAGCTTCAACAGTTTCAACGCACAAGCTTACACCACCGAACGTATAGACCACATCTTTGTGACACCAAAAACGGCCGTCGATGCTTTTGCTATTCGCACTGACGGCCGTTGGCAGAAGGATGAGGACGGACAATGGACTTGTCGTCTCCTCTCAGATCATTATCCGCTCTTTGCCAGAATCAGGTTTTGACGTGTTCTCAGAGGGGATAGTTTTCAATGTCAAAGAGTTGGGTGGAAAGATAACGTTCACCTGTGTCAGGCAGAAGTACGACCACGTGCTTGCCGGCATTCTCTGGGCGGCGTGCTATTTCGGCAGCGGCAAAGGCTGCTGCACCCGATGAGATGCCCACCAGCAGTCCTTCTGTGCGAGCCAGTTCCCTTCCAGTGCGCAGGGCATCGTCGTTTTCTACATCGAACACTTCGTCGATGATGGCACCGTCATAGGTCTTGGGGATGAAGCCAGCGCCGATACCCTGAATCTTATGCGGTCCGCTGGGCTGTCCATTGAGGACGGCGGAATCCTTGGGCTCCACAGCGATTATCTTAATGTTCGGATTCAGTTCCTTCAGGCGTTTGCCAACACCGGAGACCGTTCCGCCCGTGCCTACACCGGCTACGAAAATGTCAATTTGCCCCTCAGTCTGCTCCCATATTTCCACGCCCGTAGTAGCATAATGGCGGGCGGGGTTGGCGGCGTTTTCGAACTGCTGTAGGATGATGCTGCCCGGGATGCTGTCGCGCAGTGCTTCTGCTGCGGCAATGGCTCCTTTCATGCCATCCTTGCCGGGGGTGAGACGTACTTCGGCACCGTATGCTTTCACCAGATTGCGGCGTTCAACGCTCATGGTTTCCGGCATAGTGAGAATCAGGTGGTAACCTTTCACGGCGCTGACCAGTGCCAGACCCACGCCAGTGTTGCCGCTGGTGGGTTCGATGATGGTGGCGCCAGGCTTGAGGAGGCCGCGTTGTTCAGCGTCTTCGATCATGGCGAGTGCTATGCGGTCCTTCACACTGCCTCCAGGATTGAAGAACTCCACTTTTGCAATGACGGGGTTAGCGATGCCACGGGCATTCGAGAATTTGTTAAGCTCTACGAGCGGTGTGCGACCAATCAGTTCGGTCAGTTGTTTTGCAATTTGTTTCATTGTGTTTAAGTGTTGTGAGTTAGAAAATATTTTTAACGATTTGACAAACATTATCGGTTTTGGCCATTGTGTAGAAGTGAATGGCTGGAACGCCGTGTGCCAGCAGATCGCGACCTTGGGCAATAGCCCATTCAATGCCTATCTGGTAAGCTGCTTCGGCGGTTTTGGCAGCATTCAGTTCGCTGACCAACGGCTGTGGAATGTCAATATGGAAGGACCTCGGTAGCAGTTCGATTTGTCGCTGACCTGAAACAGGCTTGAGTCCTGGGATGATTGGCACCGTGATACCCGCCTTGCGCAGACGATCCACGAAGCGATAGAAACATTCGTTATCAAAGAACATCTGGGTGATGATGTAGTCGGCTCCGGCTTCTACCTTTTGCTTCAGGTAGTGGATGTCGGTGTCGAGGTTAGCGGCCTCGAAATGCTTCTCTGGATAAGCTGCCACGCCGATGCAGAAATCTGTTGGCAGCCCTTGTCTCACTGTGGGGTCGAGGTATTGGCCTTTGTTCAGCTGCCGAATCATCGCTACGAGCTCCGAACTGTGGCAGAAACCATCGGTCTCAGGGATGAAGTAGCGCTGTCCGGGTAATGCATCGCCGCGTAGGGCTACGACATTCTCGATGCCAAGAAAATGCAGGTCGAGCAGTTCGCTCTCCACTCGTGATCGGGATGCCCCTCCGCAGATGACGTGAGGCACGATGTCAAGTTGCGGATAGCGTCGCATGATAGCTGCTACGATAGCCACTGTGCTCGGGCGCTTGGCCAGCGTCATCTTGGTAAACGAGCCGTCTGCATTGGGAACGTATTCCACCTCATCGCGATGGCATGTGATGTTGATGAACGGCGGCGCGAACTCCATCAGAGGGTCGAGGCTGTCGTAGAGACGGCTTGCATCGCTTCCTTTCAGGGGCGGCACCAACTCGAAGCTGGCAAACGGGCTTCCTGAACGTTGTAATATATCTATGACTTTACTCATGTGTGAGTTATAGGTTTGGGAGTTTATGTTTTGACAGTAGCCTCTCGCCTTCTGCAAGGGAAATGCCACGGCGTTGGCAGTAGTCTGTAAACTGGACCTCGTCGATGTGGCCTACGGGGAAGTAGCGTGCTTCGGGATGGTTGATGAAGAGCCCGCAGATGGCAGTGGAAGGCTGTATGGAGTAGTGGTCGGTCAGTGTAATGTCCAGTTTCTGTTCAGCCTTCATTCGGTCGAAGACGATACGTTTGAGCGAGTGGTCGGGGCATGTGGCATAGCCAAAGGCCACGCGCAGGCTCCTCTGTTCTCCAAAGAGGCGTCGCTGGACCTTTTCGGCGGCAGCTTCTGCTAGGCGGGCACAGAGCGCGTGACTCATGAGGCGTTCCGTCTCATCGGCCGACTCTCCGACAGGTCGTGCCACTACGGTGAAGAGTCCCAGTTGGCTAATGTGTTGCTCATCGAAATAGTCGGAAAGGCATAGGAAGTGGCCAGTTACGCTCTGACTTCGGAGCATTGGAAGAACGGTGCCGTCGGAGAGCACGATGTCGTTTTCGCGGCGTATAGCCGACTCGAATTGAGCTAATGCCTGCACCTGAATCAATCCTTGTCCGATGGCGCGGTTCAATTCATGCTTTCCCTCGTTGAGGGTGCGTTCCGCCTCGGGATTTACGAGCTGTTGCTGCAGGCTTTCACCCTTAAAGCCCCAAAAGAGTAGGAACATCCGCCAGTCGATGAGGGCGGTGAGTTCCTCTAGGTCGAGCATCTGCCCTATGCCGAGCGTGAAATCTGTTTCTGGAATTCGTGCTGAGGTTTCATGCCATTCGATATGAGGTGCACGGAGGTTCGCTTCATCGTAGGGCACGATGGCGGGCCTGTGTTCACCATAGGCTTCTCGAATCTGTTGTTGTTCTGCTTCCACTTGGGCGAGGGTGGCGGTAGGGTTCATCTGCAGGCGTTTGGCCAGAAGAGAGGTCTGTGAGGCATCGCCACCATAGAGGACGCCACCTTTGTAGAGGGGAGCCAGCCGCACGGCAGTGTGCACTGCTGAGGTGGTGGCACCGCCTACATTGATAGGTGTTGTGAGTCCTTCGCTCTCAAAGAGCTGGCAGAGCTGTTCCATCTCTTTCAGCGAGGGCGTAATCAAGCCGCTGATACCTACCAGACAAGGCTTGTGCTCGCGTGTGGCTGCCAGAATGGTTTCGTTCGGTACCATCACGCCGAGATCGATGACCTCGAAGCCGTTGCAGCTAAGCACGATGCTGACGATATTCTTGCCAATATCGTGTACGTCGCCGTTGGCCGTAGCCAGCACCACCCGCGGGCGGTCGGTGTCCTCAGCGCCTCGCTCGGCATCAATGGCCGGTTGCAACAGTGCTACGGCTTCCTTCATCACCTTGGCCGATTTCACCACCTGCGGCAGGAACATCTTGCCCTCGCCAAAAAGTTGCCCGATGTGTTCCATAGCCTGCATGAGCGGTTGCTCGATGACCGCGATGGGTCGCCCGTATTTCTCCAGCGCCTCGGGGATATCCTCGGCCAGATGGCTGCTGTCGCCCTTGCTCAGGGCATAGCTCAGGCGCTCCTCTATGCTGCGACTGCGCCATGTCTCGACAGCGGTCGCCGCATTCTTGTTGTCTTCAGCAACCGCCAGTAGGTCGGATGCCACGGCAATCAGACGATCTGTTGCCTCGTCGTCGCGGTTGAGGATAACGTCCTCCACAGCCTTCAGCAACTCGGGGGCGATGTCATCATACGCCTGCAGCATTGACGGATTCACGATGGCCATATCCAATCCGGCATGGATGGCATGGTAGAGGAACACCGAGTGCATGGCCTCGCGCACACGATTATTACCGCGGAAGCTGAAGGAGAGGTTGCTCACGCCGCCGCTGGTCTTGGCCTCCGGCAGGTTCTTCTTGATCCACTCCACAGCGCGGATGAAGTCATAGGCGTATGCCTGATGCTCTCGCAGTCCAGTGCCAACGGACAGGATATTCACGTCGAAGATAATATCCTGCGGCGGAAAACCGATGCCCGTTAGCAGGTCATAGGCACGGCGTGCGATGGCAGTCTTGCGCTCGAAGGTGGTAGCCTGACCCTCCTCGTCGAAGGCCATTACCACTGCGGCAGCGCCCAAATGTCGCAATTCCTGAGCCTTGTGCAAGAATTCCTCGGGGCCGTTCTTGAGGCTGATAGAGTTGACGATGCTCTTGCCTTGTACGTTCTTCAGGCCAGCGATGACGGTGTCCCAGTCCGACGAGTCAATCATCACGGTGGCGTGTGCTACAGCTGGGTCGCTCGTGAGGTAGCGGCAGAACGTCTGCATCTCTTCTCGGCTATCAAGCATGGCATCGTCCATATTGATGTCGATGACAGTGGCTCCACCTTCTATCTGCTGGCGGGCCACGGCCAGCGCTTCATCGTAGTGCTTCTCGGCAATCAGTCGGGCAAACTTGCGGGAACCAGCTACATTGGTGCGTTCACCTACATTGATGAAGTTTTGCGTCTTGGGGTCGATGAGCAGGGCATCCAGTCCTGCCAACCAAAGGCGGTTGTCAGCCTCTGGCAGCTGTCGGGGCTTCAGCCCGTCGAGTGCTTCGCGGATGGCGCGGATGTGACATTCGTCTGTTCCGCAGCATCCCCCGGCAATGTTCAGCAGTCCTGCCTGGGCCATTGCACGCAGGTGTCTGGCGGTATAGTGGGGCAGTTCCTCGTATTCGCCCATCTCATTGGGTAATCCCGCATTCGGGTAGAGCGACAGATAGACGGGGATGCGTCGCGAGAGTTGTTCCACAAAGGGACGTAGCTCCGTCACGCCGAAGGAGCAGTTGAGGCCGAAGCTGAGCAGGCGAGGGTAGTGGGCAATGCTGATGTAGAAAGCCTCCAAGGTCTGTCCTGTCAGTGTGCGCCCGCTGCGGTCATTGATTGTCGCTGACACCATCACGGGCACAGGTTCTCGACGTTTCTCATTCAGTTGCTGGATAGCATAGAGTGCAGCCTTGGCATTGAGTGCATCATAGCAAGTCTCCAGCAAAAGAATATCCACTCCACCTTGCAGCAATGCCGCTGCCTGTTCGCGGTAGGCGTCAGCCATCTCGTCGAACGACACCGCACGGCTCCCTGGCTGTTCCATGTCTGCTGCCAGCGAGAGGGATTTGGGTGTTGGCCCCATTGAGCCGGCCACCCACACCTTGCGGTCGTGTTGCTCATCAGCCACACGACGTGCAATCTGTGCTCCCGCCAGTGCCATCTCTGCAGCTTGCGCCTCCAAGTCGTATTCATGCTGACTGATACGGTTGCTGGAGAACGTGTTGGAGGTGATGATGTCTGCCCCCGCAGAGATATAGTCACGATGAATCGAGGCAATCAGATTGGGCATTGTCAGGTTCAGTGCATCGTTGTTACCGGTGATGCCCTGTGCCTGAATCTTGGTGCCCATGGCTCCGTCAAGAATCAGGATTCGTTGTTTCAGATGCTCCTCAATCGTCATTGTAGGCTCAGTTTTTTATTGACCGTGCAAAGATAGGCAGAATTAATAGAAAGATAAAAAATATGAGTTAAAATATGTCACGCTTTCTCCAATGCCTGCGCGATATCCTCCAGAATATCGTCGATGTGCTCAGTGCCAATGCTCAGTCGCACGGTGGCGGGCGTGATGTGCTGTTCAGCCAGTTCTTCGGGCGAGAGCTGCGAATGGGTGGTGGTATAGGGGTGTATGACGAGGCTCTTCACATCGGCCACGTTGGCCAGCAACGAAAAGATCTGCAATGCATCAATGAAGCGCCAGGCCTCCTCCTGCCCGCCTGCTATCTCGAAGGTGAAGATGCTACCACCGCCCTGTGGAAAGTAACGCTCGTAGAGCGCATGGTCGGGGTGGTTGGGTAGGCTGGGGTGGTTCACGCGAGCCACCTTGGGGTGACGATTCAGGAAATCCACCACTCGCAGCGCATTCTCCACATGCCTTTCCACTCGTAGGCTCAGTGTCTCCACACCTTGTAGCAGGATCCATGCGTTGAAGGGTGAGATGGCAGCTCCCGTGTCTCGTAAGAGCACCGCACGGATGCGGGTCACGAAGGCGGCAGCACCTGCCACGTCGGCAAACACGGCACCATGGTAAGAGGGGTCGGGTTTGGCCAGGCTGGGGAATCGGTCGGCATTGGCTTTCCAGTCAAAGCTGCCGCCATCCACGATGATGCCGCCCAGCGAGCTGCCGTGACCGCCCAGAAACTTAGTGGCAGAGTGAACCACAATGTCGGCACCGTGCTCAAGAGGCCGGATTTGGTAAGGGGTACCGAATGTGTTGTCGATGATCAGGGGGAGTCCGTGGCGGTGGGCCACAGCGGCCACGCCCTCTATGTCCGTTACTCCTGAGTTGGGATTCCCGAAGGTTTCGGCATAGATGGCTTTCGTGTTGGGGCGGATGGCCGCTTCGAGGGCCTCGAGGTTGTTGACATGGACGATGGAATTGCTGATGCCCTGCGCTGCCAGTGTGTGCGTTATCAGATTATAGGAACCACCGTAGAGGTCGTCAGCTGCCACGATATGGTCGCCAGCCTGCGCAATGTTCTGCAGCGCGTAGGTTACAGCTGCCGCACCGCTGGCCACTGCCAGCCCGGCCACGCCGCCCTCCAATGCTGCCACGCGGTCCTCCAGCACACCCTGTGTTGAATTGGTCAGACGCCCGTAGATGTTGCCTGGGTCACGGAGGCCGAAGCGGTCGGCAGCGTGTTGCGAATTGCGGAACACGTAGCTCGTGGTCTGATAGATAGGTACTGCGCGTGCATCCGTTGTGGGGTCGGCGTTCTCTTGTCCTACGTGCAATTGCAACGTCTCGAATCTCAGTTTTCGTTCTTGTGCCATAATCGTACTCATTTTATTATTGAATGTGATTGTGTTGTGGTTGTTTGTTTTTTTTGTATGATTTCGGCTGCAAAGATACGTATTTATGGAAATATCTTCCAAATTATTTTTATAATTCAGAAAAAGACACTACATTTGCCCAGTTGATTAGATGATTATTATCATTCTCTTTTATTCATGAGCTCATTCTTGGAATAAATCACTATGGAACAGTTAGACAAGACTGATATTGCCATTCTCCGTGCGCTTCAACGCAATGCAAAACTCACCACCAAAGAGCTGGCAGACGCCGTTCACCTGACGCCTACGCCAGTTTTTGAACGCCTGAAGCGCCTGGAGCGACAGGGAATAATAAAACAATATATTGCAGTGCTGGATGCTCGCAAGCTCGACCGTGCCTTCATCGTCTTCTGTAGCGTTAAGCTCTCGCGTATGAACCACGATATCGCCCTTGACTTTGTTCGTCGTATTGCTGAAATTCCCGAAGTCACTGAGTGTTACAACATCTCGGGTGACTTCGACTATCTCCTCAAGATAAATGTCCGAGACATTGCCCAGTATCAGGAGATCTTGCTCAATAAGCTTGGCGTCATCGACAGCCTTGGCTCCGTGAAAAGCTCCTTCGTAATGGACGAAATCAAACACGACTACGGCATCAGCCTCTAATCATGAATAGATAAAAAGCCCAACTTCTGAAAGCGATGAAGTTGGGCTTTTGCATGGTGCTTTGATAGAATGCCAAAAAAGGTATATACGAAAGTGAAAACACGTATATACGAGTTTGCTCTTTCGTATATACGTGTTTCTGAACGCTCGCTTATAGCTTGATGCTGACGGGGCGACCGGTGTAGGTGACGGTGTGGACGACATCACCTGGGAGGTGTATGCGGAAATGGCGTGAGGCCAGCATTCCGGGGAAGGAGCCTGTGCGTGTGCCAATTGTGAGCCGACGGCTGCGGTCGTTCCAGCGGATGGGAATCTCGGTGTAGGCTCCTTGCTCGTAACGGTAGGAGTCGCCTTCGTCCTCATAGAGGGTGAAGGTTGCGTCGGCGCCGGGATAGATGATGAGCTCTAAGTCGTCCCATGGACGCTCAGAGGCGTACTGCACATCGGGGCCTATAGGCAAGATGCTACCGGCCCGCACGTAGAGCGGACTGTGGGAAAGGGGGATGGTGGCTGTCACCGTCTGACTGCCCTGCAGGCGCTCGCCCGTCCAGAAGTCGTACCAATCCGTACCTGCGGGCAGGTAAGCTTCGTAGGTGTGGCTCTTAGACCAGTCTGTTGTGGGATATGCTTTGGCGTTGCTGTCGTTGTCGTTCTGCTTGTTCCATCCTGTGAGTTCATCGGTGCGGACGATTTTCTCCTCGGTGTAGAGCGGCCTGGTCACAGGAACTGCCAACAGCGCCCGCCCAAACATATACTCTGAGTTCATGTCCCAAACCTTCTTGTCATTTGGAAAGTCCATCACAAGGGCTCGCATGAACGTATCATCGTGGCGCGACACTTGCCACGAAGTACTATATATATAAGGTAACAGACGATAGCGGAAGCGCACGGCATCTACGAGTGCGTCATAGACTGGCTGGCCGGCTTGTCCGTAGTAATAGAGCTCCCGATATACATCGGTGCCGTGGCTGCGCATCATAGGGCAGAGGGCTCCAAACTGCATCCAACGGACGTAGAGTTCCTGGAACTGTGGGTTGCGGGTTGCGGAGTTGTGCCCGAGGGTGTTATAAGCACCGGCGAAGAAGCCGCCGATGTCGGTGTTCACCTGAGGGTTGGCGGTGAGGCTGTAGTTGAGGCAAAGGGGAATCTGCTTGCGCAGGTTCTCCCAACTGGAGCCAATGTCGCCGCTCCAGGTGTTGGCGCCTGTGCGCTGCTGCCCGGCGAAGTAGCTGCGTGTAAGGATGAAACAGCGCTTGTCGGCATCGACGGCGCGCTGGTTAGCATAAACACCCTCAACGGTGGCTAGCGGGAATGCGTTGCGCACACTGCGGTAGGATCCACGCTGTGCATCGGCGGTGGCGATGACCTCATCCAGATCGCTTTCCTTGAAGCTGAGGTGGTCGGGGTCGGTGGAATCCATCCACCACGCATCGATGCCCATCTTGTGAAGACGCGTGAGGTTCTGCCAGTAGATGCTGCGGGCCTCGCTGGAGTAAGGGGTATAGCAGCGCACGCCGCTGGGATAGTCCATGCGCGGTGGCCACATGGGCAGGCCGCTCTGCGGCCATGTCTCGAAGCCCATGAGATAGCCTTTCTCAGCCATTTGCCTGTAACCTTTGGTTTCAGGACCGAAACTGGCCCAGATGCTGATGCTCATGTGCGCATGGTACTTTCTATGGACATCGTCGATCATTCGCTGGGCGCCTTGAAATTCCTCGTTGAGAAACTCCATGGCATTCCAATTGTAGTTGCTGCCCCAGTACTGCCAGTCCTGGATGATGCCGTCGAAGGGTACGCCGAGGCTGCGATATTTGTCAACAACTTCGAGAAGCTCGCCCTGACTCTTGTAGCGCTCGCGGCTTTGGTGGAAACCGTAGGTCCACAGAGGAAGCATGGGCGCTTTTCCTGTGAGATGGCGCAACTCACGGATGACTCCGTCGGCAGAGCCGCCATAGGTGAAGTAGTAGTCCACGCCTTCGCCTACCTGTGACTCCAATGTGACTCCTGCGCGACTGTCAAACTGGGTAGGGGAGTAGTTGTCCCAGTAAATGCCATAGCCTTTCAAACTTTGGAACACGTTGGCGTAGTCCTCGAGGTTGGACTGTATCATCAACCTGTTCTCACCGCGCTGGCTCATCTTGCCGTTCTGTAGCATTCCGATGCCGTAGAGGGGCTCGTCGTTGTCCAAGAGCCACGACTGGCGCACGCGATAGCGTCCGCTGTCAGGACCGTTGGTAATCGGTGTGAGGGCGTAGTCGCCCTCGCTCACGAGGTGGCGTCCCTTGGCATCGGCGAAGCTGACCTGCCCCGTGGCGTGGTTGACGCTGACGCTCAGCGCAGAACTGGTGTAAGTCGTAAGGTTCCCCTGAGTACGTGTCTTCACCTTTACGGCCTCGGGTGTTGCTGTGACTACAAAGCTGTTGCATCGCTGTACCGCTCCGCCCTCGGCGCTTTTCTGAATGCGTACGGTCTGTGGGGTGAAGAATGTAACGACTTGCGCGACGGCCGTCTGTGCAACCATCAGGGTGATGAGGGTCATCAGTTGATGACGTAAACTGTTCCTATCCATGTTTTTCTAATGAAACACTCCCCTTCCCACCCGTGGGGAGGGGAGTGTGAGATGAAGAGTTTTATTTCTTTATTTCAGCACGCCCAGTTCCTTGCCAACCTTGATGAAGGCGTTGATGCACTTGTCGAGCTGAGCACGGTCGTGGCCTGCGGAGATCTGCACGCGGATGCGGGCCTGTCCCTTCGGCACGACGGGATAGTAGAAACCAGTAACGTAGATGCCTTCATCCTGCAGGCGTGCGGCGAAGCGCTGCGAGAGGGGAGCGTCGTAAAGCATCACAGCGCAGATGGCGCTCTGGGTGGGCTTGATGTCGAAGCCGCTGGCCATCATCTTGTCGCGGAAGTAGTTGACGTTCTCCACGAGACGGTCATGCAGTTCGTTGCTCTCGTCGAGCATCTTGAACACCTCGAGGGCAGCACCTACGATGCCAGGAGCCAGAGAGTTGGAGAAGAGGTAGGGACGTGAGCGCTGGCGCAGCAAGTCGATAATCTCCTTGCGTCCTGTCGTGAAGCCGCCCATAGCACCGCCGAAGGCTTTGCCGAGGGTCCCCGTGTAGATGTCCACGCGACCGTAAGTCTTGAAGAACTCGCTGACGCCACGACCAGTAGGACCTACAACACCTGCAGAGTGGCTCTCATCGACCATCACCAGAGCATCGTACTTCTCAGCCAAGTCGCAGATTTTGTCCATCGGAGCCACATTGCCGTCCATCGAGAAGACACCGTCAGTGACCACGATGCGGAAGCGCTGTTCCTGAGCGGCCTGCAACTGGCGCTCCAGATCCTCCATGTCGGCGTTGGCATAGCGGTAGCGCTTGGCCTTGCAGAGGCGCACGCCGTCGATGATGCTGGCGTGGTTCAGGGCATCACTGATGATGGCATCCTCCTCGGTGAGCAGGGGCTCGAAGACGCCGCCGTTGGCATCGAAGCAGGCTGCGTAGAGGATGGTGTCCTCGGTCTTGAAGAACTTACTGATGGCTGCCTCCAGCTCTTTGTGCACATCCTGTGTGCCGCAGATGAAACGCACGCTGGACATACCGTAGCCGCGGCGGTCCATCATCTTCTTGGCGCCCTCGATGAGGCGGGGATGGTTGCTCAGGCCAAGGTAGTTGTTGGCGCAGAAATTCAGGACTTCCTTGCCGGCCACCTGAATGGCAGCGGCCTGCGGGCTCTCAATGAGGCGCTCCTCCTTGTAGAGACCTGCCTCGCGAATCTCCTTCAGCGTCTGCTGAAGATGCTGTTGCATTTTTCCGTACATAATAATATAGTTTAAAGGTTTAAGAAATTTAAGCGTTTAATGTGGAATCTGAGGACAAAGGTAGTGAAAAGTTTTATAGGAGGCCTACAATCGCCGTAACTTTTTGTGCTGCATTAAGATTTGTTTAACATCTACGCTCATCGCACACGGCTGTTGAGAGTGATGGTGCCGTATCGCAGGCTCTCTGCCGACACTGTCACGCATGTCTTACCGCTTTTGTGAGATGCCCGTACGATGAGCAGTGCACGTCCGTGCCATGCAGGATGCCTGTTGTCCTGCACGCTGTCGGTCTCTCGGAGGTCGGCATTGCCGAAGGCTGCCAACGAGGCTGGGCCTGTGAGCTGGGCTGTCAGGGGCGTTGTAGCCTGCGGGCATATATGTCCATCTGCATCTATTACCTCTATGGTGACATATACCAAATCCTGCCCGTCAGCACACATCTGTGAGCGGTCGGCAGTCAAGCGAAGGGCTGCAGGCTCCCCTGCAGTGCGCAGCGTGCGCCTCTCAACCACCTCACCACCGCTATCCAAAGCCTCCGTCGTAAGCGCACCTGCCGTGTAAGGCAATGTGAATGTCGCCATGAAGGCTGTGCTCTCGTCGCAGGATTTTTCCCCTATTATCTTGTCGTTCAGCAAAAGACGCGCACGCGGATGACGGCTATACACTTCCACCTGTATGTCTTTACCCTCCCATCCAGGCCAGTTCCATGACTCCCACGTGGGCCACGTGCTCCACATCGTAGTGCGTATAGGCTCCACATAGCCATCGGGTTCACGCACGGCCATATACAAAGCCGATGCCTTGCCGTCGATAACACCCACGTTGCCATTCCACAACAGCGACCTGTAGTAGCTGACGGGCTTTCGTAAGCCTGTGATATCTACATCACCACAGTAGGCTCCATGCCACGGCCACTGGCTGCGCTCGTAGTGCTCACCCTGTGGCCATGAGGCATAGCGCCAACCACCAATGCCGCTCTCTCCGAGGTAGTCAAGACCAGTCCACACGATGTCGCCTATGACATACGCGTTGTCGCGCACCGTCTGCCAGTTCATAAAGGCATCAGCTGGATAAGACTCCGTCTGCCAGATGATGCGCTCCGGCACACGCTTGTGGTCGGCCATGTGTTTATGCAACATGTAATTATAGCCCACAATGTCCAAAACCTCTGCATGAGGGTCGTAGATATCCCAGTCGTCATCCCACGCACATAGGGCTTCAGTGACCGGTCGCGAGCCGTCGATGCGGTTTGTGGCACGCTTCAGCATCTTAGCCGTGTGCACCACACGGATATCCTTACGCTCGATGACTTCGTTGCCGATGCTCCACGCAATGATGCTGGGATGGTTGACATCGCGCCGTACCATACTTTGCACCTCCTGTTCAGCTTGTTCGTCGAAGAAAAGGTGAAAGTCATGCGGATTCTTCTGCGAGCGCCATCCGTCGAAGACCTCATCGATGACCAGCATTCCTAAGCTGTCGCAAGCTGCTAAGAAGGCGGGCGACGGCGGATTATGCGAGGTGCGCAGCAGATTGAAGCCGGCCTCTTTCATCGACCGAACCTTGCGGACTTCTGCCGCATCAAACGAAGCAGCCCCAAGCAGGCCGTTGTCATGATGCAGGCAGGCACCGTTGATGAGGATGGGCTGTCCGTTGAGACGGAAGCCCTGCTTGGCATCATATTCTATAGTGCGTATGCCGAAGGACACGTTGGCCTCATCCAAGATGGTGCCATCCTCCTGTGACAATGTCAGATGAGCGGTGTACATCTCCGGTTTCTCCAGCGTCCACAGGCGGGGGTGAGGGATGTCCAACAATGCCGCAGCGGATATATGTGGGTGCTCTTCCATAAACTTGACGTTAATACGCTTTGTCTGGTCTTCGACGCGGGCGGTAAACACCAAGCTATCGCGGTAACCGGTAGCCTCATTCGCCATCGTTGCTTTTATGCAAAGCTGTGCGTGTCCGTCGGTGACACTCAGGGTAGTTACGCTGATGCCCTTGTCTTGATGTGGAGCGAAATGAATGGCGCCGCTCTCCTCCAGCCATACGTGACGATAGATGCCGGATCCCGAGTACCAGCGGCAGTTCTTCTGTCGGGAGTTATCTACGCGCACAGCTACCACATTGCGCCCCCGTACCAAATACGGAGTGACATCCACAGCAAACGAGGTGTAGCCGTAGTCATGGTGCCCAGCCTTGTGGCCGTTCACATAGATGTCTGCACGCTCGTAAACGCCTTCGAAATAAAGCTCCGTGTGCGCTGCCACACGCTTGAGTATAAAACTCTTGCGGTACCACCCCGTTCCCGTAGCGTACCATCCGCCGTCGTTGCCTGCGGGGGCATCGGCCTGTGGCGGTGCAGCCACGCTCCAGTCGTGGGGAAGCTCCACGGCCGCCCATGCCCTGTCGTCGTAACCAGCCAGGGCAGCATCGGGGGTGTCGGCAAGCATGAATTTCCAGCCTGCATCAAACAGAATGTGCTTGCCGGCTGTCATGCAGGCGCAGCAACAGAAGAGGGACGCAAGAACCAGCAATCGTCTCATGATAGGGTGTATAAGAATTGCATTTCGGCCACAAAGTTATACATTATTATTTATATTCATGATTTTTTCGCATAATAACTTTTCGCTTTTCACATTTTTGCATACCTTTGCAGCGTAAAGTTAAACAAAACCATTCAAACTAACTCTATCAGAAAGCAATGAAGAACATCCTTGTGATTGGCTCAACGGGCCAGATTGGCTCTGAACTGACAACCGAACTTCGCAAAATCTATGGTAGCGACCACGTGGTGGCCGGCTATATCCCAGGTGCTGAACCAAAAGGCGAATTGGCAGCAGGCGGTCCCTCCGCCATTGCCGATGTCACTAACGGCGAGCAGATGGCTGGGGTTGTGAAACAATATGGCATTGACACCATCTATAATCTGGCAGCGCTACTCAGCGTCGTGGCAGAGCAGAAGCCGCGTCTGGCATGGAAGATTGGTATCGACGGCCTCTGGAATGTCCTCGAGGTTGCTCGCGAGAACAAGTGCGCAGTCTTCACGCCCTCCAGTATCGGCAGCTTCGGCCCCTCCACCCCCCACGAGTTGACACCTCAGGACACTGTCCAGCGTCCCAAGACTATCTACGGTGTCAGCAAGGTCTGCACCGAGCTGCTCTCCGACTACTACTACACCAAGTACGGCGTTGACACGCGCAGCGTACGCTTCCCCGGCCTCATCAGTTATGTGACCCCTCCGGGCGGCGGCACCACCGACTATGCTGTGGACATCTTCTATTCAGCCGTGCGCGGTGAGAAGTTCATCTGTCCCATTGCCGAGGGTACACGCATGGATATGATGTATATGCCTGATGCCCTGCGCGCCTGCACCGAGCTTATGGAGGCTAATCCCGACAAACTCATCCACCGCAACGGCTTCAATGTCACTGCTATGAGCTTCCCGCCTGAGAAGATCTATGCTGAGATTCGCAAGCGCAAGCCCGACTTCAAGATGGAGTATCAGGTGGATCCCCTGAAGCAGTCCATCGCCGAGAGCTGGCCTGACAGCCTGGACGACAGCGCCGCTCGCGAGGAATGGGGCTGGCACGCTAACTTCGGTCTTGCTTCAATGACGCGCGATATGCTTGAGAAGCTTGCCAAGAAACTGAGCAACGAATAATCCTTTAAGTCGAAGGACACTACAGGAAAGAGAGGGCTGTGTCATTACCGAAGTGACACAGCCTCTTTGTGTTTGTGGCAGCACGAGTCTGCCATCGGGCAGCCGGCACAGCGGACATCACCCGTGTGGCATGTCGTGTGGAAACGCTTCCACAGGCGTCGTGCGGTGTAGCCTACGCAAGCCAGAAGGATGAGGATGACAATGAATAATTGCACAATGCTGTTCCTTGAAAAAGACTACATCAGTTGGGCTATTTGCACGAAAAGGGCTGAAACAATCCATGCCACGGCGGTGGTGTAGAAGGCTGCAAAAACAGCCCATCGCCAGCTGCCGGTCTCGTTCTTGATGGCAACGATGGTTGCCAGACAAGGGAAGTAAAGCAGGATGAACAGCAGGTAGGCGAACGAGATGAGCGGCGTGATGCCGTCTGCGGCCATCAGCTGGCGCAGATGCGTGTATTTGTTGTTGTCTTCGGCGAACGTGTCGTCGTCGCCGAAACTGTCGTCGCCCGCATAGAGGACACCCATGGTGGAGGCAACAATCTCCTTGGCACCCACGCCCGCGATGAGGCTCACATCCAGCTTCCAGTTGAAGCCCTGCGGGGCAAACAGCGGCTCAATGCCCTTACCCATACGGCCGAGGTATGAGGCCTCCATAGAGGGAGCCGTTGAAATGAGTTTCTCATTTTGCGATGTAGGACCGAAGTAGCTCAGCGCCCACACGAGGATGCTGGCCACGAGGATGATGCCGCCCATCTTCTTCAGGTACTCCTTTCCCTTCTCCCACGTGTGGCGACCGATAGCCTGGGCTGTGGGCCATCGGTAGGGGGGTAGCTCCATCACGAAGGGGGTGTCCTCGCCTTTGATGATGAAGGTAGCGAAGATGCGCGAGACCAGGGCAGCCATCAGGATGCCGATGGCATAGAGTGCCACCAGCACTGTGCTGCGCCACTGCGCCGCAAAGAATGTCCCCACCACCATTATATATATAGGTAGGCGCGCGGAACACGACATGAAGGGAAGAATCATCATCGTGATCAGGCGAGAGCGGCGGCTCTCGATGGTGCGCGTGGCCATCACGGCAGGAACGTTGCAGCCAAAGCCCATCACCAACGGGATGAATGACTTGCCGTGGAGACCTATCCGGTGCATCAGTTTGTCCATGATGAAGGCTGCACGGGCCATATAGCCGCAGTCTTCCATGAAAGAGATGAAACAATAGAGAATCAGAATCTGGGGCAGGAAGACAATCACAGAGCCTACGCCGCCGATGACGCCATCGACGAGCATCGACCGCAGAGGACCCTCGTTCATCGTTGAGCCTATCCACTCACCAAGCCATTCCACGCCTGCCTCTATCCAGTCCATAGGATACTGACCCAGGGCAAAGGTGGTCTGGAACATCACGAAGAGGATGAGGAAGAAGATGGGGAATCCCAGATACTTGTTAGAGAGCAGGTTGTCAAGGCGATGCGTGGTGCGGTAGGTGTCGCGCTTGGTGCCCGTGCGGAACTCTGCCTCTGAGAGTGCTCCGTGTATGAAGCCATACTTGGCATCCATGATTGCTGTTTCGGAGTCAACGCCCGTTTCCTGGAGAACGCGACCGCCGGCATAGTCGCGGGCGGCCATCAGACGCTTACGGTCCTCGCTGCGGTGCTCGCTCTCCACATGGCTCTCCACAAAGTGTATCGCTTCGGTGTCGTGCTCCAGCAACTTCAAGGCCAGATAACGCGTGGAGAAACGTGTGCTCAAGTGTTCATCGGCTTTCAGGAACTGCTGGATATGGGCGATGCCGTCTTCGATTTCGTGGCCATAGTTGATATGGATATGTCGTGCTCGCGGTTCCTGGTCCTCAAACACCTTGATGACCGTGTGGAAGAGCTCCTTCACGCCGCGGCCGCTCTTGAACGAGGTCGGAACCATCGGCACGCCGAAAAGCGTGGAGAGCGTGTCAAGCTGCACCTGGTCACCACGCTTCTCAAACTCATCGAACATATTCAACGCGCACACGACGCGCAGATTCATGTCAATGAGCTGTGTGGTCAGGTACAGGTTGCGTTCGAGGTTTGAGACATCAATGACGTTGATGATGACGTCGGGCTGTTCGTTGGCAAGGTGATGCCTCACGTAGAGCTCCTCGGGAGAATAGCAGGAGAGGGAGTAAGTGCCGGGCAAGTCCGTCAGGTGGAAAGTGTAGCCCTCCTGCTCTGCTGTTGCTGTTGTAGCATCCACCGTGACTCCCGAGTAGTTCCCCACCCGTGCGTGGGCGCCGCTGGCATAGTTGAACAGCGATGTCTTGCCGCAGTTGGGATTGCCAATCAAGGCAACGGAGATAGAGGTGCCAAACCCGGACCCCACGGACTCTCCCCCCTGCCCCTCCCTGTTAGGGAGGGGAGTAGAATCCATCTGAGAAAGAGGCTCTTCTTGTTTGGTGACCGCTCCCTCCCTAACAGGGAGGGCGGGGGGAGAGTCTGTTACCTCAATCATCTTCGCCTCCTCATGTCGCAGACTCACTTCGTAGCCCATGAGTTTGTATTTCACGGGGTCCTGCAAAGGCGCGTTGAGCAGGGCCTCCACGGGTTGTCCCTTGACGAAACCCATCTCGATGATGCGTTTGCGAAAACCGCCGTGACCGCTCACTTTCACGATGTAAGCCCGTTCTCCTGTCTGGAGTTCTGATAGTTTCATATCCTTCTCTTTTTCTGCTGCAAAAGTACAGATTTATCTTCAAATGGCCAAATAAGCTGCCATCATGTGCTAAAAAATCACTGATTATAGGTAACGCCCGGCCAAAAAGTCTGATATTCTGACTTTCTGGCCGCTCTGTTGTCTTTCGCACACCTTTTGCCGCAGGGCATTTGAACACTTGAACCTCGTAACCATTGAATCCTCATATTTCTTTATTTAATAATTGATGTTTAATTCTTTAAATCTTTCCTTGATATGAACTTCGAGAAATTTACCATCAAAGCACAAGAGGCCGTGCAGGAGGCCGTTCACACCGCCGAGGCCCGTCGTCAGCAGGCTATCGAGCCGGAGCATCTGCTCGCTGCCATCATGAAAACTGGTCAGCAGGTCGTTCAATTCCTGTTCCGCAAGTTGTCTGTCAACGAGCAGGCTGTCACTCGGGCCGTTGAAGCCCAGCTGCAGAGTCTGCCGCGCGTGGAAGGTGGGGAGCCCTACCTTGCACGTGAAACAAATAGCATTCTGTCCCGTGCCGAGGAACTGGCCGCCAAGCAGGGCGATGAGTTTGTCACCATCGAACTTCTCCTGCTCGCCATCATAGGCAGCGGTTCCACCGCAGCCAGAATCCTCAAAGATGCAGGCGTCTCGGAGAAAGAACTTGCCGCAGCCATTCGTGAACTGCGCGGCGGACAGCAGGTGAAGTCGCAGTCGAGTGAGGACACCTACCAGAGTCTTTCCAAGTATGCCCGCAACCTGATAGAGGAAGCACGTGCCGGCAAGCTCGACCCCGTCATCGGGCGCGATGAGGAGATTCGCCGCGTGCTGCAGATCCTCAGTCGCCGCACCAAGAACAACCCCATTCTCATAGGTGAACCGGGTACGGGCAAGACTGCCATTGTGGAGGGACTCGCCCATCGTATCCTACGGGGCGATGTGCCTGAGAACCTGCGCGAGAAGCAACTGTTCTCCCTCGATATGGGCGCGCTCATCGCCGGTGCCAAGTACAAAGGTGAGTTCGAGGAACGCTTGAAGAGCGTCATCAACGAGGTCACCAAGAGCGAGGGACGCATCATCCTCTTCATCGATGAGATACACACCCTCGTAGGCGCCGGCAAGAGTGAAGGCGCCATGGATGCTGCCAACATTCTGAAACCAGCCCTGGCGCGCGGCGAACTGCGCGCCATCGGTGCCACCACCCTCGATGAGTACCAGAAGTACTTCGAGAAGGACAAGGCCCTCGAGCGCCGTTTCCAGAGTGTGATGGTTGATGAGCCGGATACTCTCTCCAGCATCTCCATCCTGCGTGGGCTGAAGGAACGCTACGAGAACCACCATCGCGTACGTATCCAGGACGATGCCATCATCGCTGCCGTAGAACTTTCCAACCGCTATATCACCGACCGCTTCCTCCCCGACAAGGCCATCGATCTGATGGATGAGGCCGCAGCCAAGCTCCGCATGGAGCGCGACAGTGTGCCAGAGGAACTGGATGAAATCAGTCGCCGCCTCAAGCAGCTTGAAATCGAACGCGAAGCCATCAAGCGCGAGGCCGAAAGTGTGAACGGAGATTCCGTCGCCGCTGCTAAACTGCAATCCCTCAACCGCGACATCGCAGATCTGCGCGAACAGGAACAGCAGATGAAGGCCAAGTGGGAAGGTGAGAAAGCTCTACTCTCCAAAATACAGGCTAACAAGCAGCAGATAGAACAGCTGAAGTTTGAGGCAGAACGCGCTGAGCGCGAAGGCAACTTCGCCCGTGTTGCTGAAATACGCTACGGGAGCTTACAGTCTCTCGAAGCAGAAATCCAGAAGATTCAGGAGCAGCTCCGCAGCGCGCAAGGCGCAGAGGCGATGGTTAAAGAGGAAGTGACCGCCGATGACATCGCCGAGGTTGTCAGCCGCTGGACTGGCATCCCTGTGTCGAAGATGCTGCAAAGTGAGCGCGAGAAGTTGCTGCACCTCGAAGAGGAACTGCATCGCCGTGTCATTGGGCAGGATGAGGCCATCCGAGCCGTTGCTGATGCCGTGCGGCGTTCACGGGCTGGATTGCAAGACCCCAAGCGACCCATCGGTTCCTTTATCTTCCTCGGTACCACGGGTGTCGGTAAGACCGAACTGGCCAAGGCGCTTGCCGAGTTCCTTTTCGATGACGAGACGATGATGACGCGTATCGACATGTCAGAGTATCAGGAGAAACACAGCGTCAGCAGGCTCATAGGTGCACCTCCGGGATATGTAGGTTACGACGAGGGCGGACAACTCACCGAGGCCGTGCGCCGCAAGCCTTACAGCGTCGTTCTCTTCGACGAGATTGAAAAGGCACACCCCGACGTGTTCAACACACTCCTGCAGGTGCTCGACGACGGCCGGCTCACCGACAACAAAGGTCGCACGGTCAACTTTAAGAACACCATCATCATCCTTACTTCGAACCTCGGCAGTGAGTACATCCGCGAGCAGTTCGCCAAACTTGATTCACCCGTCAATGGGAGTATAAAAGGTGATTACGACGCCGAGAGAACCCTGCCCGCCCACAATCGCGAGGCCGTCATCGAAGAGACCAAGCGCACCGTGATGGAGCAATTGAAACGCACCATACGTCCTGAGTTCCTGAATCGTATCGATGAGACGATTATGTTCGAACCGTTGACGCAGGCTGAAATCCGTCAGGTGGTGATGCTGCAGGTCAGCGCTGTGCAGAAGATGCTCGGTCAGAACGGCATCACACTCGACCTCACCGATGCAGCCATCGACCTGCTCACCCGCGAGGGCTACGATCCTGAGTTCGGTGCCCGTCCGGTGAAGCGTGCCATCCAGCGCCTGCTCCTCAACGACCTCTCGCGTGCCATCCTTGCCGGCACCGTCAGCCGCGACCATGCCATCCGCGTAGATGCCGAGGACGACCACCTCACCTTCAGCTAAGCATAGCTGTCAGACCATCACTTTAAAACCATCGCCCATCACTCCTATAGGATAAGAACTTCATCCAAGGGGGTGTTGGGCGATGGTGCTATGACAGTTCGAAGGCTTATTCGCCATAGACGCGGGTGGTGTGGTTGATCCACAAGCCAAGGCATACGGACTTGTCGATGTACTCCACATGGGAAATCTTTGTGATGCCGCCGTTTTGGGCTGCCTTCTGGAGGTTGTTCTCCTTGCCCTTACTGCTCCACATTCCGAGGATAATGGTAGATTTAGCCTCGCCCATTTTGGGACCGATGGGGCTGTTGGAGGAGATGGCGGCTCCGCTGTTGATAGTTGCGCAGCTGCAGAGGGTTGCTGCAACGACGGCAGCTGATGCTGCGAAGGTCATGAATGCTTTTTTCATTGTGTTTGTTTTTTAGGGTTGGACTTGATAATCGAATGATTTCAAAAACAAAGATACTCTTTTTTCTCCTTTTGTAATAATAATCATGGAATAAAGTGTATATTTGCAGGCAAATATTAAGTTTTACTCACATTAAACTCACTCTTTCGGCCTTATGAATACATTTTTGGCTTCTGTTGTCCTGCTGTTGTCAACCCTGCAGCCGCGAACATCAACTCTTTTCAACTTCGGATGGAAGTTTCACGCTGGAGACATTGAACAGGCAGAACAGCCAGCCGTAAACGATGCGGATTGGCGAATGCTTGACCTGCCTCACGACTTCCAGATTGAACAGCCTTGGGTAGTGCCTGGCGAGGATGAACGACCCGACACGAGCGACCCGGGGGCCAACGTCAAAAGCCGTCTCTCGCCGCGTGGGTTCAAGGAGATGGGCATTGGCTGGTACCGCAAGTCATTCGTGCCCGACGAGGCATGGCGGGGTAGGAGAGTGCTCATCGATTTCGAGGGCATCCTGTACACGGGAGATGCTTACCTCAATGGTCAGTTCATCGGCAAAACGGACTACGGCTACTTGGGCTTCGAGGCAGATGTAACCAAGCTCCTGAAGTGGGGCGAGACAAACGTCCTGGCTGTACGCGCAGACAGCCGCAGAGCCAACAACAGCCGTTGGTACACAGGGGCCGGCATCTACCGCGACGTCCACCTGATTACCACCGACCCCAACACCTATTTCACACGCCATCCATTACGCATCACCACAAATGGTACTGACAGCGTTTTTGTGCAGGCAGAGGCAACCTGTCTGGAACGGGGCGTGAAAGAGCTTACTTTCACAACACGTATCTTCAACTGTGACGGCCAAGTCGTGGCTGAACAGCAGACCGTAGCGCCTTTCCGTGGCAACCAGAAGACGCGTGAATATATGTTGTCTGCCATCTCCTTGCCAAATGCCCATCGATGGGACATAGATGATCCCTATCTCTACACCGCCGAAGTCACAGTCTGTCACGCTGATGGCAGCGTGGCCGACTGCGTCCGTTCACGCTTTGGCATTCGCCAACTGGAGTTCTCCCCTGCCTTTGGCATGAAACTCAATGGCCGCAAGGTGATTCTCAAGGGCATCGCCAACCATCACACCCTCGGTGCCCTCGGCGCAGCAGCCTATCCCAGAGCCATTGAGAAGCGCCTGCGCCTGCTCAAGGACTTCGGCTTCAATCACATCAGGACTTCGCATAACCCTTACAGCGAGAGCCTGCTCGACCTCTGCGACTCCCTGGGCATCCTCGTTGTGGATGAACTCTACGACAAATGGCTCACACAATACTGCGGTGGACGTGCAGAGTGGATGGATCTGTGGCAGCACGATATCCCAGAGTGGATTACACGCGACAGGAATCACCCCAGCATCGTGTTCTGGAGCCTCGGAAATGAATTGCAGACCTATTGGAACATTCCTTTTGCCGACTGGGGCGTGACACCTTACCGCATGATGAAGCCCCTGCTAAAGCGCTACGATGATACTCGCCTGATTACCGTGGCGATGCATCCGCGTGGTCGCTCGCTTGAAACCGATTCACTGCCTGCACCTTTGGTGATGGAGACCGACATAGCTGCATATAATTATAGGTATATGTATTTCCCTGGCGACGGACAGAAATTCCCGTGGATGATGTTCTACCAGAGCGAAGCTACAACTGCTGCCATGGGACCTAACTACTACGAGATGGATCTCTCAAAGGTCATCGGCCTCGCCTACTGGGGCGCTATCGACTATTTGGGCGAGAGCCAGGGGTGGCCGGCCAAAGGCTGGGCGCAGGGTGTCTTCTATATTGACCTCACCACGAAGCCCAACGCCTATCTCGCCAAGAGCATCTTCTCGGATGAGCCCGTCGTGCACTTGTGCTTCCAGGAGCAGAGCCGCGACATAGAGTGGAACGGTGTCAAACAGCGCATCCGTCGCCTCTCCGACCACTGGACGCGCACACCGGGCGAGGCGCTGAACCTCACCGTCTATACCAATGCCGATGAGGTGGAACTCATCATGAACGGCCGCAGTCTCGGCACCAAGAAGAATGACCGCAGCAACCCAAAGGTGCGCAACCAGATTCGCTGGGATGCCTTCAACTATGAACCTGGATACATCGAAGCCATAGCCCGCAACGCAGGCAAGATTGTTGCCCGCCACCGCGAAGAGACCGCCGGACCTGCCGTTGCCCTCCGTCTCGTGCCAGACCTCCCCACCACCCTAAACTCTAAACTCTCAACTCTCCACTCTCAACACTCCACTCTCAACTCTTACTGGCACGCCGATGGCATCGACCTCCAGCACGTAAGCGTGGAAGCTATTGACAAAAAAGGCCGCATAGTCCCCACTGCGAATATGGATGTCCATTTCTCAATAGATACTACTCCCCACCTTAGGGAGGGGCAGAGGGGAGAGTCTGCCCCTTGCTCCCTCATCGCCGTATCTTCGGGTGATCACTATAGCGACGAGCTCACGGCTACCGACCATCGCCGCCTCTACGAGGGCCGTGCACTCGCCATCCTTCGTGCAGGTCTTCAGCCCGCTACCGTCACCCTCACCGCAACGGCGCCCGGGCTGAAACCGGCAAAACTGAAGCTTCTGACGCAATAGTTCCTCATCTTTCAAGCGAAATATATAAAAGGCAAGGGGCTGTGTCTAATCAAACGACACAGCCCCTTGCTAAGTAAAGAATCTTGAGGTTACGAGAAGGCGACAGTGAGTCCGGCCATGACAATGCTGACCATGGACATCAGCTTGATGAGGATGTTCAGCGATGGTCCACTGGTGTCTTTGAACGGATCGCCGACGGTGTCGCCTACGATGGTTGCCTTGTGTGCGAAGCTGCCCTTGCCACCGAAGTTGCCTTCCTCGACCATCTTCTTGGCATTGTCCCAAGCACCGCCAGCATTGGCCATAAAGACAGCGAGCGTGAAGCCGCCAGCCAAGCCACCGACCAACAGACCGAGAACGCCAGCCACGCCGAGGACTAAGCCTACAATGATAGGAATGGCAATGGCCAGAAGCGACGGGAAGATCATCTCGTGCTGAGCAGCACGCGTGGAGATGGCAACACAGGAACCGTAGTCGGGCGTTGCCTTGCCCTCGAGGATGCCCTTGATCTCACGGAACTGACGGCGCACCTCTTCCACCATCTTCTGGGCAGCTCGGCCTACAGCCTCCATCGTGAGGCCGCAGAACAGGAAGGCCGCCATGGCACCGATGAAAGCGCCGACAAGCACACGCGGGTTCATCAGGTTGACTTGGAAGTAATTCATGAAATCGGGAATCGTGGCATCGGCAGCAGCGATGACCTCGCCCTTGAGGTTCGTGAGTGTCATGCCGGTGCGCTCCATGGCAATCTTGATTTCTTCGATATATGACGCCAACAGAGCCAGAGCTGTGAGCGCTGCAGAGCCGATGGCGAAGCCCTTTCCTGTAGCGGCGGTGGTGTTGCCGAGAGCATCCAAGGCATCGGTGCGATGGCGCACCTCTTCGCCCAGCTCGCTCATCTCGGCATTGCCGCCGGCATTGTCGGCGATGGGACCATAAGCATCGGTGGCAAGGGTGATGCCCAGTGTAGAGAGCATACCCACGGCGGCGATGCCGATACCATAGAGGCCGTGAGACAGTGCCTCTGCGCTCATCTCCATGTCGAAGCCGTTGGCACACAGGTAGCTGAGCATGATTGCCACACCGATGGTGACCACGGGGATACACGTCGAGATCATGCCTGTTCCTATACCTTTAATAATAACGGTTGCAGAACCTGTCAAGCCGGCTTCTGAAATCTTCTGTGTCGGTTTGTAGGAGTGGCTGGTGTAGTACTCTGTGGCCTGGCCGATGATGACGCCAGCTGCCAAACCTGAGATGACGGAGAATGAGAGGCCAAGCCAGTTGTCGATGCCGAGGAAATAGAGAATGGCGAATGTGGCCACGGCGATGAGCACAGCGCTGATGTTCGTACCCACGGCTAATGAGCGCAGCAAATCACGCATGGTCGCTCCTTCCTTCGTGCGTACAAGATAAATGCCGAAGATGCTTAGGAACACGCCCACGGCGGCAATGAGCATCGGAGCGATGACAGCTTTCATCTGCATGTCCCCGCTCATGGCAAAGGCTGTAGCGCCAAGGGCTGCCGTGGAGAGGATAGAGCCGCAGTAGCTCTCGTAGAGGTCGGCACCCATGCCGGCCACGTCTCCTACGTTATCGCCGACATTGTCCGCGATGGTTGCGGGGTTGCGCGGGTCGTCCTCGGGGATGTCGGCCTCAACCTTGCCCACAATGTCTGCGCCCACGTCGGCTGCCTTCGTGTAGATGCCGCCGCCCACACGGGCGAAGAGAGCTTGTGTCGAAGCACCCATGCCGAAGGTCAGCATCGTCGTCGTGATGGTGATGAGGGCCATGCGGTCGCCTTCGTAGAAGTTGCTGAGGATGAGGAACCAGATGGCTATGTCGAGGAGTCCGAGTCCCACGACCGTCAGTCCCATGACGGCTCCTGAACGGAAGGCTATCTTCAAACCGCCGTCGAGGCTCTTACGGGCGGCATTGGCTGTGCGCGCCGAGGCATAAGTGGCTGTCTTCATACCGAAGAAGCCGGCCAAACCCGAGAAGAAACCACCCGTGATGAAAGCAAACGGCACCCATGGGTTCTGCCATTGCAGACCATAGGCCATGAAGGCGAAGAGAATGGCCAGCACCACGAAGACGATGGTGACCACCTTGTACTGCTGTTTCAAGTAAGACATGGCACCGCTGCGGACGTAGCCGGCGATTTCACGCATCCGAGGCGTGCCCTCGTCCGCAGCCATCATGGTGCGGAAGAAATAAAATGCCATGCTCAGCGCCACTACAGATGCGATGGGCACGAGCCAGAAAGCTGATGGAATGATCATAGTTAGTTTTAAGTTGTTTAGTTTATAGGTTTACGAGCACAAAAGTAGTAAAAATTCTTGAACCTCACTCACAAAACCACGAAAAAAACATTTCAGAGCCCAAAATAGCACAACAATTATTGATCTCAACCTCGCACCGCCCGTCCCAGGAGAGTGCCACCAACGATTCAAGCAAAAATGATGGGTGGACGGGGGAGATAGGCCTCATTTTCACACAAAAATCGCCTGCATCAGTGTGTTGATGCAGGCGATGTGCTGTG